>NZ_JBFAQK010000021.1:0-120831 GCF_040677245.1 Streptomyces kurssanovii
TGCACGCCGCCGTGACAGTGTGCACGCGGGTCTGCTGGGACTTGAACCACTTCTCGCTGTCATTCAGGTACTCGAAGCGGGTGCAGGCCCGCGCCCCATGCTCTAGAAGAAGCCGCAGGTGGGGGCGGCTCCGGTGGGAGCGGGAGCGTCTTCGGCGCCGGTGGGGGCGTAGATCTCGAGGCGGATGCCGTCGGGGTCGGTGAAGAAGATGCCGCCGGATCCGGCGCCCTCGCCGTGGGAGACGACGCCGTCGTGGGTGAAGTCGGCGCCGAGCTCCCGCAGGACGGCCTGGGCGGTCTCGACGTCCTCGATCGTGTCGACCTGGAAGGAGAGGTGGTGCAGGCCGGCGGAGCCGGTGGAGAAGGGGGTGCCGCTCTGCTCCCAGAGGGTCAGGACGAGCCGGCCGTCACGGCCGAGGAAGGCCCACTTGCGGTCGTCGTCCTTGCCCTCGGCGAGGATCTCGAAGCCGAAGACACGGAGATAGAAGGGGAGCGCCGTCTCGAGGTCGGTGACGTTGAGACCGACGTGGCCGGTCTGCAGGGTCGGCAGGTGCCGCAGGGGCTGGTCGGCGATGGACTGCGTCATGGAGGGCCTCCGTCGGTGGGCGGCCGGGTGACTTCCCGGCTAACCGGTGATACGAACGTTAACGGTTGACTCCCCACATGGTCAACCGTTGAAATAACTTTCAGGGGTTAGAACCAGGTCGATGTGATCGCATGTACCCGACGACACGAAAGGGAAGCCCCATGAGCACTGCACCGGGCCGCGGACCGGCGGCGGATCCCCGCCCCCTCACCGGCGAACCCCTGCCACTGGACCTGGTCAACACCGTCTGGATCGACGAAGGGGTCCGCCACGACCTGCTGGAGCGCCCCGACGGACTGTCCGTGTGGCTGCGGTCCGCCGGCTTCGCCGACACCGTCCCGCCCGACCAGGACACCCTCGACGCACTCCTGGCGACCCGCCGCGCGGTCGCCGCGCTACTGGACGGGAGCGCCGACGCACAGCAGGCCGCCGACGAGCTGAACGAGATCCTCCGCCACGGCCGGATCCAGCGCCGACTGGGCGAGGCGGGCCCCCTTTCCATCGTCGAGACCGACTCCCCCGGCTGGCTGGCGGCATGGACCGCGGCAGAGGCGTACCTGCGCCTCCTCGACGAACACCCGGACAGGATCCGCAAGTGCGCCAACCCCGAGTGCGTACTGCACTTCTACGACATCTCGAAGAACGGCAAGCGCCGGTGGTGCTCCATGGCCGGGTGCGGCAACCGGGCGAAGGCCTCACGCCACTACGCCCGGCACAAGCAGGGAGTCACGACGGACCGGTGAGCGGCCCGCGTCCCGGCCGGGCGGCGGCGACGGCCGTCACGGTCGCGACGACGGCGGCGATCTTGGCCCGTTACGGACGCCCCGCCCTGTCCACATGCTGTCAGGACAGGACAGGACGCCCCCTCAGCAGGTAGATTGGTCTACACCACTGAGCGCTTCAGAGACAGGGATCTTCGTGGAAGTTGTCATCGTTCCGGATTCCGCCGCGGGCGGCGAGCTCATCGCCGAAGCCATGGCCGACCTGCTGCGACGCAAGCCCGACGCCCTTCTCGGCGTCGCCACGGGGTCGACCCCGCTCCCGATCTACCAGGCCCTCGCGGCGAAGGTCGCGAACAAGGCGGTGGACGCCTCCCGTGCCCGCGTCTGCCAGCTCGACGAATACGTCGGCCTGCCGGCCGGGCACCCGGAGTCCTACCGCTCGGTGGTGCTGCGCGAGGTCGTCGAACCGCTCGGGCTGGACCAGGAGTCCTTCATGGGGCCCGACGGCTCGGCGGAGGACGTCGCCGCGGCCTGCGTCGCGTACGACCGCGCGCTCGCGGAGGCCGGCGGCGTGGACCTCCAGCTGCTGGGCATCGGCACGGACGGGCACATCGGGTTCAACGAGCCGTGCTCCTCGCTGGCCTCCCGCACCCGGATCAAGACGCTCACCCAGCAGACCCGGGTGGACAACGCCCGCTTCTTCGACGGCGACATCGAGCAGGTCCCGCACCACGTCATCACCCAGGGCATCGGCACCATCCTGGAGGCCCGTCACCTGGTGCTGCTCGCCACCGGGGAGGCCAAGGCGGACGCCGTGGCGCTCGCGGTCGAGGGCCCGCTCTCCGCGCTGGTGCCCGCCTCGGCGCTGCAGTTGCACCCGCACGCCACCGTCGTCGTCGACGAGGCCGCGGCCGCGGGGCTGAAGCTCGCCGACTACTTCCGGGCCACCTACGCGGCCAAGCCGGACTGGCAGGGCATCTGAGCGGCCGGACACACGACAGCGGGCGGCGGCCGGACCAGGCCGCCGCCCGCTGCGTGCGTTCCCGTCAGGGTCCGCCCGCCTTCCCCGCCGCCGCCCGGGCGGCGTCGAAGCGGTCCACCCAGTGCTTCGTGCGGTCGAGGTACGCGGTCTCAGCGGCCTCTCCCGTCTTCCCGTACGCGCCGCCGGCGACCTTGGTGTTGCCCGCGGCGTCGGTGTGGCGGACCGTGCCGTCGCGGGCGGTGTGCGGCACGGCCCGGTCGGGCAGCACGGCAAGTGACATGGCCTCGCCCGTCTCTGCGGGACCGTACGCGAGTTGGACCTGCTGGTAGTCGCCGGGCGGGATGTCGGGCCGGAGGGTCCGGGCCACGACGGCGGTGGCGGTCGCGACGGTTGTGGCCTCCGTGGCGGCCGCGGGGGCATCGGTCGTAGCGGCATCGGTCGCGGTGGCCGCGAACGCGGTGGTCGCGGCGGCCGCGACCGCCGTGGTCGTGGTGGCGGCGAACGCGGTGGTCGCGATGGCGCCGCCCGGCAGCACGAGCGCCGACACGGCAAGACCGAGCGACCACGCCCTGAAGGGGCGTAGGAACAGGGGCTTCCTTCCTGACCTGGTGTGGGGGTGTGTCAGGCAAGGCGCGCGCCGTCGCGCATCGCGGTGCGCAGGGGACGTCGGCCGAGCCTCATCAGCCCGTCGCCCATGCGGAGTTCTTGCGTTGGTCGCGTAACTCTTGACTCCGTCCAGCGAGTGTTTTGCGTGCTGGCGATCCGGGCGGCAATTTGCCAAGACACTGTCAAAATCCCCCGGGACGGGGGCCATGTGTCACAACACCCCGGGGCGGGCAGGCGGCTAACCGCACGTCACCCGCCCGACCGCCGCCAAAGACGCCGGCACCCCGCCCGCCGCCGGTCGCACGCACGGCGACTCGAACGGCACGGTCGAACTTGCTCACGATCGAGTGAACCGGTGGACCCATCCCCGCCAACGGAACGCAAGACGGCGCGCCGAAGGCGGTTCCCGATCGGCCTGAATCACTCCTCACACGTCCGATTCATGTGAAGTGATCGTGAATTCGTCTCCATATTCGACCCCCCGCACGCCGCTGACCTTGTGATTACCGGTCGGCGGACATTCACATGCACCTTCCGTACCACTGACCGAATCGGTCTCTTGACCCGCACTCGAGCGACGAACGAGACTCGCAGTGGCACTCATGCATCAGGAGCCACAGGCGCATGCGCCTGCGAATGGCCCTGCGAGACCGATATCGCACGGGGTGTGCGGCGGGGGAAAACAGCGAAGATCTCGCATGCGTTCTACGCATGCGCGCAATTCTCGACCCCCTCTTCCCATCTCTTGGTGCGCGGAAGGGAATGGAGGGGGAATGCCGACGCACATGGGCTATCCCGGCGTATACATCGAGGAACTTCCCAGCAGCGTCCGTACCATCGCCTCGGTCACCACATCGGTGACCGCGTTCGTGGGGCACACCCGCCGGGGCCCGCTCAACCAGCCGGTGCGCATCACGAGTTTCGCGGACTTCGAGAGGCGCTTCGGCGGCCTCACCGCCCAGAGCGCCGTCGGCTACGCGGTGCACCAGTTCTTCGGCAACGGCGGCACGGTGGCCGTCGTCGTCCGTGTGGCCAAGGCCGGCACCGGCGAAGAGGCCTGCGTCACGCTCGACTCCACCGAGGGGCGCAGCGAGTGCCCCGTGCTCGAAGTGCACGCGAAGGAACCAGGAGTGTGGGGTTCCGGCCTGCGGGTGGCCGTGGACCACGACACCCCCACGCCGGACAAGACGTTCAACCTGCATGTCCTGGACGCGCGTGGCGACGCTCGGGAGACCTTCACCGGCCTGTCGATGCACTCGGGCCACGGCCGCTTCGCGGAGACCGTCGTGAACGCGGGCTCGTCGCTGGTGCGCGTGAAGGTCCTGGAGGAGGACCGGCCCGATCCGTCGGGCACCGTTTCCAAGCCGTTCGCCGCAGACCTGCCCGATCTGAACGTCGAGGTGAAGGTCAAGATCGGTGACGTGGAGCGGGAGTTCACGTTCTACGAGCCGGACCGCGACGGCGAACCGCCGACGGACGTCACCGAACTGGCCCTGCTGCTGGAGCGCAAGCTGCGGGCCCTGCCCGACGCCCCGGGCAAGCACGCGTACGCGGGGGCCGAGGTCACCGCCTTCGGCCGCCGGCTCCAGGTCGTCGCCGGTTCGGTGGACCCCGACGACGTCGTGCGCTTCGTCGGCGAGTGCGCCAACGACCTCGGCCTGGAGGCGTCGGTGAACCCGCCCGTCTTCGCGCTCGGGGGCGGCAAGGACGGAGACGCGCCCGGGCCGCGCGACCTCATCGGCAGCGCGGCGGACAAGACGGGCGTGCAGGCGCTGCGCGACGTCGACGACGTCAACCTGCTGGCGCTTCCGGAGCTCGCGGCCTACGCCTCCACCGAGGACATGGTCACCGTCATCTCCGCCGCGGAGCAGCTGTGCCGTGAGCGGCGCATCTTCCTGCTGGTCGACTCGCCGTCGACCTGGGGCAGCGTGGACTCGGCGCGGGCGGGTATCGGCGCCTTCGACTCCGTACGCAGCGACCACGCGGGCCTGTACTTCCCGCATCTGCAGCTCACCGACCCGCTCACCGGCCGGCTGCGGGCCTTCCCGCCGTCCGGCGCGGTCGCCGGTGTCATCGCCCGTACCGACGGCGAACGCGGTGTGTGGAAGGCGCCCGCGGGCACCGAGGCGCGCCTCGCGGGAGTCCGTTCGCTCACCGTCCGGCTCACCGACCGTGAGAACGGCCTGCTCAACCCGCTGGGCGTCAACTGCCTGCGCACCTTCCCCGTCGTGGGCCCGCTGGTGTGGGGCGCCCGCACGCTCAAGGGCGCGGACGCGCTGGACAGCGAGTGGAAGTACGTGCCGGTGCGCCGGCTCGCGCTCCATGTCGAGGAGAGCCTGTACCGCGGCCTGCAGTGGGTCGTGTTCGAGCCGAACGACGAGCAGTTGTGGCAGCAGATCCGGCTGAAGGCGTCGGCGTATCTCAACGATCTGTTCCGCCTCGGCGCGTTCAAGGGCGGCACACCCCGTGAGGCGTACTTCGTGAAATGCGACAAGGACACCACCACGGACGCCGACATCGAGCGGGGCGTGGTGAATGTCGTGATCGGTATCGCGCCGGTCAGGCCCGCCGAGTTCGTGATCGTCAAGATCCAGCAGATGGCCGGCCAGTTCGACCTCTCATAGTCTCCAGGCCCGAGGAAAAGGAACACAAAGGAAACCGATGGCTGAGTTCCAGGTAAACGCCCATCGTTTTGACCCCTACAAGAATTTCAAGTTCCTGGTCCTGTGGGACGGTCGGACGGTCGCGGGCATCAGCAAGATCAGTCCGCTCAAGCGCACCACAGAGGTGGTCAAGCACCGGCACGGCGGCGATCCCAGCTCGCCGCGGAAGTCCCCGGGCCGCTCCGAGTTCGAGGGCGTCACCCTGGAGCGCGGTGTCACCCACGACCCCGAGTTCGACCGATGGGCCAACAAGGTGTGGCAGGTCGGCGCGGGGCTCGGCTCGGAGGTGTCGCTGCGGGACTTCCGCAAGGACATCATCATCCAGGTCCTCAACGAGGCCGGGCAGGTGGCCGTCTCGCACAAGCTCTACCGGGCCTGGGTGAGCGAGTACCAGGTCCTCGGCGAGCTCGACGCGAACGCGAACGCCGTCGCCATCCAGAGCGTCAAGCTCGAATGCGAGGGCTGGGAGCGGGACTACGAGGTGCCGGAGCCGGTCGAACCGTCGTTCACGCACCCGGCCTGACCGCCGTCCGCGCGCGGAGGGGCGAACGATGAACGGTCCCATCGGGGCGTCGGCCGCGGGGCCGGCCGAGCTGCTGGCCGTCTGGGAGACCGGACTGGCACAGCACCCGTCCGACCGCTCACTGCTGCTGCACCGGGCCGCCAGGCCCGGGGCCGGTACCGACGAACTGCTGTCGGTGCCGGTCGGGCAGCGGGAGGCGGACCTGCTCGCGCTGCGCCGTGCGCTGTTCGGCGAGCGTATGCAGGTGCGCGTCGAGTGCGGCGCGTGCGGCGAGGAGATGGAGTTCGACCTCGACACCCGTGTGCTGGGCGCGGGGGCCGAACTGCCGCGGGAACCACTGCGGGTGACGGAGGGCGAGTGGGTGGTCGAGTTCCGGCTGCCCACCGTCGCCGATCTCACGGCGGCCGCGACGGCGTCCGACCCGGCACAGGCACGCGGCCGTCTCGTGCGTGCCTGCACGGTACGGGCGCTGCGGCACGGTGAACCGGTCGACGCCGACGCCCTGCCCGGACTACTGCCCGAGCGGGTGGAGCGGCGGATCGCGGAGGCGGCGGCGGAGGCCGACCCGACGGCGGACGTGCGGCTCACCGTCGCCTGCCCCGAATGCGGCGACGCCACCCCGGCGGAGCTGGACATCACCTCCTACCTGTGGACCGAACTCGACACCTGGGCGCGGGACCTGATGCTCGACGTCCACCTGCTCGCCACCGCCTACGGGTGGAGCGAGCCGGAGATCCTGGCGCTCAGCCCGCTGCGGCGTCGCTACTACCTGGAGCTGTGCGCAGATGTCTGACCACTTCGACCGGCTGCTCGCCCGGTACACGCCGCTGGGCGCGGCCGAGCGCGCGCCGGCACGTGTGCGGCCGCGCCTGCCCGGACCCTTCGAGCGTGTCGAGGCGCTTCGGTACGGTCCTCCGGACCCGGACGAGCCCGCGGCGCTGATCCCGTCGGCCCCCGCGGCACCGGCCGCGCCGGCCACGACCGTGCGCCACGAGCACGAGGTACGGACCGATCGTCACACGGTGGTGCGCACCGAACGGATCCGGCCGGACGACTCCGCGCCGGCGGGGCGTACGGCGCCGGAACCGCGGCCGAGGCCCGCGGCCACGGAACGGACGCCCGTACGGCCCGCTCCGCAGCAGCCACCGGCACGCGCCGGGCGGCGCGGCCGCACCGCCGACACCGCGGACACCCCGCCGCCCGCGACGGCGGCCGCCGTCCGGCAGCCGCCCGCCGCGGGGCCCGTGCCCGCGGCTGCCACGCCCGTGCCGCGCGGCTCCGACACGGCCGCTGCCCGCGGCGCGGCCCGGGCCTCCGTCGGGCGCCGTGCGCCGAAACCGGCCGAGCGGGTCGTGCATGTGCAGATCGGCCGGCTGGAGGTCAGCGCCGCGCCGCCGCCCGGCCAGGACCGGCGGCCGGCGGCCCGCTCCGGCAGGGCCGCGCCGGCACTGACGTTGGACGACTATCTGTCACGCGCCTCACGCGGCGGGAAGAGGGACTGACGAATGAGCAACGCACTCGCCGTCGCGACGGTCACCCAGGCACTGAGCCTGCTCATCGCCGACAACCTGGCCCCCGAGATGGACCTCGCCGTCAACGTCGAGACGCGCAAGCCGCCGAACGAGCCGCCCACCGACCCCACCATCACGGTGTTCCTTTACCAGGTGGCGCCCAACCCGGCCATGCGCCACGTCGACCTGCCCACCCGCGGCCCGGACGGCACCCTGCGCAAGCGCCCCGCCGCCGCCCTGGACCTGCACTATCTGATCAGCGCCTACGGGGAGGAGGCCACGCTCGTCGGCCAGCGGCTCATCGGCTGTGTGATCCGCACGCTCCACGAGATCCCCGTGCTGCCGAAGGACGTCATCGAACTGGCGGCCCAGGCGCCGTATCTCGCGGGCTCCGATCTTGCCGAGTCGACGCAGAAGGTCCGCTTCACGCCGACGGTGATGGACATCGACGAGACGTCGAAGCTGTGGGGGATGCTGCACCAGACCCCGTACGCCCTGTCGGTGGCGTACCAGGCGTCGCTGGTGCTGATCGAGGGCCGCGAGCGGCCGGTCCCGGCGAAGCCGGTGACGGAACGGACCGTACGGGTGCTGCCGTTCGGCGCGCCCGGGGCGCCGGTGCCGCCCGGCTCCGGCACACCTTCCGAGGGCGCAGGGGACGCGCCCGAAGGCACCGCCGAGCCGGTGGAGGCGCCACGGGCAGGGGCGGGCGAAGAGGCTGCGGCCGAACGGCCCGTACCGGCACGCGCCCGCAGGGAGCAGCCGGCCGGCGGACGCACGCCGGCGAAGCAGGCGGTCAAGCGGGCGGCGGCGTCGGGCCGTTCCCGTAAGGCGGGCGGGGCCGACGGGCCACGGCCGCAGCAGGACGGAAAGAGCTGAGCCGGGGTGTCGCGGACGGGGGCGGGTGAGGACATGGGCACGGACAAGGAGGGCGGCGGCCCCGCCGGGGCGGCGGCCCAGGGCCGCGCGCTGACGTCGGCGATCCAGGCGGTCCTGGCCCGTATCGACGCGCACGCGGCACGGGCGGGGCACACGGGCGGCGGCGCCGCGCGGCCGGACACGTCCGCGGCCGTGTCCGGCCGTGATCGAGCCGGCAGGCCCGCACCGGACGGGGCGGACACGGCTCCGGCGGGCGGCGCCCATAGCGACGAGGCCGTGACGGGCCGGGCAGACACCGTCCGTCCGCGCCAGGCGGACACGGCTCCGGCCAGCCGGGCGACGGAAGCCCCCGGTGCGGACGGGGGCACGGTCCCGGCGGACACCTCCCGTCCGCGCCAGGCGGACACGTCTCCGGCCACCCGGGCGACGGAAGCCCCCGATCCGGACCAGGCGGACACGGCTCCGGCGGGCGGCGGCCAAGGCGTTGAACCCTCCCGCGCGGACACGGACAAGGACCCGGCGAGCGGAGCGGCAGAGGCGCTCGACGGCGCCGGCGACGGTCTCGCGCGGCGCGAGGATCACCGAGGCGACGCGTCGACCGCCGGCGGGCCCACCGCGCTCGACGCGCTCGTGGCCTGCTTCGGGCTCAGTTCCTTCGAGCGCGACATCGTGCTGCTCGCCGCCGCGGCCGAACTCGATCCCACCACCGGTGCCCGGTGCGCGGCGGCATCCGGGGATCCCGAGCGGGGCCATCCCACGTTCTCCCTGGCCCTCGCGGCGCTCGAGGCGCCGCACTGGAGCGCGCTGACCCCCGTCGCACCGCTGCGCCGCTGGCGGATCGTCGAGCTCGACGACGAGACCCGGCTCACCACCTCCCGGCTCCGCCTCGACGAGCGCATTCTGCACTTCCTGGCCGGCTCGCCCTATCTGGACTCCCGGCTGCACGGACTGCTGCGCCGCACCGGCGTGCCGGATTCCCTCCCCGCCTCGTACGACCTGGCGGCGAGCCGGGTCGCGGCCGGCTGGGCCGGCGCGGCCCCGGGGGCGCCACTGCGGGTGGAACTGGTCGGCGGGGATCTGCGCAGCCGCACGGACATCGCCGCGGCGGCCGCCCGCCGTTCCGGACTCGGCCTGTACGAGATGTCGGCCGCCGACGTCCCGGCCGCGCCGGCCGAGCGGGACCGGCTGGCCCGGCTGTGGCAGCGCGAGGCGATCCTGCTGCCCGCCGCCCTGCTGGTGGAGTTCGGCGACCTGGACCGCGAACAGGCGGCCGTCGCCGACGTGTTCGTCGAGAGCGCCGCCGTTCCGCTCGTCGTCTCCGGCCAGGAGCCGCGGCCGACGGCCCGCGCGCGGGGCGAGCGCGTCACCGTGCCGCCGCTCGACGCGGACGAGCAGCTCGGTGTCTGGACGGAGGCCTTCGCCGAGGTGCCCGAGGTGCCCGAGAGCGCACTGCGGGATCTCGTGGCGCAGTTCCAGCTGCCGCCGCACCTGGTGCGTTCGGCCGGCGCGGCCGTCGCACGCGACCTGCCCGGCGAGGACGAGCTGGACGCGACGGGGCTCGCATGGCGTGCCGGCCTCACCGAGGCCCGGATGGGCATGGACGAGCTCGGGCGGCGTATCGAACCGCAGGCCGGCTGGGGCGATCTCGTCCTGTCCGAGCGGCAGTTGAAGATCCTGCGCGAGATCGTGGCGCATGTGCGCCGGCGTCCCACCGTCTATCAGGAGTGGGGCTTCGCCCACACCCTGCGGCGGGGTCTCGGCGTCACGGCCCTGTTCGCCGGCGGCTCCGGCACGGGCAAGACCCTGGCCGCCGAAGTGATGGCGAAGGAACTGGGCCTGGATCTCTTCATCATCGATCTGTCCCAGGTGGTCAGCAAATACATCGGCGAGACCGAGAAGAACCTGCGGAAGGTCTTCGACGCCGCCGAACGGGGCGGCGCGCTACTGCTGTTCGACGAGGCCGACGCGCTGTTCGGCAAGCGCAGCGAGGTCAAGGACAGCCACGACCGGTACGCCAACCTCGAGGTGAGCTATCTGCTGATGCGGATGGAGGCGTACCGGGGTCTCGCGATCCTGACCACGAACATGAAGCAGGCGCTGGACACGGCGTTCATGCGCCGTATCCGGTTCGTGGTCGACTTCCCCTTCCCCGGGGAGAGCGAGCGGGCCGAGATCTGGCGCCGGGTGCTGCCCGCGCAGGCGCCCATGAAGGACATCGACCCCGAACTGCTGGCCCGGCTGACCGTGGCGGGCGGTTCCATCCGCAACATCGCACTGTCCGGCGCGTTCCTCGCGGCGGAGGAGGGCGAGCGGCTCCGGATGCGTCACATGCTGGAGGCCGCCCGCACCGAATACCTCAAGCTGGACCGCTCCCTGACGCCTTCGGAGGTCCACGGATGGGTCTGAACGAGGCTCCGCGCGAGGCGACCGTGCGGGTGGACATCGGCGAGCTGGCGCTCGACGGATTCGGCCGGGGCGTCGACGCCGAGCGTGTCACCGCGGCGTTCCAGGCCGAACTGACCCGGCTCGTACGGGAACGGGGCGTGCCGCTCGCGGCGGACGGCGGCCGTGCGCTGGACGGGCTGGCGGGGCTGCCGCCGCTGCCCGCGACCGCGTCCGCCCGCCGTCTGGGCCAGGAGCTGGCGCGCGCGGTGCACGCCGGTCTGTCGGGCCGTGGCGAGGTGACGTCATGAGCACCTCCCACTCGCAGGAGTCACGGTCGGACCAGGCGGGCAAGCGGCGCAAGCGCAAGGACCGCGCCAAGTCGGGCACTGTGGAGCCGAAGAACATCGTCAGCGGTGCGGGCCAGCCGCTCGACGTGAGCGTGCGCAGGGAGCTGGAGGAGCAGCTCGGCCACGACTTCGGGCGGGTACGGCTGCACACCGACCGGGACGCGGGCGCGCTCACCGAGCTGCTGGGCGCCGACGCGGTCGCCGTCGGCCAGGACATCTTCTTCCGCGAAGGCGCCTACCGGCCCGGCACGGTCGACGGACAGCGCCTGCTCGCCCACGAGTTGCTGCACACGGTGCAGAACCCGCACGGTCTCGGCACCCTGCGGGCCGGGCGCGACCTGGGCGCGGTGAGCCTGCCGCAGCAGGCGATGGAGCGCGAGGCGGAGTCGGCGGCGCAGGACCTTGTACGGGAGCAGGGCGCGGCATTCGAGGTGGAGCCGGGGCAGACGACGCCCGGCTGGCTGCGGTACGCCCGCGTGGACGCCGACCGGAACCGGCTGGAGCAGATCGATCCGGCGACGCTGGTGGACCGGCTGGCGAACAGCGTGGTGCGGTCGCTGCGGGGCGACCCGGAGGACCGGTCCGGCCGGACCCGGCGTCAGCTCGCCCGGCTGCCGGAGGAGTTGCAGGACAGCGTTCTGGACCGGCTGGAGAGCCGGCTGCTCAGCTCGGAGCAGGAGAGGCTGCTGGACATCGTCGACGAGCTCGACGGCGACGAGGAGCAGGCTCAGGAACAGGGTTCGCTGGACGCCCCGCAGGCCGAGAACGATCTCTTCGACGACGTGGCCCTCGAGCGGGAGCAGGAACAGCGGGCGGCGGAGGCGGAGCAGGAGGAGCAGGAAAGGCCCGCCCCGGCGCCGGGCCCGGAGAAGGAGCACACGGACCCCGAGGGCGCTCCCGGCAGTACGCCGCAGAACGGCGGTACGGCGGAGGAAGGCACGACACCGCAGGGCGGTCGGGCCCCGCAGGGCGGCGAGCAGTCGGGCACGGACGGCGGACAGGCGTCCGCGCAGGAGCCGGCCGCACCCGCATCCGCCCCTCAGCAGGACCGGTCGGGGGCCGCCGGCGGCGGGGCCGGTGGCGGCGGCGCGTCCCCGGGCGGCGCATCGGCGGCCGGACAGCAGGCGGGCGAGAAGAAGGAGTCCGGCGCCGAGGGCGGCAAGGAGGAGGGTGAGGAGCAGCAGGCCGCCGCCCCGAGCGAGGAGGAGTCCGCGGCGAAGAACCGTCCGGGAGCGGTCGACTCGCTCACGGCGGGGCAGCAGATCAGGCCCGAGGACAAGGCGGGCCAGGACAAGCCCGGTGGGTCGCCCACGTCAGCGGGCAGAGGCGTATCGGACCCCGGCCCGCTCAGCCGGCTCGACGGCGTACGGTACCAGGATCTCGACGGTCCGCAGGACGAGGCCGAGGAGCAACTGTCCGACAGCACCTCCGAGGTGGAGGTCGGCGGCGGGGAGAAGAGCGCCTGGGACGTCAAGCTCCAGCCGGAGGACTTCCTGCCGGAGCAGGACCTCGACGTGTCCGCCGTGCCCACCGCGGACGGCGCCGACCCGGCCGCGGCACCCGCGGTGCCGTCGTTCCCCGCTCCCCCGGTCACCAAGGCCGACAAGGTCCAGGCCGAACGGGACGCGGAGGACGCCGAGGACGCGGCGGCCGAGGCCGAGAACGACGAGGACGGCGCCGCCGCACCCGCAGACGCCGAGCCTTCGGCCGACGAGGAGGAGAACCCGCCGGACGGCGCGGAATCCGGCGGGGCGGCGCTGGAGCGTGCCGCCGCGGCGCTGCCCGTTCCGGGTCCGGCGTCGAAGGACCCGAAGAGCGGCGCCGACCCGAAGGCCGGACCCGTCGCGGCCCAGACGGCGGTCCAGGAGAAGCCTGGCACGTCGGAGAGCGGCGACGCGACCCAGGAGGCCGCCGCCAAGGAGGAGAAGGGCACCGCCGCCGCGGGCGACCGCCCGGCCGCCGCACAGGAGAAGTCGTCGCCGCAGGCGGCGGGCGGTACGGCGGGACCGGAACCAGCGGCGAAGCAGGAGCAGAAGCCGCCGGCACCGGCTCCCGCGGCCGCGGGCGAGCAGGCCACCGGCGCGCCGGCACCGTCCCCCGCGCGGGACACCCATGTCACCGGCGGATCCGGCGCGGACACGCCCGGCGGGGCGAGCAGCAACGAGGCCGGTGGGACCGAGGGACCGTCGTCGGACCCCGCTCCGGCACCGGACCCGCAGAGCGGCCCGGCGCCCGCCCCTCCCCCGGCTCCCGCGCCGGCGAAGGCTCCGGCCACCGCGCCCGCACCGGAGACCGCTCCGTCGCCCAAGGCCGCGCCGTCCAGGCGGGCCGCCCCGGCGCCCAGGGCGCCGCAGGGCGGGGGCCGGTCAGGAGGCCGTGGCGGGGCGGCGGCAGCGGCCAAGAAGGCGAAGAAGGACTCCGGGGCGGCGCCGAACCTCTCGGCCGTGTCCCCCGAGGCGGGTCTGTCCACCGCCTCGAAACTGAAGCCCCACAAGGCCCTTGAGGCGATGGGCGGCGTGGGCGGCTCCGTGGACCGCACCGTCGGCGACGAGCACAAGTCCCTGGCGTCGGCGCCGCCGTCGATGCAGCGCCCGGCGGGCGCTCCGAAGACGCTGGAGGGCAAGCCGAAAGCCGACGCCCCCGCCCAGTACTCCCAGGATCCGGCACAGAAGGCCGAGGCCCCGAAGGACGAGAAGGCCGAGGTCACGGGAGCCAAGGAGCCCGAAGGCGAGATCGAGGCGGAGAAGGCGGAGGAGCCCGGAGGCTGGGACACCTTCAAGATGGCCCTCGGCTTCGGCATCGGCAAGGTGCTCAGCTGGGTCGGCTTCGAGGTCGACGCGCAGGAACTGGCGGCCAAGTTCGCCGGCCTGCCGACCAAGGACGAGGCGCTGAAGCAGGCCCAGGCGGGCAACGCGCCGGGCGTGGAGATGTCCGGGGCCGCCGAGCAGACGGCCGGCGAGCAGGGCACGGCCGTGGACGCCAAGGGCCAGGACACCGTGACGACGGGCCGTGAGGACTCCGCCCGCGGAATGGGCGAGGACCAGGTCTACCCGAATGCTCCGAAGGAGCAGATGAAGGGGAAGGTTCCCGGTCCGGACGGCGGGAAGGCCGGCGTGCCCGAGGGGGGCGCGTCGACCGGGGCCGTGCCGCCCGAGGCCGCGTCGGAGGTGGCCGAGCACGACCGCGGACCGCAGTTCCAGAAGGCGTTCGGCGACGGCCAGAAGGGCATGTCGGAGGGCCGGCAGACCAAGGACAGGGATTTCCGCGACTCACAGGCGAAGCACAAGGCGAAGGTCGACGCCGAGATCGCGACCAACACGCAGAGCCAGACGGGCGAGCGCGAGAAGGCGCTGAGCGACGTCAACACCCAGCGCGAGGACTGGCGCAAGGAGCAGGACGAGGAGCTCAAGAGCCTCGGCACCAAGAAGACCGAACGCCACGAGAAGGTCCGGACGGACGTCAAGGACCGGGAGGAGAAGACCGACAAGGACGTCACCAGGGAGAAGGAGGACGGCGACAAGAAGATCAAGGACGAGAACACCAAGGCCGAACGCGACGCGGAGAAGAAGCGCGACGACAGCGTCAGCGAGTCTGGCAACTGGATCACCAAGGCCTTCGACTGGATCAAACAGAAGGTCATCGAGATCAAGGACGCGATCGTCCGCGTCATCAAGGCGGCCCGCGACGCGGTCGTCGGCTTCATCAAGAACTTCAAGGAGACCGTCGAACGCTGGATCAACGAGGCCCGCAAGTTCATCGTCGACACGATCAAGCAGCTCATCGACGATCTGATCGAGTTCGCCAAGAACATGGTTCGGGCCATCATCGAACTGGCCGACCGGATCCGGAAGTTCATCACGTCCCTGATCGAGGCGGCGATCGCCCTCGTCAACAAGCTCGCCAGCATGCTGAAGCAGATCATCACCGATCTGCTGGACGGCATCGCGAAACTGCTGAGCGACATCCTGAGCATCCTCAAGAAGATGCTGATGGACGTCCTCAAGGCCGTCGTGGACGCGATCAAGACCGTCCTCGACTACGCCGCCAAACTCCTCAGCGCGCTGGGCGACTTCATGCTCATCGCGGTCGACTTCCTCTCGGACCCGGGCGGCTGGCTGAGCGGCGCGAAGAACTCCGCCGTGGACGGGGCCAAGAACCACCTGTTCCGTGAGGTCCAGGCGGCCGTGAAGTCGTGGTTCCAGTCGAAGATCGAGGAGATCATCGGCATCCCCAAGGCGATCATCGAGAAGCTGATCAAGGGTGGCTACACCCTGGAGAAGATCGTCAAGGAGACGTGGGACGCGATCGTCCCCCAACTGCCCTTCATCATCGGCGAGATCGTCATCACCAAGGTCATCGCGAAACTGATCCCGGGCGCGGGCTGGGCGATGGCCGTCATCGACGCGATCAAGGTCGCCATCGGCGCGCTCGGCGAGATCCTGCGCGCGATCGGCGCGGTCATCACCTGGCTGAAGGCCGTCCGCCAGGGCGGCGCCGGCATCCTCTTCGCGAAGGCGGTCGCGGCGGGCATCGTGGCACTGCTGGAGCTGGCCTACGAGGCGCTGCTCAGCGGCATCGGCAAGTACGTGGCGAAGGTGGGGCAGCGCCTCAAGGGCGTGGCGGCGAATCTGGGCAAGCCCAAGAACGACAAGGAAAAGAGCCCGGCGCCGCCGGCCGCGCCTCCTGGCGACAAGCGCGGCCCGGGCAAGGACCAGCAGGGCCAGAACCAGCCGGCGACCACCCCTGCCACCACGCCCAAGAAGCCGGCCGCACCCGCCCCGGGCAAGGACAGGACGCCGGACGCCAAGCCGAAGACCCCGTCTCCTGCGAAGCCGAAGGACACGACGCCGGGGCCGGCCAGTCCCAAGCCCTCGAACGGCGACAGGAAGCCCGCCGCGGACAACCGGAACGACAAGCCGCAGGACCGCCGCGACGACAAGCCGGACACCCGCCCCACGCCGTCCCCGAAGCCGACACCGACCCCCCGGCCGAAGCCGAAGCCCGACCCGGCGCCGGCGCCGGCGCCCAAGCCGAAGAACGACACTCCGGGCCGGCCGCAGGACAACAAGGACTCCACCCGCCCGAAGGACGACGACAAGCGCCCGACGCCGTCCAAGGACACAGATCCCAGCAAGCCGAAGGACGACAACGACGCGCCTGGCAAACCCGCCCAGCCGAAGAAGCCGGACGGGAGAAGGCCCGAGCAGGACCGGGACCGAACCGGCCCGGGCAACAGAGGGCCGGGCCGGTCCGGTCCGGGGAGGCCCAAGTCCGGGCCCGAGAAGGACAGGCGCCGAAACGAAGAGGACTCCAAGAACGCCAAGGAAGACCGGCTGCAGGAGATCATCGCCCGTATCCGCCCCCGACTGCGGGAAAAGCTCAGCCGGGGAATGGATGAGCGCGTTCATGATTCCCTGCTCGACGGCTGGCGCGCTTGGTACCGGCTCACCAGCCTCGAGAAGTCGGGATATCCGGATTTCAGGGTGACGGCGAGACTGAACCCGTCAGGGCTGGTGACGCCTGGATACACCGAAGCCGAAGACCAGAGGAAGTACAAGCGGGTCCGCCATGCGGACTACATGAACAACCAGCCGGAACCCGACCTGCCGGAACCCAGGATTCCCGACTTCCAGGACGGCGTTCTCGCCAGGAACTTCAAAGCGGAGTATCTCAACAAGCATCTCTACAAGAAAAACCCGTCGGACACCGGAATCAGCCAGCACGCGGGCGCGGCAGATATTCAGGAACCCATCGGCTTCCGATACATCAACAAGTACGACCTCAACCGGAACAGAAGCAACTCGTGGGTGCGCATGCATCTGCTCACGGAGCGGCTCGGCGGGCCGGCGAAGGGGTCGAATCTCGTGCCGGCACGCAGCAAGGTGAACAACCCGCTCTTCAAGAAGGCGATCGAGGAATACCCCGAGAAGGCCATTTCTTCCGGAACGCGCGAGATGGTCTGGTATCGAATCAACCTGACCTACCACACCGGGGACATACCCGGGTTCCCGCAGTCCATCACCGCTGCGTGGGGGACCTACTCCTACGATCGGGCGAAGAAGAAGTGGGACGAAGAACCCGCGATCACCGGCCAGCCCGCCTCCTATACCGTGTCAGGCCTTGAGAAGCCGCCCGCCTTCGACACCGAAAAGAGCCGCATCTACGTGAATCGCGACGACGAGAAGAGAATGCGCCGCATGCTGGACGTGAGCGATGCCTTCTCCAAGGCCATCGTGAGGGTGCGCAAACTCAATCCCAGCGACACGGGCCCAAGCAACATCATTGACCTGACGAACCGCCTGATCGCCGATCCCGGTAGGCGCCGCATCGGCGACTTCGACAGAGGGATCGGCCAGCTCATCAGACTCGACGCCCAGGGAAACATTCGGTACCGGGGCTAGCACCACCCCCGCGAGAGGAGTCCGCATGCGGAAACCAACTGAGATCGAATCGGCTCACATCGCCTCGGTAGACGAGATCCTCGCCTGTGACCTGATGACCGTCGAGGACCACGAGATGGAGGAGCTGGGAGAGCAACTCGAGGCAGCACCAGGAGTCTTCTCGCTCCTGCCGGAGTGGAAGGACGTGCCTCTCGGGTCCGAACTCGCACGACGAACGCCGCGCTTCAACGGACTCGGCTGCCGCTGGCGCACGAAAGAGCCATTGGCACCGTTCGAAGGCGAGTTCTGGATCACGGATCTGTTCGTCGCTCTGCTGCAGGATCCGCCTGATCTGGCATGGGAAGGGACACCGGCTGAAGAGAGCGCCCTGTACGCGCAGTTCCGGATCGTCGACTCGACACCGGTCGCCGCAACGGGCCAGTTCACTGCAGTTCGCGTCCAACCTGGCGTCGACCCGCTGGAGCTCTGGTACTACGACATGGACCTCAACACGGTCGAGGGTCACGACCGCCAGTACGTGCGCCTGGAGGTGACGTACCCCGACTACCTCGACGCACTCCTGCTCACCAAAGGAACCTTCGGGTGGCAGTACTTGTTCGCGGATGTCTCCCTGGGCAGCGAAGGGTTCGAGCGCGTCCTCTTCTCGCTGCGGAGCATGGTTGAAGCCTTCCCGCGGCTCTTCCCCGACCACGACTACGCGGACCTCAAGGCCCGCCTGGAGGCCCGCCTGTGACCCGCTACGCCGACATCCCCAAGCCCATCCGCTCCGGCATCGTCGTCGTCGACCCCGAGCGCGGGACGCCGCAACGCATCATCGTGCTCCAGTTCAACCCGGACACCCTCGAGCGCAGTCTTTCGCCACAGGCCGCCGGAGGGTCCGGTGATGCCGGCGGCGGGGGCAGCGGGTCCGGGGACCGGAACGAGGCGCTCCGCCTCAAGGGCCCCGCGCAGGAGACCTGGAAGTTCACCGCCGAGATCGACGCCACCGACCAGTTCGAGGTCGCCGCTCCCGACGGGATCCACCCCGAACTCGCGACCCTCGAGATGCTCGTGCACCCGACGACCGCGCAGTTGCGCGAGGCGTCGCGGCTCACCAAGAAGGGGACCATCGAGATCAGTCCGATCGAGATGCCGCTGACGCTCTTCACGTGGGGGGCCAAGCGCGTCATGCCCGTGCGGCTCACCGAGCTGTCCATCAACGAGTCCGCGTTCGACGTGAACCTCAATCCGATCCGGGCGAGCCTCAGCATCGGCATGAAGGTGCTCAGCGTCAGCGATCTGCCGGCCGGGCACCGCGGCGCGGATCTGTACATGGCGCACCTCGCGCAGAAGGAGCAGCTCGCCAGGGCCGCCCGCAGCGGCGGGCTCGCCGCGCTGGGGCTGGCCGGGCGCAACGGGATCAGCGGCATCACGGGGAGGGCCTGAAGAACATGGCGGAGATCGAGCCGTACGAGAGCGCCATGGACGCGATACCCGGCGCCCACCCCTACCCCCGCTCCAGCCGGTACCACGATGCCGAGATCGGGGTGCACCGCACTCCCGACGGCACCGAAGTGCGCTACACGAAGCGCCGGTTGCTGCCCCCGCTCGGCGACGAGCGCGCCGGCGACGACGAGTCCGCGGCGCACACCGTCAGCAGCGGCGAGCGGCCCGATCTGCTGGCGCAGCGCTACTTCGGGGATCCCGGCCAGTGGTGGCAGATCGCGGACGCCAATCCGGTGCTGGACCCCAAGGAGCTGACCGACGAGGCGGGCCGGGACATCCGGATCCCGCACGCCGGCGGTTTCCCGGCCCCCGGGGACCGGTATGTCTGAGCAGCCGGTCGGGCAGGGGCCCGTTCACATCACCCTGCAGACGGGCCCCCGGCTGACCCGGCCCGTGCCGCCGGAGGTCGTCGAGGCGCTGCTGTCCGCGCAGATCACGGCGACGGCCGGCGAACGCAGCGGTTTCCAGCTCGCGTTCGACCTCACGAAGACGGGCGCGCTGTCCCGGCGGCTGCTGCCCGAGGGGTTCTTCGACCCCAAGACGCGGGTGATCCTCTCGGTGAGCGTGAAGGGCACCCCTCAGGTGCTGCTCGACGGGCTGATCGTGCGCCAGGAAGTCGGTGCCAGCAATCAGCCGGGGCACTCGACGCTCACGGTGACCGGCGAGGACCTGTCGATCCTGATGGACCTCGAGGAGCACACCGACCGGTACCCGAACATGCGGCCGTCGCAGCGGGTCGGCCGGATCCTCGCCAAGTACGCCGACTACGGGATCGAGCCGCGGGTCTACCAGGAGAAGATCGAACAGCCGCCTCGAGAGCGGCTGCGGGTCGAGTACCAGACCGGGACCGACCTGGGGTACGTCACCGAACTGGCCCGGGCCAACGGCTACATCTTCTATCTGGAGCCGGGCCCGCGCCCCGGGGTCTCCACGGCGGTGTGGGGCCCGGAGCGCCGGATCGGGGACCGTCAGCACGCGCTGAACGTGAACATGGACGCCAACTCGACGGTGGATCAGCTGACGTTCGCCTACGACGGGACGGCGCGCGAGGAGCCGCAGGCGCGCGTGCAGAACCCGGCCACCCGGGACAGTCTGCTGCTTCCGCAGCCGGACATCGGGCCGTTGCGTCCGCCGCTGGGGCGCCGTGCGACACCCGCGCTCCGGCGCCGGCGGCTGTCCGGTACGGCGAAGATGGAGTCGGAGCAGGCGCAGGCCGAACTGCTGGCCAGGGCCGCCCTGTCCGCCGACGCGATCTCCGGCTCGGGCTCGCTGGACGTCAACCGGCACGGGTACATCCTGCGGCCGCGCGAGCTCGTCGGCGTCCGCGGCGCCGGGGTGACGTACGACGGCGACTACTACGTGAAGTCCGTGACGCACAACATCAGGCCCGGCTCGTACCAGCAGAACTTCACGCTCTCGCGCGAGGGGCTCATCGCCCGCAGCGGCACCGTGCGGCCGTGAACGCGCACCAAGGACCAGGGGACCAGGAGTAACCACGCATGGCTGCAGGACCGAACAACCGGTTTCTCGGCAAGTTCCGGGGGCGGGTGGTGAGCAACGACGATCCGCTGAAGATCGGCCGCGTCACGGTGCAGGTGCCGGACGTTCTCGGCAACGAGACCTCCACCTGGGCGCTGCCGTGCCTGCCGTTCACCGGGCCGGGCTCGGGGCAGTACGTCGTGCCCGCGAGCGGGGCGGGGGTGTGGGTGGAGTTCGAGCAGGGCGACCCCAGCTACCCGATCTGGACGGGTTGTTGGTACGGGGACAGTGCCGAGCTGCCGCCGGACGCGCTCACGGGCGGTCCGGCGCACCAGAACGTGGTGATCCAGACGTCCGACAAGCACAAGCTGGTGATGGGCGACGTCCCGGGCGGCCACGGCATCAGGCTCCAGGCCGAGAGCGGCGCGTACATCCAGGTCGACGAGAAGGGCGTGACGATCGCCAACGGCCAGGGCGCCTCGATCGTGCTCAGTGGCGCCGAGGTCATCGTCAACGACGGCCGGCTGATCGTGCCGGGCAAGCAGTGACCGACAACGGGGAGAGAAGAGCCTTGTCCGGATACTCACGGGCCTCGGGGAACTCCGGGGCCTCAGGAACCTGCATCAGCGCGGCCTCCGTGCTGCACTGTCCGCACGGCGGCCGGGCGTTCGCCGCGGGCGCGCCCAGTGCCGTGCTCGTCGACGGGCAGCCCGTCCGCACGGCGTCCGACGTGTTCGCCGTGGCGGGCTGCGCGCACACCGTGAACGGTGTCCCGCGCCCCTGCACCAGTGTCCGTTTCAGTCCGCCGGAGCGCGGTGTGCTGGTCGACGGGGTGGCTGTGCTCCTGGACACCACGGCGGCGCAGTGCTTCGACGCCGCGCTCGTGCCGCAGGGGCCGGCGGTCGTGGCCGGGTCCCGCCGGGGGGTGATGTGCCGATGACGGTCCGACGACGCGCCGACATCGCGTTCCCGTTCCGCAGCGACCGGCGCGGTCGCACCGCGCACGCCGCGTACGACGAGCATGTGCGGGATCTCATCGAACAGTTGCTGTTCACCAGCCCGGGCGAGCGGGTGATGCGGCCGGACTTCGGCTGCGGGCTGCTGGATCTGGTCTTCACGCCGAACAGTCCCGAGCTGGCGTCCGCGCTGGAGCTGTCGGTGCAGGCGTCGCTGCAGCGGGTGCTGGGCGAGGTGATCGAGGTGGAGGCCCTGGACGTGGTCAGCGAGGAGAACGTGGTGCGGGTCCATCTGTCCTACACGGTGCGCTCCACCGGGAGCCGGCGTGACGACGTGTTCGAGGGGAGCGGGCCCGCATGAGCGGCGTGAGCGAGTTGTCGGCCGTCCGCGGCGACGGCAGGCGGGGCAAGGTCCGCGCGGCGCGGCTCGGCGGCGTGGACGCGGTGGAGGTGGGCGACGACGGTCTCACCCTGACCGTGACGTTCCTCGGGAAGGCTCCGCACGGGCTGTGCCCGGAGAACGTCCGGATCGACGGAGGGCGCCGGATCACCGGGATCCAGGCGGTCGACGTCTCCGTCGAGCGGGAGGAGGACCCGGAGCTGGACGACCGGCTGCTGGTGACGCTCGACCGGACCGGCGACACCAGCCGCTACCGGCTCTCCGTGGTGGACACGGATCCGTACGGGCGGCCGGGCACCGAGCCGTTCCCCGGTTTCGACCAGCGGTACTTCTCCGCCGGGTTCTCCTTCCGGATCGACTGTCCCACCCCGTTCGACTGCGAGGACGGGCCGGGTGACCGCCCGCCCGGTTCGCAGGACGCACCGGTGGTGAACGCCGCGCCGGTCATCGACTACACCGCCCGGGACTACGACTCGATCCGGCGGCTCGTCCTGGACCGCCTGGCGCTGACCACTCCCGACTGGGTGGAGCGCAACCCGGCGGATCTGGGGATGACGCTGGTCGAGCTGCTGGCGCACACCGGCGACCGGATCAGCTACCAGCAGGACGCGGTGGCGACGGAGGCGTACCTGGACACCGCCCGGCGGCGGGTGTCGGTGCGCCGGCACGTACGGCTGATCGACTATCCGATGCACGACGGCTGCAACGCGCGGGCGTTCGTGACGGTGGAGGTGGCGCGGGAACTGACGCTGCTGCCGGGCACGTTCCGGTTCGCGGCCGTCGACGTGCGCGGGCTCGGCCCGCGGGACCGGCCGGAGATCGGCACGGTGATCGACGACCGGGAGCTGGCGGTCCTCGGCGAGCGCGGTTCCGTCGAGGTGTTCGAACCGGTGGTGGCGGCCGAACCGCTGGTGCTGCGTCCCGCGCACAACACCGTCCGGTTCTGGACCTGGGGCGAAGAAGTGTGTTCGCTGCCGAAGGGGGCGACGTCGGCGACGCTGCGCGACGCGTGGGCCGACGAGGAGTGCTCACGCCGGGAGTTGAGGCTGGCACCGGGCGACCTGCTGCTGATCGAGGAGGTGCGCGGACCGCGTTCGGGTACGCCCGGCGACGCCGATCCGGCGCACCGGCAGGCCGTGCGGCTCACCTCCGTCACCCCTGCCGTGGACACCCTGTGCGACCAGCCGGTGCTGGAGGTGACCTGGGCAGCGGAGGACGCGCTCACGTTCCCCGTGTGCCTGTCGACCCGCGGCGGCAGGGACTGTGAACCGGTCGCCGACGTGAGCGTGGCGCGCGGCAATGTGACGTTGGTCGACCACGGCCGTTCCCTCACCTTCTGCGGCGGCACCCCGGAGACGGTGACGGTGCCGGCCGAACCGGCCGTGCTCGGTTCGTGCGATCCGTCCGGCTTCGGCTGCTGGGACGAGGACGCGGGCAACGCGGTCGCTGATCTGATCGGCGCCCGCCTGGACCAGACACGGCGGGGAAGACTGCTGACCGCCGGTCAGATACGTGAGCTGTTCGAGGTCGCCGGCGAGGAGGAGACGGGCCGGGCCGGACTCGGTCTCGAACTCGCGGGCCGCCGGCGCGAGAAGGTGGTGCCGGGTACGGCGTACGAGCAGGCGGAGGCTCTCGAGACGCTGCTGGCCCAGCTGGTGTACCCGGGCATCCGGCGCCGGTTCCGTCCGGTGCTGGACCGCTCCCCCGTCGTGCAGGCCGTGCCGTTCCCGCTGTCCGCGCATGTGTCCGCCGGGCAGGCGGACCGGCTCGCCGCCGTCCCGGGGCGGGTACGGGACCGGCTGGTGGAACTGTGGCGCAGCGCCCGTGACCGTGACGGCCTCACCGAGGCGGAGATCGGTGAGCTGACGGTGCTGTTCGGGCTGAAGGTGCTCGAACGCCTCGAGCTGCGGCGCCGTCCCGTGGCGGCGCTGCGGGAGTTGCTGCACCGCGGTGACCGGCTGCTGGCCGCGAAGCTGCGCCGGCTGGAGGTGCTGACGGCGCGGGCCCGTGCGGGCGCGGTACTGGACGGCGGCATCGCCTGGGAGGTCGCGCACACCTGGGGCCCGGCGTACGCGGCGGGTCTCCATCCGGACGAGCCGGAGCTGCGGGGCCCGGCCGCCGCGCTGCGGCAGGATCCGCGGGAGGCTCTGCCGGCGGTGAGGGTCGTCGACCGTGACGATGTCTTCTCGCCGCGGCGGGACCTGCTGGCCAGTGGGCCGCGGGAGCGGCACTTCGTGGGCGAGCTGGAGGACGACGGCCGCATCGCGCTGCGGTTCGGCGACGGCCGGCACGGGGCGCGGCCGCGGCCGGGAGCCCGGCTGGAGCTGCACTACCGGCTGGGCGGCGGAACGGCGGGCAATGTCGGCGCGGAGGCCGTCAACCATCTGGTGCTGTGCCGTGATCCGGACGCGTCGGAGTCGGGCGAGGCGATGCCTGTCGCCGGGGTGCGCAACCCCCTGCCTGCGGTGGGCGGCACGGAGCCGGAGCCGCTGGAGCAGGTGCGGCAGCTGGCGCCGCTCGGTCTCAAGCGGTCGCTGCTGCGTGCGGTGACCGCCGAGGACTATGCCGCGCTGGCGTCGGCCGTGCCGGGCGTGCAGCGGGCGGCGGCGGAGATCCGCTGGACCGGCAGTGTGCAGGAGGCGCACGTGGCGGTCGACGCGTCGGCGGCCGGGGACCCCGGCCCGGAGCTGCTGGACGCGGTGGCGTACGCCCTGGAGGGCTGCCGGCGTATCGGGCACGACCTGGTGGTGGGTCCGGCGCGCAGTGTGCCGCTGGACATCGCGATCGAGGTGTGCGCGGCACCCGGTCATCAGCACGGTCAGATCCTCGCCGAGCTGTACCGGCTGCTGGGCAGCCGGCGCCTGCCCGGCGGACGGCTCGGCTTCTTCCACCCGGACGCGCTGACGTTCGGCGAACCGGTACGGCTGAGCCGCCTGGTGGCCGCGGCGGCCGCCGTGCAGGGAGTCGAGAGCGTGCGGGTGACCCGGCTGCAGAGGCTCTTCGAACCGACCGCTTCGTATCCGGACCATATCGACGACACGGCACTGGAGGCAGGCGTGCTGCGGCTCGGCCCGCTGGAGATCGCGCGTTGCGACAACGACCCCGACCGGCCCGAGAACGGGCGGCTGTCCATCGAGCTCGGCGGAGGTGCGCGATGACCGGGGCATGCGGCTGCGGCTGCGGGGGCCACGACGAGCGTCACGCGCCGAGGGAGGTGTACAACCCGCCGGGCCGCAGCGCTCTGGACTACCGGGTGGGCGATTACGGCTCGTTCCTGGCGGCCATGCTGGACCGGCTGGCCTCGCCCGCCTACCCGGCGCTGCGCGGCCTGACGGCCCGTACGCCCGACGATCCGGCCATCGGCCTGCTCGACTCGTGGGCGGTGGTGGGTGATCTGCTCACCTTCCACTCGGAGCGGATCGCCGACGAGGCGTATCTGCGCACCGCGAACGAACACCGTTCGCTGGCCCTGCTGGGCCGGCTGGTGGGGCACCGGCCGCGGCCGGGGATCGCCGCCGACACCCATCTCGCGTACTCCCTCGACCGCGATCCGCGGGACCCGGACATCTCCGTGGTGATTCCGC
This sequence comes from Streptomyces kurssanovii, assembly GCF_040677245.1. Taxonomy (NCBI): domain Bacteria; kingdom Bacillati; phylum Actinomycetota; class Actinomycetes; order Kitasatosporales; family Streptomycetaceae; genus Streptomyces; species Streptomyces kurssanovii. The sequence goes on from NZ_JBFAQK010000021.1 coordinate 25,506, forward strand.
GGGGTGCGCGCAGCAACAGCGTGCCGACGACGTCGGGCGAGGACTCACAGGTCTTCGAGACGAGCGAGGACCTGACGGCGCGGGCGTCGTGGAACACGCTGTCGGTGCGCAGGCGCCGGCCGTCGCTGCTGACACCGGAGGACCTGGCACGGCGTTCGGAGATCTTCGTGTCGGGCACGTCCACCGCGCTGACGGCGGGCGACCGGCTGCTGTTCGTCTTCGCGGGCGAGGAGGGCGGGCCCGAGGGGCGGCGGCTGCTGCTGCCGGTGACGCGGATCCGTACCGACCGCGAGGACGACGTGACGGCGATCGGGCTGCCGCAGTCGGCGCCGCCGATGCTGGCCGAGCTGGTCGACGAGCTGCGCGAGTGGATCACGGAGGACGAGCGGGAGGTCGAGGACGGGGAACCGACGCCGGCCAACCCCAATCCGCGTCCGGTCAGCCGGTACATCGAGGAGTTCGACGCCCAGGTGCTGGCGCCGCTGCGCGCCGATCTGGACGGGATCGGCACGCCCGCCGCGTTCGCCGCGCGCCTCGCGGAGCCGCACGACCGGCTGGCGGAGGCACAGGCGGTGGCCGCCGCCCACGAGGAAGTGGCGGCCTGGTTCGAGCGGTTGGAGGCGGTGGTCGGGGAGCTGCGGGAGCGGGCGGCCGGCCTGGAGCCGTCCCGTCCGGCCCCGCCCGACGGGACGGGACCGTCGCAGGGCGCGTCGGCGCTGCGGGCGCTCGGCGCGGTGCTGCCGGCCCTGCGCACCCGCGATGTACGTCCGGGCGCCGGTATCCGGCGGGCGGCGGGCCGGCTGCCGGTCGCCGGTTCGGAGCTGGGCGCGCAGCTGCTGGGAGCGCTCGATCCGCGGGTGGCGGACGGAATGTACGCGGCCTGGCGGCAGACCTCCCCGACGGCGCCCGCGTTGCTGCGCGAGCTTCAGGCGATGCGTTTCACGGGGGCGCCGTTCGGCGCGACGGCTCCGCTGCGGCCGGTGCAGGACGAGCGGGGCCGGGTGATCCGGCAGGCGGACTGGCCGCTGACGGGTGCGGCGCTCACCACCATGCGGGTGGTGTACGACCCGGCGGGGCGTGTGCCGGTGCGGGCCGAGTTCCAGCACACCGAGACCGGTTCGTCGGTGCAGGTGTCGGAGAACCTTCCGTCGGAGAAGTCGTTCGACCTCGGTCCCGGCCGGATCACGATGCGTACGCGGGCGGCTCAGGACCACGACCTGAGCTGGCTGAGCCGGCGGCCCGCGGACTCCCAGGAGCCCGGGGTCACCGCGCAGCTGCACGACGGCCTGCCGGAGCGGACGCTGTTCGTGTCCCGTCCGGGCGAGGACGGCCGGGTCCATGTGGCGGTGAACAACGGTGACACGAAGGCCTGGCACCTCGCTCCCGGTGAGCACCACCAGATCCGGCACGGTGACTTCGAGCTGACGGTGTCCTACACGGTCGGCAGCGAGCCCGCGAACGTCGTCATCGGCATCGCGACGGTGCCGGAGCCCGCGAACCGCCATGTCCTGCCCCTCGACTCGGTCCGGGACTCGATCGCGGTCGGCAGCTGGGTCGCGATCGAGCGTCCGCGCAAGGGCGCCGAGGGCGCGGACGGGATACCGGGCGACGAGAGGCTGAGGTTCGTCACCACGCGGGTCACCGCGGTGCGTACGGCGGTGTACACCAACTACGGCATCACGGGCCGCGGTACGGAGCTGACACTCGCCGATCCGTGGCTGGACGAGCACGACGTGCTGCTGTCCAACATCCGCGACACCACCGTGCACGCCGACGGGCAGCCGCTGAGCCCCGCCGACGAGCCCCTCGGCGAGGATGTGCACGGCGACGAGATCGAACTCGCCGAGCTGTACGACGGGTTGCGGCCGGGACGGCATCTGGTCGTCTCCGGGGAGCGGACGGACGTGCTGCCCGGTTCCCCGGGCGCTTCGGGGGTCGCGGGCACGGAGCTGGTGGTGGTCGCGGGGGTGGAGCAGGTGATCGATCCACGGCTGCCGGGCGACCATGTGCACACCCGGCTGCGGCTCACCTCGGAACTGGCGTACCGCTACCGCCGTGACACGGTGCGGGTTCTGGGCAACGTGGTGGCGGCGACGCACGGTGAGAGCCGCGACGAGCCGATCGGCAGCGGGAACACGGGCCGGCCGAACCAGACGTTCGCCCTGTGGCAGTCCCCGCTGACCTGGCTGCCGGCCGGAAATCCCCTCGGGGCGACACCGGAGCTGGAGATCCGCGTCGACGGGCTGCTGTGGCACGAGGTGGACAGCCTCGCCGGGCGCGGGCCGCGCGACCGTGTGTACGTCACGGGCACCACGGCCGACGGCCGTACGACGGTCACCTTCGGCGACGGGGTGCACGGCGCCCGGCTGCCGACCGGGAGCGAGAACGTACGGGCCCGCTACCGTTTCGGCACCGGACGCGCGGCGAACGTGCGGGCGAACCGCATCACCCAGGCGGTCACCCGCCCGCTCGGCGTCACCGGGGTGACCAACCCGCAGGCCGCGACCGGCGGCGCGGACGCCGACGGGCCCGGCCTGACCCGGCGCACGGTCCCGCTGGCGGTGTCGGCGCTCGACCGGCTGGTGTCGGTGAAGGACTACGAGGACTTCGCCCGTTCGCGGGCCGGCATCGGCCGGGCCGTCGCCCGGGAGGTCTTCGACGGCCGGCGCCAGGTACTGCACGTGACGGTGGCCGGCGTCGACGACATCCCGATCGCCGGTGACTCCGACGTCCTCATGGCTCTGCGTTCCTCGCTGGCCCGGTACGGCGACGGGCGGCTGCCCGTGCGGGTCGACGTCCGCGACCTGGTGCTGCTGCTCCTCGCGGCGAAGGTGAAGGTCGCGCCCGACCACACCTGGGCGGTCGTGGAGCCGAGGCTCCGGCAGGCGCTGCTGCGCACGTTCGGCCCGGAGGGCAGGGAACTCGGCCGCCCGGCGCGGCTGTCGGAGGTGATGGCGACGGCCCACCGGGTGCCGGGGGTGGACCACGTCGACGTCGACGTGTTCGGCGGCGTCCCGGCGTCCGTCACCCCGGACGGACTGGCCGGCCTGGCGGAGCGCCTCGGCGGGCCGGCGGCCACGGTCCCGGCCCGGCACGCCGAGTACGACGAGGTGGTGCACCGTGTCACCGCCGACGGCGGCGAGACGCTGACCTCGGTCGCCGGCCGCCACGGCATCCCGCTCGCCGAGCTGCTGCGGCTGAACCCGGACATCACCGACACCCGGCGGCTGGAGAAGGGGCGGCGGGTGTTCGTCTTCCGCGGCGTCCGGCCGGCTCAACTCGCCCTGCTGACACCGCAGGTGCCCGACACGCTGATTCTGACGGAGGTCACCGCATGAGCAGGGAACCGGACGGTCTCGCGGAGCTGCTGCCGCAGTGGCACCGGCTGCGCGACGCCGAGCGCGGGGAGCCGCTGCGTGCGCTGCTCGCGGTCATCGCCGAGCAGGTCGATCTGGTGCGGGACGGCGTCGAGCAGGGGTACGAGGACCTGTTCGTGGAGACGGCGGCGCCCTGGGTGCTGCCGTACCTCGGCGACCTGGTGGGCTACACCCCGCTGCCCGGGTACGAGCGGGTGCCGACCGGCGGCCTCGGCGGAGCCGGCGTGGAGGAGTCTCGTCGTCGGCTCGCCGAGGCGCTCGCCCCGCGCCGTGACGTGGCCGCCACCGTCGCCCACCGGCGCCGCAAGGGCACGCTGCACCTGCTGGAGGAGATGGCGCAGGAGATCGCGGGATGGCCCGCCAGGGCCGTCGAGTTCTCCCGGCTGGTCTCCCACCACCAGCCGGTGCGGCTGTACGGGTCGGGGTCGTCCGCGGCCGACTCCCGCCGGCTGGAGCGCGGCCGGCTGGCCGACGTACGGGACGGTGCGCAACTCGACTTGGCGGGCACCCCGTTCACCGCCACGGCCCGGTCCGTGGATGTGCGCAGGGCGGGCTCGGCGCGGCGGCGGGGCGGTCTGTCACCGGCCGGCCTGGGGCTGTTCGTGTGGCGTCTGAAGCCGTACCACGTCACCCGCGCCCCGGCGTACTGCATCGACCGTGCGCGCAGCCTGTACACGTTCTCGATCCTCGGCAACGACAGCCCGCTGGTGACGAGGCCGGTGCCCGAGCCGGCGGCGACGCACATCGCGACGATCGACAACGTGCCCGCCCACATCCGGCGCCGTCAGCTCGCCGACCGGCTCGCGGACCACTACGGCCCGGGCAAGAGCTTCACGATCTGGCGGGACGGCCAGGACGAGCCGGTCCCGATGTCGGACATCGTCGTCGCCGACCTCTCGCAGTGGCGCTACCGGCCCCGGCGCGGCCAGGTGGCGGTCGACCCGGAGCTCGGGAGGATCGCCTTCGGTTCACGTTCGGCGCCGCGGCAGGGCGTGTGGGTCACCTACCACTACGCGTTCGGGGACGACACCGGCGGCGGCGAGTACCCCCGCGAGCGGGACACCTCGCCGGCGGCGGAGTTCTACCGGGTGGGCCCCGGGCAGCGCTTCCAGAAGATCATGGACGCGTACGAGGAGTGGCGCGGCGACCGGCGGGCCGGCCGCTGCGGCCCCGAGGGCGTCATCGAGATCACGCACAGCGGCGCCTACCAGGAGCAGCTGGACTTCGACCTGGAGCGCGGTGACCGGCTGGAGCTGCGGGCCGCCGAAGGCTGCCGTCCGGTGATCCGGCTGCTCGACTGGTACAGCAACCGTCCCGACGCGCTCAACATCCGCGCCCAGGACGACTGCCCGCCGGGACGGGACGCGCCGCGCATCGTCCTCGACGGGCTGCTGATCACCGGGCGCGGGCTGCATGTGAGCGGCCCGGTCGGCGCGGTGGTGCTGCGGCACTGCACGCTGGTTCCGGGCTGGTCGCTGGAGCCGGAGTGCGATCCTCACTCGCCCGAGGAGCCGAGCCTGGTCCTGGAGCGGACCACCGCCTGTGTGCAGATCGAGCGGAGCATCCTCGGCACCATCGAGGTGATCGGCGACGAGGTGAACCACGATCCGCTGCCCATCCACATCCGCGACAGCGTCCTCGACGCCACCGGCCACGACCGCGAGGCGCTGTCCGCGCCGGATTGCCGCCTGGCGCACGCCGTGCTGCACGCCCATCGCACGACCGTGATCGGGGAGGTGCACACGCACGCGGTCGAGATCGGCGAGAACAGCGTCTTCACCGGGCAGATGCGGGTGGCCCGGCGTGGTGTCGGCTGCCTGCGGTACTCGTACGTGCCGCCGGGCTCCCGCACTCCGCGCAGGCACCGCTGCCAGCCGGACCTCTCGGGGGGCGAGCCGCTGCGGCCGCTGTTCACGAGTGAGCGGTACGGCACACCCGGCTACGGCCGGCTGTCCGACGCGTGCCCGCCCGGGATCCGCCGGGGCGCCGACGACGGCTCCGAGATGGGCGTCTTCCACGATCTGTACGAACCGCAGCGCGAGGACAGCCTGCGGGCCCGGCTCGCCGAGTACACCCCGGCCGGGACGGACGCCGGGATCATCCCCGTCACCTGAGACGACTTCTTCCGAACTTCCCGAGGGGGACACCGAACCCATGCACGCTGACATCTCGCGCGACACCTTCCGGCCGGAGCGGCACTACTCGGCGGTGATCGCGCAACAGGGCCGCGTACAGCTGGACGCCGACGCCAACGAGCAGGCGGCGATCCAGCTCCACCAGGCCCGGACCGCTCTGTCCGACCTGATCGGCACGCACGGCGGGCCGCGCGGCGCGACCGGTTTCGAGGTTCGCTTCCTCGGCGGCAGCCGGGAGCTCGACGACCTGTCCATCGGCGGCGGCCGCTACTACGTGGACGGCATCCTCGTCGACGCCACCCGGCCCGCGCCCGGCGTACCCGTGCCGGACGAGGACGAGGCCGGCGACGCGGCGACGGAGCCGCCCGCCCCGCCGGCGACCTGGACCTACTGGGACCAGCCGGACGGCCACCGCGACCCGGAGCGGCCCGGCGACCGGCTGCCGACACAATTCCCGTACCTGGCCTGCCTCCAGGTGTGGGAGCGGACGGTCACGGCGGCGGAGGACCCGCTGCTGCGGGAGGTCGCGCTCGGGGCGGCGATGCCGGACACCGCGGCCCGGCGGAAGGTGGTGTGGCAGGTGGTCCCGGTGCCCGGCTCCGAGCTGGAGCTCGAGGACGGGGCCACCAAGGACCAGGTCCGCGAGGCCTTCGCCAAGTGGGAAGCGGCACAGGCGCCGACGGCCCGGATGGCGGCCCGTAGCGAACGCCCCGACCGTGCGGACGAGGACCCGTGCCTGGTCCGTCCGGACGCCCGCTACCGGGGACCGGAGAACCAGCTCTACCGGGTGGAGATCCATGAGGGCGGTCCGGCCGGCGAGGCGACGTTCAAGTGGTCGAGGGAGAACGGGTCCGTAACCCTCCCGGTCGACGGACTCGACGGCACATGGGTGGAGCTCGGCTCGGTCGGCAGCGACGACAAGCTCGGCCTGAACGTGGGCGACTGGGTCGAGTTCGTCGACACCGCCTACACCAGCCGCCGGGAACCGCTGCCGCTGCTGCGGGTCGAGGAGCTCGACCTGCCGGGCCGGCGGGTGCGGCTGTCCGGCGAACCCGACCCGTCGGTGGGCAGGCGGCCCGAACTCGGCCCGTATCTGCGGCGCTGGGACCACCGTCCCGGTTCGCGCCCGGCGGGCTCCGGCCGTTCGAGGACGGCCGCGTCGAAGTCCCGCGGCGGCGCGCTGCGCATCGAGGAAGGAGCCTGGCTGCCCCTGGAGGACGGGGTGTTCGTGTACTTCGAAGCGGGCAGGACCTACCGTTCCGGCGACTTCTGGACGGTGCCGGCGCGCACGGCGACCGGCTCCGTCGAGTGGCCGGTGGACTCCGCCCGGCGCCCGCTGCTGCGCTCCCCGCACGGGGTGCGGGTGCACCGCGCGCCGCTCGCGTGGGTCCTCGGCGAGGGCTCGGTCGCCGATCTCCGGCTGGCCTTCGGGCCGTTGGCGGCTCCGCTGCCCGCCGCGGACGCGGAGGCGCTCGCCGCGGAGGAGAGCGCGGAGCAGGAGGCCCTCGCCGCGGAGCGTGCCGCGGCGGGCGGTTCGACGGACCCCGCCAACGGGCAAAACGATCAGGGACGGTCCGAGAACTGACGGTCCGCCGGGAAGGAGCACCACGATGGCAACGCCGCTGTCCGCCGACAAACTGCTCAGAGCATTACGCAACGAAGGACTGCGTGTCGTCGAGCACCGAAGCTGGCGCACGCACAACCGCAACCACAAGGGCCCGTGGGGGCCGGTGAACGGCGTGATGATCCATCACACCGTGACCTCCGGCACCTCGAGTTCCGTCGAGCTCTGCTACAACGGCCACTCCAGTCTGCCCGGCCCGCTGTGCCACGGAGTGATCGCCAAGGACGGGACGGTCTATCTGGTCGGCAACGGCCGGGCCAACCACGCCGGCCTCGGTGACGACGACGTGCTGCGCGCCGTGATCAACGAGTCGGCGACGCTGCCCGCCGACAACGAGGCCAACACCGACGGCAACCGCCACTTCTACGGCTTCGAATGCGTCAACCTCGGCGACGGCAAGGACCCGTGGCCGGCGGCGCAGCTGGAGGCGATCGAGAAGGCCGCGGCCGCGATCTGCCGTGCCCACGGCTGGTCGCAGCGGTCGGTCATCGGGCACAAGGAGTGGCAGCCGGGAAAGGTCGACCCGCGCGGCTTCACCATGGACGCGATGCGCAGCCGCATCAGGGAACGGCTCGGCGGCAAACCGTCGGGGCCGACCACGCCTCCCGCGCCGACCTACGAGCCGTTCCCCGGGGCGGCGTTCTTCCAGGTCGGCAGACGCAGCGCCATCATCACGGCGATGGGCAGACGCCTGGTCGCCGAGGGCTGCGGCCGCTACGAGGTGGGCCCCGGCCCCGAGTGGTCGGAGGCGGACCGCAAGTCGTACGCGGCATGGCAGCGCAAGCTCGGCTATTCGGGCAGCGACGCGGACGGCATCCCGGGCAGAACGAGCTGGGACAAGCTCAAGGTCCCCAACGTCTGACCGGCGGGTGCACCGCGCGCCGCGCGGGCGGCCCCGTGCCCACGGCACGGGGCCGTCCGCCGTTCGTCATCCTGTGACCACCCCGGTCACACGTGGTGGCCGTGGGCGGCCAGCCACCGGTGGACGGCCGCCTTGTCGGCGACGCTGACCCGCGCGGGGGCGTCCGGGGCGGTGTCCTTGTCGGTGTTGAAGGCCGTGTCGGTGACCCGGGCGGTGACCCAGTCGGCCAGTTCGCGCGCGGATTCGGCGGACAGCGCGCGGCTCTCCCATTCATGGCCGGCCCGCTCCGCGGCTTCGGCGTCGTTACGGGCGGTCTCCGCCAGCCAGACGGGGACGAGGCGCATCGCCACGTCCTCGTCGGACGGCGCCTTGGACCCGGTGTGTGCGGAATCGTTCATACGGCGTCACCCTCACAGTTCGCGCAGCGCGGGCAGCAGCGTGCTCCGCGCCCAATCGAGGAACGGCTCCTGCTGGTCGCCTCCGACCTGGACGAGGGCGACCTCGGTGAAGCCCGCGTCCACGTACGCGCGGACCGCGTCGACGAAGGCGCCGACGTCGTCCCCGCACGGCACGGCCTGTGCGACGTCGTCCTCCGTGACGAGTTCGGTGGCCTGCTCGAAGGACTTCGGGCCCGGGAGTTCCGCGTTGACCCGCCAGCCGCCGACGGCCCAGCGGAACTGGTCGTGCGCCCGTTTCACCGCGGCGTCCCGGTCGGTGTCGTAGCAGACGGGGAGCTGGCCGACGCGGGGCTTGCCCGTGCCGCCGTGGCGGTCGAAGGCGTCGAGGAGCTCCTTCTTCGGCTCGGTGGCGATGACCAGGTCCGCGGTCCTGCCGGCGACGGCGCAGGACGTGTCACCGGAGACGGCGACACCGATCGGCACACGCTCGGCGGGTACGTCCCACAGCTTGGCGTCGACGACGTCGAAATGGGCGCCGTGGTGGGTGACATGCTCGCCGTCGAGAAGCCGGCGGATGATCCCCGCCGCTTCCTCCAGCATCTCCAGGCGTACGTGCGCGGCGGGCCAGTCGCCGCCCACGACATGCTCGTTGAGGTTCTCGCCGGAGCCCAGTCCGAGGCGGAAGCGCCCCTGGGACAGCAGTTGCACCGTCGCGGCCTTCTGCGCCACGACGGCCGGGTGGTAGCGGGTGGTCGGGCAGGTCACGTACGTCATCAGCGGGATCCGCGAGGTGGCCTGGGCCGCGGCGCCGAGGACGCTCCAGGCGTACGGGGCGTGGCCCTGCGAGGCCAGCCAGGGAAAGTAGTGGTCGGAGATGACGGAGAAGTCGAATCCGGCCTCCTCCGCGCCGACCACATGGCCGACCAGCTCACGCGGTCCGGCCTGCTCGGTCATCATCGTGTATCCGAACTGCACCATGGTCTACTTCTCCGTCTCCACGCCGTGCCACAGGGTCGTGACGTTGCAGAACTCCCGGATGCCGTGCCCGGACAGCTCGCGTCCGTAGCCCGACCGTTTGACGCCGCCGAACGGCAGCGCCGGGTGGGAGGCGGTCATGCCGTTGAAGAACACGCCGCCCGCCTCGAGGTCCCGGGAGAAGAGCTCCACCTCCGACCGGTCGCGGGTCCAGGCGTTGGAACTGAGTCCGAAGGGGCTGTCGTTGGCGACGGCCAGCGCCTGCTTCGCGTCGGCCACCCGGTAGACGGACGCCACCGGTCCGAACGCCTCCTCCCGGTGGATGCGCATCCGGTCGGACACATCGGTCAGGACGGTGGGCTCGTAGTACCAGCCGCGGTCGAGGTGGTCCGGACGGCGGCCTCCGCAGCGTGCCGTGGCGCCATGGCTCACCGCGTCCTCGACCAGTTCCTCCAGATCGGCGCGGCCCCGCTCGCTCGCCAGCGGCCCGACGTCGGTGGACTCGTCCATGGGGTCGCCGACGGTGAGGTCCTTCATGGCGGCCGTGAACCGGTCGCAGAACTCGTCGTACACGTCCGCGTGCACGATGAAGCGCTTGGCGGCGATGCAGGACTGGCCGTTGTTCTGGACGCGGGCCGTCACGGCGGTGCCGACGGCGCGCCCGAGGTCGGCTGAGGGCATGACGATGTACGCGTCGCTGCCGCCGAGTTCCAGCACGGTCTTCTTGACCTCGTCGCCGGCGACGGAGGCGACGGCCCGCCCGGCGCCCTCACTGCCGGTCAGCGTCGCCGCCGCCACACGGCTGTCCCGCAGGACGGACTCGATCGCGTCGGAACCGACGAGCAGCGTCTGGAAGCACCCTTCCGGGAATCCGGCGCGGGTGAAGAGGTCCTCCAGGTACAGCGCGGTCCGGGGCACGTTGGACGCGTGCTTGAGCAGTCCGACGTTGCCCGCCATCAGGGCGGGGGCGGCGAAGCGGACGACCTGCCAGAGCGGGAAGTTCCACGGCATGACCGCGAGGACGACGCCGAGCGGCCGGTACCGGACCGTGGCCCGCACGGCTCCGGAGTCCTCGACGTCACCGGCGGCCGGGTGCTCGTCCGCCAGCAGTTCCTCCGCGCGGGCCGCGTACCACCGCATGGCCTTGGCGCACTTGGCCGCCTCCGCGCGGGCGGCGCCGATCGGCTTGCCCATCTCCGTCGTCATCACCCGGGCGATGTCGTGCTGCTCCTGGTCCAGCAGGTCCGCGGCCCGGTTCAGCAGGGCGGCGCGCTCGCCGAAGGACCGGTTGCGGTGCAGGCCGAAGGCGGCGCGGGCGAGGTCGAGCCGCCGCTCGATCTCCTCGGGGCCCAGCGCGTCGAACGTCTCGAGTGTCTCGCCGGTCGCGGGGTTGACCGTGGCGATGGGCATGAAGGCCTCCTCCTCAAGCTCTCGTGCGGCGGGACGCCGCTGTCACATCTCTTCCTGGTGGACGCCGCTGTTGAGGAGCAGCTGGACGTCCTTCTCCTGGTCGCCGGCCGCCATGCCCTCCTCCACCAGGTCGAAGGCGGCGGCGAGCGCCACCTGCATCTGGTCCACCGCCCAGTAGCCGCCCTGCAGCTCGGCGGTGACGGGTGCCGCGAGCCGGACCGGCTCGGCGGGATCGCGCGTGCCGGCCACGTCGAAGGTCGCGGTCCACACGGTGGCGTGGCCCTCCGAGACGTACTGGGGTGTGTCGTCGGCCGCGCGGTCCGATTCGAAGGACCTGCTCAGGGCCCGGAAGACCGCGTCGGCGTCCTCCCGCGAGCAGCCACTGAGCGTCACCACGACGGATGTCGCGGATTCCTGTGCACTGTTCACCGTTGTTCCTGTCTGTCGGGACGTGTCCCCCGTGCGTGCTGCTCCTGCTTCCCGGCGCACCGCCGGGCACTCGTCGTGCCCTTGCCGGCGCACCCGAAGGTCCGCGCGGCGGCGGGGGCGGCCCGGCGGCGGGTCCGTGCCGGCACGCCCGTGGTTCTTCCTCCAGCGCGTCGCCGTCGTGGCGTCCGGCCGCGGCCGGGTCCTTCTCCAGCGTGACCCGGGGGCCCGGCGGGTGCGACCGGGCCTGGGCCGGATGCCTCTTCCGGCGCACGGGGCGGTGCGGGACGCCGGGTACCCCGGTGCCGCCTTGCCGGAACATCGACGCGACGCCCGGGGGCCCGGAATACCGGGTGCGGTGAGAAGGTTCACTGTGCACACACTTCGCGGCGGGCACCGTGTCCCGCCGCCGTCATCGCACGGAGCGCCGGGACGGACCCCGGCGCTCCGCCACGACCGCCGCCCGGAGGCCGCACGTATGCCGCAGTCGACAGCCGACCAGCCCCCGGGTGCTTCCGCGGACGACCCGGAGCACAGAACCAGGGGCATCGTGCCGGTCCTGGCGTTCGCGGGCATCGCGGTCGCGGTGATGCAGACCCTGCTGGTCCCGGTGATCAAGGACCTGCCGGCGCTGCTCACCACCTCGGCCGCCGACGCGACCTGGGTACTGACGGCCACGCTGCTGGCGGGCGCGGTGGCGACGCCGATCATGGGCCGCCTCGGCGATCTGTACGGCAAGCGCCGGATGCTGCTGGGGAGCCTGGCGGTGATGGTGGCCGGCTCGCTGCTCTGCGGTGTCACCGACGATCTGGTGGTCATGATCGTCGGGCGGGCGCTCCAGGGGTTCGGCATGGGCGCGATACCGCTCGGCATCGGCATCATGCGCGACCTGCTGCCCCCGCAGCGGCTCGGTTCCGCGATGGGCCTGATGAGCTCCTCGATCGGTGTCGGCGGCGGCCTCGCGCTCCCCGCGGCGGCGCTGATCGCCGAGCACGCCGACTGGCACGCCCTCTTCTTCACCGCGGCCGGCCTGGGCGCGCTGTCCATGCTGCTGACCGTGCTCGTCGTACCGGAGTCGCCGCTGCGCGCACCGGGGCGTTTCGACCGGCTCGGGGCCGTGGGGCTGAGCGCCGGTCTGGTCCTCCTCCTGCTGCCCGTCACCAAGGGCGGCGACTGGGGGTGGTCGTCCGCCACGACGCTCGGCCTCTTCGGCGGGGCCGTGCTCGTGCTCGGCCTGTGGGGCGTCTGGGAGCTGCGCAGCCCCGCGCCGCTGGTCGACCTGCGGACCACGGCCAAGCGTGAGGTGCTGCTCACCAACCTCGCCTCGATCATGGTCGGGGTCGCGTTCTACGCCATCACGCTGGTGCTCCCTCAGTTGCTGCAGCTGCCTCGCTCCACGGGCCACGGTCTGGGGATGTCGATGGTCGTGGCCGGCCTGTGCGTCGCCCCGCTGGGCGTCACCATGATGTTCGTGGCCCCTTTGTACGCGCGGATCTCGGCCCGGCGTGGCCCGAAGGTCTCGCTGATGCTCGGCCTTCTGGTCATCGCCGCCGGTTACGGCGCCGGTATCTGGATGATGAGCGCGGCCTGGCAGACGGTCGTCGTCTCCGTGGTGGTGGGCGCCGGCATCGGGCTGGCCTACTCCTCGCTGCCCACGCTCATCATGGGCGCCGTCGACCCGTCGGAGACGGGTGCGGCCAACGGACTGAACACGCTGATGCGTTCGATCGGCACGTCGGTGTCCAGCGCGGTCATCGGCATGGTGCTCGCCCACACCTCGGTGCGCTTCGGCACGGTGGAGGTACCCAGCATGCAGGGCTTCCGCATCGCGTTCCTGATCGCCACCGCGGCGGTGCTCGCCGGCCTGGTGCTGGCCGCGTTCCTGCCGTCGCGCGACAGCACGAAGCGGCCGGTGCTGCTGGCCTCCGGCGGTGACGCCGCGGACCGCCGGGCGGGCGCCGACGTCCGGCCCGCACCGGGGCCGGCGGTAGGGACCGGACAACGGCCCCGCCGCCCGGCCTCGTAGCGCCCGGGGAGCAGAGCACGAGGGGGCGACCGCCGTCTCCGTCCCGCCCGGTGCGCGACCGCCGCGTCCGTCCGGCCCGGTGCGCGATCGCGGCGGGCGCCTCCGTCGTGCGCTCCACCGCATCGGCAGCCACCCGTACCCCGGGGGTCCACAGCGACGGTCGGGATCCGGACACCCGAGGGCGCTGGGCGAACAGGAGTGATTGAGGCATAAAGGAGTGACGGCCTCTCACCTCCGCCGCTCCCGCGGTGCGCCCGCCGTCCCGGGACGGCGGGCCGGCGCGGGCCGGTGGGCGCTGCGCAAGGGCTCCGGATGCGGGGCGCGCGGGCGGCCGGGATGTGCGGGAGCCACTGCAACGCTTGCACGGCCGGACTGAAACGTTGCAGTGGGCAAGACCGGGCCGCGGGCACCGGGGGCACGTCACCCGCGGATCACGCCCCAGCGACACTGAGCAGCCAAAATGGCGTGCACCATTCCGCTTATTACGCGGGAGCGCTCCCGCGTCATCGGGGCCGCTCCGGACGGACGCCTCCACTTCTGACGGCCGGTCAGCAAATGTTCGCAGCATTTGCTCTGCCGCCGGACGCGGCACCGCGTTCCCGCCCGCCCGGGCCGCCCGACGGCGGGGCGGGCGGCCCGGCCGGACACCGACAGGGCCGCCGTCGCGGGGCGCGACGGGCGGACGCGCGTAGAGCGGCCGAAAGGCGATCTTGCCGCGCGACTGCCGTGAGCCGGAGGATTCCTTCCGCGGCGGTTGTCAGGACCATGACGTTGAACGTTCCGTCACGGTCCGGCAGCCGGCGTTGGACGGGCCCGCCCACCCAGCGGGCCCCGGAATCCCCCACCGGAGGATGTAGTGAAGATCAAGCGCTTCGCCCCCCTCACCGGCGTCTCGAGAGCCGCACGGCTGACCGCCGTCGCCGCCGCCCTCGTGGCCGCCTCCGCGCTTGCGGCCCCGTCCGCGCTGGCCGACCCGGCCGACTCCGCGCGGGCCACCACGGCCCAGCTCGCCCAGGCCGACGACGCGGTACTCGGCGCCGACGTGCCCGGCACCGCCTGGTACACCGACAAGGAGACCGGCAAGGTCGTCGTCACGGCGGACTCCACCGTCTCCGCCGCCGAGATCGCCAAGATCAAGAAGGCGGCGGGCGAGCGCGCCGGCGTCCTCGAGATCAAGCGCACCCCCGGCACCTTCAACAAGCTCATCGCGGGCGGCCAGGCCATCTACGCGGGCGGCGGGCGCTGCTCCCTCGGCTTCAACGTCCGCAGCGGCAGCACCTACTACGCCCTGACGGCCGGTCACTGCACCAACATCGGCTCCACCTGGTACACCAACTCCGCCAACACCACGGTGCTCGGCTCGCGCGCCGGTTCCAGCTTCCCGAACAACGACTACGGCATCATCCGCCACTCCAACGCCTCGGCGGCGGACGGCCGGGTCTACCTCTACAACGGCAGCTACCGCGACATCACCGGCGCCGGCAACGCCTACGTCGGCCAGACCGTCCAGCGCAGCGGCAGCACCACCGGTCTGCGCAGCGGCCGGGTCACCGGCCTCAACGCGACCGTCAACTACGGTAACGGCGACGTCGTCTACGGCATGATCCAGACCACCGTCTGCGCCGAGCCCGGCGACAGCGGCGGCGCCATGTTCGCCGGCAGCACGGCCCTCGGCCTGACCTCCGGCGGCAGCGGCAACTGCTCCTCGGGCGGCACCACGTTCTTCCAGCCCGTCACCGAGGCGCTGAGCGCGTACGGCGTGAGCGTCTTCTAGGCCTTCCCCCCCACCACGGCCTTCGGCCGGCGGTCCGCCACCCCTGGGCGGACCGCCGGCCTCCGTCGTTGTCAGTGCCTCGGTGGATGCTTGACGGTCCGACACCTCAAGGAGGGGAACCGCGAGATGAACGATTCCGAGATCGCCGCCGCGCAGGCGTACGTGCGCCTGCTTCAGACCACCAGGGCCGTGCTCGCCGACCCGCAGCAGGCGCCGCTCGCGGTCCCGCTGCTGACGGTCCCGATGGCGGAGGCCGACGACGCCCTGCGCGCGGTCGGCCTCGCGGGCAACGAGGCGGACTTCTTCCGGCTGCTCGCGACGCTGCATCCCGCGGAACGGGAGGGCAGGAGGGCCGCGTGAACGGCGACGGCCCCCGCCCGGGTACGGATACCCGGGCGGGGGCCCTTGCCCGGTGCACCGGCGCGGGTCCGAGGCCGGCCCGCCGGGACAGCGGCTCCCGTGTCGGAGAACGGGTCGCGTGCCCGGCACCATCGGCCGCTCGACGACGGCCGGCTGCTTCAATGACCTCGAAGTCGCTGCGGAGTCCGGACCGGCGGCCTGCGCGCCCCGCTGTCAGAAACGGCCGGGGACGGCCCGCGGTCGGAAGACGTCCGGGACGCCGGGACCCCTGCCTTCATGGGCAGGGCCGCCTTCATGGGCAAGGCCGATGGCCGTGAGGCACCGCGTGGGACAGGTCCGGCACGCACACGGACCGTTCGCACGGCACCGGCGGTCTCCGGCTGCTCGGCCGGGCCGGACACCCGGCGGCGTCCGCCGGCGTCCGATCAGTACGGAGCATCCGCGTGTCACCGCCCCGCGGACACGGCGAGAGAGGGTGCCTCGAACGTTTCGGCGGGCACCGCCTCCAGCGGCAGCGGCCGGAACTCCCGGACCGGCGGCTGGGGCACCTGCGGACCGGACAGGACGCGCTGCGGCTCCTTGACGCGCCGGCTGAACCAGATCACCTTGCCGTGCTCGGTGGCACAGGTGCCCCAGCTGTCGCTGAGCATCGCCACCCTGGCGAGTCCGCCCTTCGTGGGGGACGACGTGTGCAACCGCGGAAGGGTGCTGTCCCGGTCGGAGACGGACGTGTTGAGATGGCGACCGGCCCAACGCAGCTCCACCACACACGTCTTGTCGCCCTCGACATGCTGGACGACGTTGCCGACGAGTTCGTCGACGGCGCTGCAGACCGGCATGACATGGGCGTCGAGGCCCCAGTACTTCAGATGCGCTGCGAGAATGCGCCGGATCTGAGGAATGCGCTCTGGGGAAGCCGGTACTTCGATTCTGTACTGGCAGGCAACCGGAACGTTCATGACCGTGGCTCCTCACCGCGACGGCCCGTCATTCGTATGCGGCCCCCGAGTACGAAGAGTGAGCCTTTGTCGCTTCTGGGTAACCATCAGAGTGCACCGGCCACCCGTTCACCGCAACACGCGACACCAACGGCCCGTTGGGAGCCCGGAACTCCCGGCGACGGATCCACCGGCCCCTGAAAGCGGCCGCAGGGCGCAGAACCGTGCACATCGCTAGAATTCGAACATGGCAGAGCGGCCTGGCACGCCGACTGCGCCCGCACTCGTCATGGAGACCGACACCGGCTCCACGGTGATGGATCCGACCCGGGCGTACCACGTCGGGCGTGATCCCCTGAGCGACATCGTCATCGACGACCCGCGCGTCTCCTGGCACCACGCCGTGCTACGGGCCGACGACGGCCACTGGACGGTGGCCGACGCGAACAGCACCAACGGCACGTACACCGAGGGCCGTCGGGTCCACCAGCGGGAAGTCGGCCCCGGCAGTGTCATCCGCTTCGGGAGCGCCGCCGACGGCCCACGGGCCGTCCTCGCCGACCCGGCACCACCGGGCGGCGCACCAGCTCCCGTGGAGCCGTCGGACGCCCGGCCACCGGCCGCCGCACCAGCTCCTGTCGAGCCTTCGGACGCCCGGCCACCAGCCGCCGCACCTCCGGCCGCGGAACCAGCACCGCCGCCCGCGGTGTCGGTCCCGGCGGCGACCGGGACCTTCCGCAGGCCGACCAGTGTGCGGCCGCTGCCCGCCCGCACCGTCCGCATCGGCAGGTCGCCCGACAACGAGCTCGTCGTCGACGACCTGGTGGTCTCCCGCCGGCACGCGGAACTGCGCACACGGCCCGACGGCACGTACGAGATCGTCGACCTCGGCAGCCACAACGGCACCTACCTCAACGGCATGCCCGTCGACCGCGCCCCGGTGCGGGCCGGCGACATCGTCGGCGTGGGGCACTCCGCGTTCGTGCTGGTCGGCGACGAACTCCAGGAATTCGTCGACACCGGCGAGGTCTCGCTCGACGTCCAGGACCTCACGGTTTCCGTGGACGGGGGCCGCAAGACCCTCCTGGACCATGTCTCCTTCCCGGTGGGCGAGAAGTGCCTGCTCGCCGTGGTCGGGCCGAGCGGGGCGGGAAAGTCCACGCTGCTGAACGCCCTCACCGGGCTGCGGCCCGCGCAGCGGGGCACCGTCCTGTACGACGGACGCGACCTCTACCACGACTACGCGGAGCTGCGCCGGCGCATCGGACTCGTGCCGCAGGACGACATCCTGCACGCCCAGCTGACCGTCCGCCGCGCCCTCTCCTACGCCGCCGAACTGCGCTTCCCCCAGGACACCGAGCGGTCCGAGCGGGAGGCCCGGGTGGCGGAGGTGATCCGGGAGCTCGGGCTGGAGCAGCGGGCCGGCCAGCCGATCCACTCGCTCTCCGGCGGCCAGCGCAAGCGTGTCAGCGTGGCGCTCGAGCTGCTGACCAAACCCTCCCTGCTCTTCCTCGACGAGCCGACGTCCGGGCTCGACCCCGGCATGGACCGCTCCGTGATGCACATGCTCCGCGGCCTGGCCGACGACGGGCGCACGGTCGTCGTGGTGACCCACAGCGTGCTCAGCCTGGACGTCTGCGACCGGCTGCTCGTCCTCGCGCCCGGCGGCAGGATCGCCTACTACGGGCCGCCGGGGCAGGCCCTCGGCTTCTTCGGCTTCGCCGAATGGCCCGAGGCGTTCGAGGCCTTCGAGAGCGACCGGGGCAGGGACTGGGCGGAGATGTACCGCGAATCCCGCTTCCACGCGCAGTACATCGTCGGCGCCACCGCCCAGCCGCGCCTGCCCGCCGGTCCGGCTCCGGGGCACGTACCGCCGCCGCCGAAGACGCAGAGCTGGAGTGCGCAGCTGCGGACGCTGGTGCGGCGGTACACGGCCGCGCTGAGCGCGGACCGCACGTTCCTCGTCATCATGATCGCGCTGCCGTTCGTCATGGGTGCGATGGCCCGCGCGCTGGCCGGCAGCCGGCTCGACAGGGAGACGGCGCTGAACGCCCTTCTGATCCTGTCCGTCGGAGCCGTGCTGACGGGCGCGGCGAACGCGGTGCGTGAGCTGGTCAAGGAACGGCCGATCTACCAGCGGGAACGGGCCGTCGGCCTGTCCAGGTCCGCGTATCTGATGTCCAAGGTGGTGGTCCTCGGGGCGATCACGGTGCTCCAGGCGGTCGTGCTGACCCTCGTCGCCCTGGCCGGGGTCGACCTCGGCGCGCCCGGCGGCGAGGGCGTGCTGCTGCCGCCGCTGCCGGAGATCGCCCTGGCCGTCGCACTGCTGTCGTTCACCGCGATGATGCTGGGCCTGCTGATCTCCGCCCTGGTGCGCAAGGAGGAGGTCACCATGCCGCTGCTGGTGCTCCTCGCGATCGTGCAGGTCGTCTTCTGCGGCGCGCTGCTGAAGCTGGACGGCGTGGCGGTGATCGAGCAGCTGGCGTGGCTGGTCCCGTCCCGCTGGGCCCTCGGCGCGATGGCGGGCACGATCGGTCTCGGTCGCATCGTCCCCGGCGAGTTGACGGCCGATCCGCTCTTCGAGCACTCGGCGGGGGTGTGGCTCCTCGACATGGGGATGCTGCTGGTGCTGTCGGTGCTCTTCGGCTGCCTGGTCGCCCGCCTGCTGCGGCGGCACGAGCCCGCCGTGATGCGGAAGTAGGCCGGGTCCGCCATGGCCGCCTGGGAGTTCCGCGCCACGCATGTCGTGCCGCCGTGGGGCATGCCCGCGTGGGAGGCGCCGGACGTGTCCCGGCCCACGACACCGCTCGACCCGCTGCTGCCGGTCCAACTGGCCGAGCGGCGCGGCGACTGGGGGCAGATCGTGTGCGCGAACGGCTGGTCCGCGTGGGTCGACGGACGTCTGCTGGTCGCCGTGCCGCAGGAGCCGCCGGCCGCCGGCCGGCCCCCGGCCCGGACCGCGGACCCCCGCCCGCTGCTGGCCCGGACCGCCGAGACGCTGGCCCGCTACCGGCGCGCCGCCGACGACTTGGCGGACGGGCTGTCCGACGGCGAGACCTTCCGCGGACGTACCAGGGGGCTGCGGGCGGGGCTGGTGGTGGACGGCGAGGCGGTGTGGCTGTACGACGCGGAACACGAGCGGTGGGTCTACTGCGACGGACTCCGGCTGAGCACGTTCGCGGCCTCCTCGGGCCCGGCGTCGCACGCGGAGGCGCCCCTGGACACCGGCGCGAACGCGAACGCGGGCGGCGGTTCCGGAGCGTCCACGTCGGGCCCGGCCCCGCCGGAGCCGACGCGGGTGGTCCCTACGGGGACGCCCGGCCCGGATGCCACCCAGGTCGTCGACCACCCGGAAGGCCCGGAGGCCACCCGCGTCGTCGACCACCACCCACAAGCCCCAGAGGCCACCCAGGTCGTCGACCACCCAGAGGCCGCAGACGCCACCCGCGTCGTCGACAACTCGGAAGCCCCCGACGCCACCCGCGTCGTCGACCACCCCGAAGGGCCGTCCGCTCGTGGTGGTGAGCGCTGATGCCGCCGCTTCCCGGGATGCCCGGCGGCAGGCCGTCCGAGCTGGTCGGCAAGGAGGTGGCCAGCTATCTGGTGGAGCGGGAGATCGGCCGGGGCGGCATGGCGGTGGTCTACCGCGCGCGGGACCTGCGCCTCGATCGCACCGTCGCCCTGAAGCTGCTCGCTCCCGAACTGGCCCGCAACGACACGTTCCGCAAACGGTTCACCCACGAGTCACGCGTCGCCGCGTCGATCGACCATCCGCACATCGTGCCGGTCTTCGAGGCGGGCGAGACGGACGGTCTCCTCTACATCGCCATGCGCTATGTCGCCGGACAGGATCTGCGGGTACTGCTCGACCGCATGGGCCCCCTGCCCGCTGTCGCCGCGGGCCGTATCGCCGCGCAGGTGGCGTCCGCCCTGGACGCGGCGCACGCCCACGACCTGGTGCACAGGGACGTCAAACCGGGCAACATCCTGGTCGCCGAGGGCACGGACAGCGACCATCCCGAGCATGTCTATCTGACCGACTTCGGCCTGACGAAGAAGTCCCTGTCGCTGACCGGGTTCACCACCGTCGGGCAGTTCGTCGGCACACTCGACTACGTGGCTCCGGAGCAGATCTCCGGCCGGCCGGTCGACGGGCGGTGCGACGTCTACAGCCTCGGCTGCGTCGTGTTCGAGACGCTGGCCGGCGGCCCGCCGTTCAAGCGTGACGACGACATGGCCCTGCTGTGGGCGCACCAGTTCGATCCGGCGCCGCCGCTGACCGTGGAGCGGCCGGATCTCCCCCAAGCCGTCGACGACGTGATGGCCCGGGCGCTCGCGAAGAGTCCGGACGACCGCTACGACTCGTGCGGCGAGTTCGTGACGGCCCTGCGTGCGGCGACGGCCGCGGCGTACGCGGGACCGGGCGAGGGCAGACGTCCGGCGGCGGCGGTGGCCGGGCACGGCACGCTCCCGCCGCACGGGACCACTCCCCCGCCGGATCCGCCGCGGTGGGCGCTGCCCGTCTTCCCCGGCCTGGCCGGGCCCGGTCGTCAGTGACGTGGGGCGTCGGCCTGGCCGCGCCGGTGGACACGCGACGCCAGAAGCCCGCCGATCACGCCCGTGACCAGTCCCCAGGCGGCTGCGAGACCGAGGGCGGGCCAGAGGTTCGGACGCAGCGCCACCTCGCCGGCGAGGTCCCCGCCGAGGTCGCCGATGCCGAGCAGGGAGAGGCCGTAGTGCGCGTAGAGCCTGACGAGCAGACAGACGGTGAGCACGGTCAGCACGAGGGCGACGGCCATGTGGACGGCGTGCTGCCAGAGCCGGGTTCCGGCCGGTGAACGGACGGCCATCAGGAAGGCCGCCGCCGGCACGAGCACCGCGGCGGCCACCAGCAGCCACCAGGCACGGCCGTCGCGTTCGACGAGCGCCGCGAGATCGAGTGTCGACATGTCGCCGGTGCGCAGCACCTCGTCGAGCAGCTTCGGCATCGGCAGGCCGAAGGG
Source organism: Streptomyces kurssanovii (assembly GCF_040677245.1). NCBI lineage: Bacteria > Bacillati > Actinomycetota > Actinomycetes > Kitasatosporales > Streptomycetaceae > Streptomyces > Streptomyces kurssanovii. Next base: position 46,814 of record NZ_JBFAQK010000021.1, read on the forward strand.
GCCCTCGACCCTGCCCTCCCAGGAGGCCCCGAGGCCGAGGGTGAAGGCCAGCCAGACGAGGTTGGGCAGTCCGAGGAAGATCACGGCGAAGGTGTCGGCGGTGCTGTCACGGGTCAGGGCCACGACGACGGCGATGACCACGCCGACCGCCACGTAGGCGAGCAGCAGGGCGACCATGGCGTACGCGGCGGGCCGCACCGACTCCTGGAAGCGGAGCAGCCGGGTGGGGAGCGGGCTGCCGCGCGAGACGACCACCGCGAGGGCCAGGACGCCGGCCAGCCACAGCAGACCGAACAGCAGGGTGAGCGGGACATCGGTGCGGAACCCCACGCGGGGGGTGAGGTCCAGGAACTCCTCGAGGAATCCGCCGGTGGGATCCTCGACCGGGATGGTGAAGGTGTGGCGGGCCAGCGCGCCGAGGCCGATGAGGGCGAGCAGCCACAGGAAGGCCAGCCGGGCCGCCCAGCCCACCAGTTCGCCGGCGGAGGCGACGGCCCTGTGGCGCAGCGGCCGCAGGAAGCCGGCTGCCACGGTGAGCGCTCCGGCCAGTGACACGGAGAGGGGCAGGGCCGTGAGTCCGGCCTTCGTCTCCGCGATCACCCCGGCCTCCCCGGCGACCTCCACGGTGCCGCCCGCCGCCATCACGACGACGGCCGCGACGACGGGAAGGAAGCCGCCGTCGGGCAGGTCCGCCGCGCCCGCCGCCCACAGACCCAGGGTCGCGGTGACGGCCATGACGACGAGGCCGGCGAGTACCGCGGCGAGCGCATGGACCCAGCCGTGGGGCGGCCGGGTCGCTCCGCCGGGGCTGCTCGATGCCTGCTGACTCACGCTGCAACGCTATGCACGGCGGCTGTGGCGCGCTCTCCGGACGGGGCCGACCGCGTCGGCTTGCGGGCCTCATGGGTACCGAGCAGACAATAGGCACATCGAGAGCCAGAACGGAAAGAATCGCCCCTTCCGTCTTCCTACGCCCGGGAAGAAGAGCCGTGAGTGCCGAACCGCCGCCCCCCGGCCGCCCTACAGGCCCGCCTCCGGGTCCCCTCTCCGGTCGCTCGGAGCCGGGCGGCTCCACACCGCCGCCCCCGCCCGGTGGGGCCACGGGCAGCAGCCCTTCGGGCGGCGCCGCCGGTCCGCCGAACGGTCCGGACGGTCCTGGCGGTCCCGGGCCTGGGGACGGTGGCCCGACCGGTTCGCACGAGGGCCCGGGCCGGCCCTGGTGGCGGTCCGTCCCCCGCATCGCGACCATCGCGGTCGCGCTGGTGGCCGCCGTGGTGCTCGCCGTCGTGCTGACCCGTCCTGGCGGCGGGTCCGGTGGGTCCGGCGCGTCCGGCGGCGGGAGCGAGGTCTTCCTCCAGGCCGCCGGGTCGACCGGGCCCGATCCGTTCACCGGGTCCACGGCCAAGGACAGTTCGCCGCCCACGTCGACGCCGACCGCCGCACCGCCAGGAACCGGGACCGCGTCCCCCCATGTGACCCACAGCGTCGAGGGGTCGGCGCCTGGCCTGTACGGGGGCAGCCGCAAGGCGGCCAGCTGCGACGTCGAGAAGCAGATCACCGCGCTCGGCGCGGACCCGGCCAGGAACCGGGCCTTCGCACAGGTCCACCGGATCGAACCGCCTCGCGTCCCGGACTTTCTGCGCTCCCTCACCCCGGTGCAGCTGCGGATGGACACCCGGGTGACGAACCACGGCTTCAAGGACGGCGGGCCGAGGGCCTATCAGGCCGTGTTGCAGGCGGGCACCGCGGTGCTGGTCGACGACCGGGGAGTGCCGAGGGTGCGCTGCGCCTGCGGCAATCCGCTGCTCCCGCCCGTCGCCCAGAAGGACACTCCCCGTGCCGTCGGCGACGCCTGGCCCGGCTACCGCGCCTCGAACGTCGTCGTCGTCGCTCCGGCGGACAGGCCCGTCAAGGACTTCGTGCTCCGCGACGGTGACAAGTGGATCAAGCGGCCGGCCGGCGACACGGGCACCCGCGACAAGGAGACGAAGCCGCCCTCCCGCGAACCCGCCCCCTCCAAGGACGCCCCTCCCCCGGACGGCGGCAGGCCTCCGTCCGAGAAGCCCAAGGCGCCGCCCCCGCCCGAGCCCCCCTCGCAGGAATCCCCGCCTGCGCCGCCGCCCGAGTCGGAACCGGCGCCCGAGGAGCCCCCGTCGGAGCCGCAGGAGCCGCCCTCGGAACCGGCCCCCGACTCCCCGGACGGACCGGCACCCGACCGGCCGGACGAGCCGGCCCCGCAGCAGCCCGGCGGCACGAGCGGCCTCGCTCCCGGCCCGCCGGACCCGGCACGCGCGCCGGTCGTCCTCGGATCGGTGCTCGTCTAGGGTCTTCCGGGAAGACCTGACCGGGCGGACAGGGCTTAGCAGCCGGATGCCCGCCGGCGCAAGAGTGCGCGACCCGCCGTCGGCGGGCGCGGCTATGGGTGGCGTCACCATTCCTCGGCGCACGGGCCGTTCCTACTGTGACCGGAATCGTCTCGTCGCCTGTGGGAGGTCCGGATGCCGCTGTGTGGAAGCACGTCAGAGCCGGTGCGCGTACGCACCGCTCACCGGCTGCGCCGGGCCGCCGGGAGGCTGGGCACGGCGCTCGCCGTCGTCGCGGGCGGACTGCTGGTCTCCCCCGCTCCCGCCGCGCACGCCGCCGTCGCTCTCGAGCACGTGGCCGACTTCGGTGCCGACCCGGGCAAGCTGAACATGTACGTGTACCGGCCGGCGTCGCTCGCGCCGGAACCCGCCGTCGTGGTGGCTCTGCACGGCTGCACACAGAGCGCGCAGGTGTACGCCGACAACTCGGGGCTGACGACCCTCGCCGACCGGCACGGCTTCCTGGTGGTCTTCGCGGGCACCACGTCCGCCAACAACCCCAACAGCTGCTTCAACTGGTTCCAGACGTCGGACAACCGGCGCGGACAGGGCGAGGCCGCCTCGGTGCGGCAGATGGTCGCCCACGCCGAGTCCGCGTACGGAGCCGACGCGGGTCGCACCTTCGTCACCGGCCTCTCCGCGGGCGGCGCGATGACGTCGGTCATGCTCGCCGCCTACCCGGACGTCTTCGAGGCGGGCGCCGTGATCGCCGGCCTGCCGTACGACTGCACCCGGGACACCGGCCCGTTCGTCTGCATGAATCCGGGCACGGACCGTACGCCGGCCGTGTGGGCGCAGCGGGTCCGGGACGCCTACCCGTCGTACTCGGGACCGTGGCCGCGGGTGGCCGTGTGGCACGGCGACAACGACTCCACGGTCGCCCCGATGAACGCGGCCGAGCTGAGGGACCAGTGGACCGCCGTGCACGGGCTGGGCCAGACACCGGACAGGACGTCGACGATCGGCGCCAACGGCACCCGCAGGGAGCAGTATCTCGACGGGAGCGGGCAGGTCGCCGTGGAGGTGGACCGGGTGCCGTCGATCGGGCACGGGACGCCGGTCGACCCGGGCAGCGGCCCCGAGCAGTGCGGCCGTACGGGCACGGCGCACTTCATCGACTCGATCTGCTCCAGCCACTGGGTGGCCGGCTTCTTCGGACTGGCGGGCGGCGGCGACCCGGATCCCGGTGGTCTGCCCGCCCCGGCCGGACTCGCCGTGACCGGCAGCGCCGACACCTCGATCGCCCTGGCCTGGCAGGCGGTGGACGGCGCCGCGGACTACGCCGTGTACCGCGACGGGGCCCGCGTCGCCACCCCGCGGGGCACCTCGTTCACCGACACCTCGCTCGCCGCGGGCTCCACGCACACCTACCAGGTCGCCGCGCGTGACGCGGCCGGGGCGGAGGGAGCCCGCTCGGACCGGATCACCGCGTCCACCACGGGGACGGCGGCGGTCTGCTGGACCGGCAGCAATTACGCGCACGTCCAGGCGGGCCGGGCGACGACCACCGGCGGCTACACGTACGCCAAGGGTTCCGGCCAGAACATGGGCCTCTACAACACCTTCGTCACGCACACGCTCAGGGAGTCACCGGCCGGGCACTACGTCATCGCCGACGGCAACTGCCCCTGATCTCCCCCGCCTTGACCGTCCCGGCACATGGGTGTGCCCCGGACGTCCGCCCTTCCCGCCACTTTCATCTCAGGAGGCCCTTCCGTGCCCTTCGTCCCGCCGCCAGGCATCTCAGCCGAACACCGCAGACGGTCCGGCCCGCTCGGCCGTGCCGTACGGGTGGTCGCAGGGGCCGCGCTGCTGCTCGGCCTGACCGCCGTCCCCGCCGCGGAGGCCCGGGAGCCGGGCCACTGCGCACGGCAGCAGACGCTGCGGGTGCCCGGCGCCGGACACCAGGAGCTCTCCTGCCTTGAGGAGTTGACGACGGCGGGGACGATCGCGTCCGGGCACACCGACCAGGCCGACTGGGCGGGGCTCACCCCGGCCGGGCTCGCCACGCCCAGCGGTGTGCCGGGCATCCAGATCGACGGCTACTTCCCCGACAGCTCGGCGGGCAACACCAACCACGGCTGGAATCACGACTCCCAGTTCGTCATCCGGCTCCCCGACCGGTGGAACGGCGGCCTGGTGATCGCAGGCTCCCCCGGAGTGCGTGAGCAGTACGCCAACGACCGGGCCATTTCGGACTGGGTGCTGTCCCGCGGCTACGCCTTCGCCGCGACCGACAAGGGCAACACCGGAGCGGCGTTCCACCGGGACGGCCGGCGGCCCGGGGACGCCGTCGCCGAGTGGAACGACCGAGTCACCCAGCTGACCAGGGCCGCCCGTGCGGTGGTGGCCCAGCGGTACCACCGGCCGCCGCGGCACACTCTGGCCACCGGCATGTCGAACGGCGGCTATCTGGTGCGCTGGCAGTTGGAGAACCATCCCGAGCTGTACGACGGCGGGGTGGACTGGGAGGGCACGCTGTGGCGCACGGAGGGCCCGAACCTGCTGACGTTCCTGCCGCCCGCGCTGCGCGGCTATCCGGTGTACGCGGCCGGCGGAGCAGGCGCAGCGCAGGCTCACCGGGACATGGTGGCGGCCGGGTACCCGGCGGGCTCGGAGTTCCTGTGGCCCTTCCACCACCAGTACTACTGGGACCTGACGCAGCGGATCTACCGCGAGGAGGTGGACCCCGCCTTCGACGGTGCCACGGAGGCGGGGACGCCGTTCTGCGCTCCGGGGACACCGGCGTGCGACGCCGACTACGACTACGCCTCCCGGCCGCCCGAGGTGCACAGGGCCGTGGACCGGATCGCGCTGACGGGCCGGATCGGGAAGCCACTCATCACGCTGCACGGCACGCTCGACGTGCTGCTGCCCATCGGTGAGGGGTCCGACGTCTACGCGCGCATGGTGCGCGATGCCGGCCGTGACAGCCTCTTCCGCTACTACCGCGTCGAGGGCGGCACCCACGTCGACTCGCTGTACGACGTGTTCCCCGACCGGCTGAGGCCGCTGACGCCCTGTCACCGTGCCGCGTTCACGGCGATGGAGGAGTGGATCGGGCAGGACAGGGAGCCGGCAGCCGGTCACACCGTGGCCATGCCCGGCGCCGGCCGCGACCGGCTGACCGACTGCTCTCTCGACCGCCGCTAGGACCACGTCCGGCATGCCCGACGGCCCGCCGGCCCGCCCGAGGAGGGGGGGCCGGCGGGCCGTCGCGGCGTGGTGTCCCGCGACGAACGGTCAGGCGCGGACCAGCCGCAGCGTGACCAGCTCGAAGGGCCGCAGCGTCAACGGCACGCCGCCGTCGCCCAGTTCGGGGGCGGGTACGTCTGCGAGGGTCCGTTCCAGGAGGTCCGTGGCCGAGACCCCGGCGGCCGGGAAGCCGGGCGTCAGCCGCGTCCGGGCCCTCCCGCCCGTCGCCTCGTACAGCCGCACCACCACGTCGCCGCTGCCGTCGTCGGCGAGCTTGACCGCGCTGATGACGACCGCGTCGTTGTCGACGGTGACCAGCGGCGCGACCTCGGCGTCACCGGGGACGCGGCGCTCGGGAAGGTTGATGCGGTAACCCTCCCGTACCGCGTCGCCGATGGAGGCGCCGGGGACGAGGGCGTGGCGGAAGCGGTGCACGCCCTGGTCGGTCTCCGGGTCGGGGAAGCGCGGCGCGCGCAGCAGGGACACGCGCAGGGTGGTCGTGGTCCCGGCGTCGGAGGCGCGGACGGTGCGGGTGACGTCGTGCCCGTAGGTCGAGTCGTTGACGAGGGCGACGCCCCAGCCCGGCTCCTCCATGTGGACGAAGCGGTGGTTGCAGGCCTCGAACTTGGCGGCCTCCCAGCTGGTGTTGGTGTGTGTGGCCCGGTGGAAGTGGCCGAACTGGGTCTCCGAGGCGTACCGCTCGGCGTGGACGTCGAGCGGGAAGGATGCCTTGAGGAACTTCTCCGTCTCGTGCCAGTCGACCTCCGTGTCGATGTCGAGGCGCTTGGCGCCCGCCGCGAGGGCGATCAGCTGGGTGACCTTCGAGTCGCCGAAGGAGCGCACCACCCGGACCGCCGCGGCAGGTCCCGAGCCGGCGGCCGTGACCTCGTCGGCGTCCGTGAGGTCGGTGACGGTGTTGCGGTAGAAGGCGTCGACGTCCCAGGCGTCCCACATGTTGGGGAAGTCGGGGTGGACCTGGAGCAGGTTCGCGGCGCTGCCGGGCGCCACGGTCTCCCGCTCGGCGCCGATGTCGTAGACGGAGACCACCAGACCGCGGCCGTCGATCTCGACCTGGAGGAGGCCGTTGTCGAGCACGTAACCGCCGCCGTCGCGTTCGGAGAGCTGGGCGGTGCCGCCTTCCGCGCCGCGGGCCGCGCCGCCGGCGGCGACGCCGTGCCGCTCGTGCGGGGCGGCGTTGAACACCAGCTCGCCGCCGGCGGCCGCGTCGCCGGCGAGGGCACGCTGGGCCGCGCCGATGATGTCGTTCAGCTCTGCCGCGACGGCCGCGTACGTCTTCTCCGCCTCGCGGTGCACCCAGGCGATGGACGAGCCGGGCAGGATGTCGTGGAACTGGTGCAGCAGCACCGTCTTCCAGATCCGGTCCAACTGCTCGTACGGGTAGGCGAAGCCGGTGCGGACGGCGGCGGTCGCCGCCCACAGTTCGGCCTCGCGCAGCAGATGCTCGCTGCGCCGGTTGCCCTGCTTGGTCTTCGCCTGGCTCGTGAGGGTGGCGCGGTGCAGCTCGAGGTAGAGCTCGCCGACCCACACCGGCGGGTGGGCGTATTCGGCCTCCGCCTTGGTGAAGAACTCCGCGGGCGTTTCCCACGTCACCGTCGCCGAGCCCTCGAGGTCGCGCAGGCGGGCCGCCTTGGCGACCATCTCGCGGGTGGTGCCGCCGCCTCCGTCGCCCCAGCCGGTCGGCGCGAGCGAGTGCCTGGCCATCCCCTTGTCCTTGAAGTTCCTCTCCGCGTGGGCGATCTCGCTGCCCTTCATGGAGCAGTTGTAGGTGTCGACGGGCGGGAAGTGGGTGAAGATCCGCGTGCCGTCGATGCCCTCCCACTGGAAGGTGTGGTGCGGGAACTTGTTCGTCTGCGACCAGGAGATCTTCTGCGTCAGCAGCCACTTGGAGCCCGCCGCCTTGATGATCTGCGGCAACCCGGCGGCGAAGCCGAAGGTGTCGGGCAGCCATGCCTCGTCGTTCTCGATGCCGAACTCGTCGAGGAAGAAGCGCTTGCCGTGCACGAACTGACGGGCCATCGCCTCCGAGCCGGGCATGTTGGTGTCGGACTCGACCCACATCCCGCCGGCGGGGACGAACCTGCCGTCGGTGACCGCCTTCTTGACCTTGGCGTAGACCTCCGGGCGGTGTTCCTTGATCCAGGCGAACTGCTGCGCCTGGGACATGGCGAAGACGAAGTCCGGCTCGTCCTCCAGCAGGGCCGTCATGTTGGCGGTCGTACGGGCGACCTTGCGCACGGTCTCCCGCAGCGGCCACAGCCAGGCGGAGTCGATGTGGGCGTGGCCGACGGCGCTGATGCGGTGCGCCGAGGGCCGGGCGGGCGTGGCGAGGACGCCGGCGAGCTCGGCACGGGCGGCGGCAGCGCTGCCGCCCACGTCCTGGAGGTCGACGCGGTCGAGGGCGCGGCCGACGGCGCGCAGGATGTCGTGGCGGCGGGCGCCGTCCGCGGGCAGTTCGTGCATCAGCTCGCCGAGCACCTCGAGGTCGAGGACGAGGTGCCACACGGTCTCGTCGAAGACGGCGAGGTCCATGCGGGCGAGCCGGTACTGCGGGGCGCTGCCCGCGGTCTCCTTGTCGCCGAGCCGCGTCGGCAGGAAGGGGTGGTAGTCGAGGATGACGGGGTTCGACGCGGCCTCGATGTGCAGGCGGACCTCTTCCCCGCCCTCGGCCGGTGCCGCGACGCGGACCCACTGGTTGCGCGGGTTGAGGCCCTTCACCGGGGTGCCGTCGGGCCGGTAGACGAGGCCTTCGCACTGGAAGCCGGGCATGTTCTCGTCGAAGCCCAGGTCGAGGAGGGCCTCGACGGCCCGGCCCGCCCACCGGCCGGGGACCGTGCCGGTGACGGTGAACCAGCTGGTGCCCCACGGAGCACCCCACATGTCGCCCACCGCGACCGGTTCCGGCGTGGCGGCAAGTCCCTCCGCGACGGGGACGGGCTCGCCCGGCGCGTTCCACACGGCCACGTCGAGCGGCACGGACTCGGGGTACACGGCAGGGCGGATGCGTTCGTCGAGGACACGCCTGAGGCGGGCTTCGACGAGGGTGCGGTCGTCATGCATGAGGGGTGCTCCGGGGTTGTCGGGGGTGGGGCGTGTTACCAGGGACGGACGGCGGTCGCGGGGGCGGACGTGGTGTAGAGCTCCCCCACGGCGCGCACTTCGAACCGGGCGGAGCGTTCGCCCGGTTCGGGCCGCAGGTCACGGGCGAAGAAGGCGCGCTGACAGGTGGCGCCGAGGAAGCGCCGTGTGCCGTCGGGCAGCCGCCGGTGCAGGGTGTAGTGGCGTACGGCCGGTGTCGCCGTTGCTTCGTCGGCGGCGCCGGGCGCGGCCTGCCACACGAAGCGCATGCCCTCGTCCGTCGCGTCGGTGATCCGCAGGGCGGCGGGGGCGGCCGGGACCGGCTCGCCGCCGTCGTGCACGGCGAGCGCGCCGAGGCGCCAGCGCACGGGGCCGCCGTCACCGGTGAGCCGGACGCCGAGTGCGTGCACGGTCCCGGACAGACCGCTCAGCCGTACGGTCCGGGTGGTCCAGCCGTCCTCGGCGGTGCCGACGGGGAGACAGGTGTACGGGTGGGGTTCGCCGGGGGCGGCGGGTTCCGCGGTGGCGAGGGCGAGTTCGACGGTGACCCGGCCCGCGTCGGCCCGGTGGGTGAACTCGACGACCGTGTCCGGCCCGAGCGGCAGCCGGGTGGCGTACAGGTCGACGGTGACGGGGGCGTCGGGGGAACCGTCGACGAGGAGGCTGCTGCCGCCGTGCCAGGCGTCGGCGAAGTCGAAGGCGACCCGGGGGCGGCTGCCTTCGGTCCGTACGACCCACTGGCGTGAGGGCATCCGGTCCTGGAGCCCGAGGTGGTTCCAACCGGCGTCGGAGACGGCCTTGCCCTCCTCGTACCAGCGCAGCCCGTGGCCGGTGTTGAAGACGGTCGCGAAGGGCAGGCCGGCGACGGTGGAGCGGTCGGCCACGGCGAGCGCCGGGGCACGCCAGGAGTCGGAGGTGTCCGGCCGTGACGGGTCGAGCGACCGGCCGCTCCAGAAGCGGTCGTCGGCCGCGTGGAACTGCTCCGGGGTGCGTCCCGCGGGCAGGTGGTTGCGGGTCCATTCCGGGCGGTAGAGGCCCAGCGAGACGATGTCCTCGCCGCGCTCGGGGATGACGGCGTCCCAGTCGACGGACTTGTTCCAGCCGCTCGCCTCCACGTCGACCCCGGCCCACAGTTCGTACCGGCTGCGCCCGAGTCGGCCGGCGAGCTGCCCGGAGGAGGCGAGGGTGGAGGGCGACCAGCGGAAGTCGACGAACATCGAGTCGGCCGCCTCGAAGAAGGGACGGTTGCGCTCGTTCAGCGCACCCTGCCAGCTCACGGAGCCGTTCACGGTCATCGAGTCGTACCAGGTGACACGCAGGCCCTTCGCCGTGCCGAGACGCTTCAGTTCCGCGAGGAAGCCGCGCATGTCGGCGGCCAGCGCACTGTCGCCGCCGCCGGTCTCCGCGTTGACGAACCAGCCGTCGAATCCGTACGCGACGGCGACGGCGACGAGTTGCGCGGCGAGCGGGAAGCGGCCGAAGGAGTCCTTCTGCACGAGGTCCCGGGTCCAGCGCAGATCGCCGCCGTAGGCCACGGGCGGCAGGAAGACGTTGCCGAGCACGGGCACCCCGTGACGGTGGGCGGCGTCGACGACAGGGGCGTTGGGCGCGAGGACCAGGCCCTCCCCAGAGGAACCGCCCCAGAAGACCAGCTCGTCGACGTAACCCCAGTGGGTGGTGGCGTAGTAGTCGGCGGTGGGTGCGCCCTGGGACGGGTTCGAGGCCGTGGGCGCGAAGGAGACGAGGGACTGGATCCGGGCCTGGCCCGCGCGGGCCGTGCGATTCACCGGGGTGGGCGTGAACCGGCGCGCGAGCGGGACCGCCGCCCTGTTGAACGGAAGGTCGGCGTCGTCCTCCGCGCGCCAGGCCTTCAGACTGCGCCAGGTGATGCCCTCCCCGGGGCTGCCGGAAGGCAGCGAGTCCGGGTACCAGTAGGACGCGTACGGCGCGCCGAGCACGTTCCGCTTCGCAGCGGCCGTGCCCGGTGCGAGGGCGGGAACGAGGGCCGCCGCGGCGGATGCCATGAGGACGGCTCGTCTGCTGAGGTGGGGGGCCATGTCGTGTGCTCCGTATCGTGTCGTGGACGGCTTACGGTGCGGTGCGGGCGGCCGGTCCCCGGGGGAGACCGGCCTGTTGGGGTGTGACGACCTCGGTGATGCCGCGGGCGGCGAGGTGGTCCGGGTCGTCGGCGCGGCTCGCGAGGACCGTGGTGGGGCGGGCGCCGTCGGCGGTGAGCCGGGCGAAGGCCTCGAAGACGGGGCCGCCGGGAGCGCAGACCGAACGCCGCGGCGCGGTCTCGTCGTCGCCGGCGTCGACGACGAGGGCACAGGTGCGCGGGGCGGGCCGGTGCTCGCGGCCGCGCCACTCCTCGGCGATCCGGGCGACGGCCCGCCCGGCGGGCTTGACGCGGCGGTCGTTGGTCAGCAGGCCCAGGGTGTACTCGAGTTCGGGGAAGTCGGCGAGCGAGCGCGACACGTCGTGGGAGCACCACCAGGTGACGCCCCACAGGTCCGGGCAGTCGAGAGCGTTCGCGACGGTGGCCGCGGTGAACGCGGCCGCGTGCTCGGGCGCGATGTGCGGCGCGGGCGCCCCGACCTCCTGGAGCCACACCGGGCGGTGCGGCTCCAGCGCCCAGGCCTTCGACAGTTCGACGAGATAGGCGGCGTGGTGCTCGGTGGCCGTGGCGCCGGCTCCGTACCGCTGCGCGGTGCCGTTGAACACCCAGGAGTGCACTGCGGTGACCGCGCCGGTCCGGGCGGCGTGGGCGGGGGTGAAGGGCTGGTCGTCCTGGTACCAGGAGGCGTCGTACTCGGCGTGCAGGTGCGTCCGGCCCGGCGCGCCCTCCTCGCAGGCGGCCAGCAGGCGCTCGAGCCAGCTGCCGGCCTGTGCGGGGGTGATGCGGTCGGGATCGGGGTGCGGTGACGCGGCGAACTGCGCGATCTCGTTGCCGACGGTCATGCCGATGAAGTTGGGCCGGTCGGCGAGGGCCGCGGCGAGGGTCCTGAGGTACTCGGCCTGTCCGGCGACGACGTCGGGATCGGTGAAGATGTTCCGCCGGTGCCAGGTCCGGGTCCAGGCGGGCAGGAAGTCGAAGCTGGACAGATGGCCCTGGAGGCCGTCGACGTTGACGTCCAGCCCCCGCTCGGCCGCGGCGTCGGCGAGCTGCACGAGCTGTTCGACGGCGCGGGGGCGGACGAAGGTGCGGTTGGGCTGGAACAGCGGCCAGAGCGGGAAGACCCGGATGTGGTCGAGACCGAGGCCCGCGATCGAGTCCAGGTCGGCGCGCACGTGGTCGAGGTCGAAGTCCAGCCAGTGGTGGAACCAGCCCTGGCTGGGCGTGTAGTTGGCGCCGAAGCGCGGCGGGGCGGAGCTCATGAGGCGGCGACGTCCAAGGTCTCGTGGGGTGTCGGTCGGGCGGGCGGCGCGGCCGCAGGGTGCCAGGGGCCATGGTTCGCCCTGGGCCATGGGCCATGGGCCATGGTTCGCCGGGCCGGTGTCAGCCCTTGACGGCGCCTTCGCCGACGCCGCGGAAGAAGAACCGCTGGAGGCAGGCGAAGAGGACGATCAGCGGGAGCACGGCGATGATCGTGCCCGCGGCGACCAGGCGTTCGTCGTTGGCGAAGGTGCCGTGGAGGTAGTTGAGGCCGATGGTGAGGGTGAAGTTCTCCGGGTCGCTGAGCACGATCAGCGGCCACAGGAAGTCGTCCCAGGCACCCATGAACGCGAAGATCGCGACGACGGCGAGGGTGCCTTTGACCGAAGGCAGGGCGATCCGCAGGAACCGCTGCCAGACGTTCGCCCCGTCCACGTACGCCGCCTCCTCGACCTCGTCGGGCAGGTTCAGGAAGGCGTTGCGCATCAGCAGGACGTTCATGGCCCCGATGGAGCCGGGCAGCAGCACCCCGAGGAGCGTGTTGTTGAGGCCGAGGTCCCGCATGGTGGTGAACTGGGCGATGATGATGCCCTCGACGGGGACGAGCATGGCGAGGATGAAGGCCAGCGTGGCGGCCCTGCGGCCCCGGTAGCGCATGCGGGCCAGCGCGTAGCCGGCGAGGGCGGCTCCCACGCAGTTGGTGACGACGTTGGCGGTGGCGACCTTCAGCGAGTTGAGGGCGTAGTCCCAGACGGGGATGGTCTGCGCGACGCGTGTGTAGTTGTCGAGGGTCGGCTCGCCGGGAAGGAACTTCGGCGGGGAGCTGAAGATGTCCTCGTGCGGACCCTTGAGCGAGGTGGACAGCTGCCACAGGAACGGGCCGACGGTCAGCGCCAGCACGGCGAGCAGCAGCACGTAGCGCAGTACCAGCTGGGTGGCGGGGATCCGCTTGCCGTCGGCGTCGGTGACGTTGATGACGCTCACGCGTCCTCCTTGCGGTCGGCGCGCAGCACGAGCAGCATCAGCGCGACGGTGACGACGAAGACGACGACGGAGATGGCGGAGGCGTAGCCGACGCGGCCCGAGAGGCCGGTGCCGACGCGCTGGACGAGCATCACCAGCGTGGTGTCCTCGCCGGCCGGCCCGCCGGAGGGACCCGCCATCAGATAGACCTCGGAGAACACCTTGAACGCGGCGACGGAGGACAGGGCTCCGACGAGGACCATGGTGGAGCGGACGGCGGGGACGGTGACGGTGAAGAACCGGCGTACGGGCCCGGCGCCGTCGACGGCGGCGGCCTCGTGCAGTTCGCGCGGTACGTTCGCCAGCGCCGCCAGGTAGATGATCATGTAGTAGCCGAGCCCCTTCCACACCGTGACGCCCATCGCGCTCAGCAGCAGGAGCCACTGGTCGCTCAGGAATCCGACGCGGCCGACCCCCACCGCCTCCAGCACCGAGTTGACCAGTCCCCGGTCGTCGAGCATCCAGACCCAGATCAGCCCCACCACGACGATCGAGGCGACGACCGGGGTGTAGAAGGCGGAGCGGAAGAAGGTGATGCCGGGGATGTGGCGCTGGACGAGCATCGCCAGCAGCAGCGGCAGGATCACCAGCGCGGGGACCACTCCGAGCACGTACAGGCTGCTGTTGCGCAGGCCGATCCAGAACATCTCGTCGTCGAGCAGCTCGCGGAAGTTCGCCAGACCCACGAACTCGCCGGGAACGAGCGTGCGGCGGTCGGTGAACGCGTTGACGAGGGTGCTCAGGAACGGGTACAGGCTGAACGCGCCGACGACGAGCAGTCCGGGAGCCGCGAACAGCCAGGGACTGTACGGCAGATGGCGCCGGATGCCGCGGGGGGTGCGGCGCCCCGCGGGGCGCCGCCCGGGGCCGGGGCCGTGGACCCGCGGGCTCGCCGGGGCGGGGCCTGAGGTGATCGTGCCGGCGGCGGTGGGAGTCTTCATGGCAGGTGCCGATCAGCTCTGCCGGAGCAGCCGGTCGCAGGCCTTGACAGCGTTGTCAAGCGCTTCTGCCGGGCTCTGCTTCCCTTGCAGCGCCCGGGCCACGGCGTTGCGGAGCTCTGTCTTCATCTGCTCGCTGAACAGCACGGGCGTGTAATTGACGGCCGTCTTCAGGGACTTGGCGGCCGCGACCCTGACCCTGGTCTCGTCGGTGCCGTCCTCCTCGGTGAAGTAGGGGTCGTCGAGGGAGCCCGCGGTGCTGGGGAAGATGGCCACCTTCTTGGCGAACTCCATCTGGCGGGTGGCGTCGGTGACGAAGTGGGCGAAGGCGACGGCGGCGGGCTTCCGCTTGCTCTGCGCGTTCACCATGACGCCCATGACGTACATGTTGGCCTTGCCGGTGCTGGTGATCTGGTCGGTGATGCCGATGTTCTCGTACAGGCTCGGGGCCTGCTTCTTGAAGTTGGCGAGGTCGAGCGCGCTGCCCGGGTTCATGGCCACGGACTCGGTGAGGAACTTGTGCCCGGAGGACTCGGGGGTGGCGGTGAGCGCCTGCGGGTCGAGTGCCTTGGCGTCGTACAACTCCTTGTAGCGGGTGAGCAGTTCGACGCCCTTGGGGTCGTTGAAGGAGAAGGCGGTGCCTTCCTCGTTCATGAGCGGGACACCGTAGCGGCCGAAGTCCTCGATGGTGGGCACGTTGGCGAGAGCGGCGACCTTGCCCTTGCTCTGCCGCGCCATCTTCAACCCGGCGTCGAAGACCTCGCCGTACGTCGTCGGCGGCTTCTCGGGGTCGAGACCGGCGTCCTTCAGGAGCCGCTTGTTGTAGAACAGCGGGCCGGTGTTGAGGTACCAGGGGAAGGCGTAGACGCCCGCCGCCCCCGGTACGCGGTGCGCGTCCCAGGCCCCCGGCAGATACTCCTTCTTGTACTGCGGCGCGGCCTTGTCCAGGTCGAGCGCGAGGCCGGCCTTGGCCAGCGGCGCGACCAGGTCCGGCGACACGTTCACGACGTCGGGCAGGGTGCCGCCGGCGGCGTCGGCGCTGATCTTGTCCGCGTATCCCTCGGCCGGGCGGTCGACCCACTTCACGTCGGTGCCCGGGTGCTGCTTCTCGAAGTCGGCGATGAGGCCGTTGAAGTAGTCCTTGAAGTTGGCCTGGAGGTTCCAGGTCTGGAAGGTGATCTCGCCTTCCACCTTGCCGGAGGCGTCGGCGGAACCCGCCTCGGAGCCGCCGCAGGCACTCAGCGGCAGGACGACGGCGATGACGGCGGCAGCGGCGACTGCCCTGCGGTTGATGCGCACGGTGAACGGCTCCTTTGCTCGGACCAGACGCGTGACGGGCAGCGGCGGCCGGCGCCGCGGAAGCGGGCGGCGGCCGTTTGCCCAGCAGACCTTGCATTGCGTCGCCGGAGAAAGTCAACAGATACGCCGACCGAATCCCTTTCCCCCAGCATCACCCCAGGCCAGAGGCGGTCAACAGGTCTCTTGCATTGATCGACTAATGCGCTTTAGGCTCGGGGGACTCAAGCGCTTTAGTCCCGGGCGACGACCGTTCGACCTTTGCCCGGCGCAGGCCATAGGATGCTTTCCGGGCCCGGTCCGCCGCCGGGCCGGGGGAACACGGGAAGGGGGCCCGGGTGACTGCCAGCACCCCGTCCGCCAAGGACACTCCGCCGAGCAGACGAGCGCCCGCGCGGCGGCCGACGATGAAGGACATCGCCCGGCGCGCCGGGGTCTCGGAGAGCGCTGTCTCGTTCGCGCTCAACGACCGCCCCGGCGTCTCCGAGATCACCCGCGACCGGGTCCGCCGGGTCGCCGAGCAGCTGGGCTGGCGGCCGAGCACCGCCGCCCGCGCCCTGTCCGGGGAAGGCGCGGCGACAGTCGGGCTGGTCCTCGCGCGGCCTGCCACCACCCTGGGCGTGGACTCGTTCTTCCTCCAGCTGATCTCCGGCATCCAGGAGGTCCTCTCGGAACGCCAACTCGGCCTGCTGTTCCAGGTGGTGGACGACGTGGACGCCGAGTGCGCCGTCTACCGGCGCTGGTGGGCGGAGCACCGGGTCGACGGCGTCCTCGTCGTCGACCCCCGCACCGACGATCCCCGGCCCGCGCTGCTGGACGAGCTCGGCCTGCCCGGCGTCGTCATCGGCGGCCTTCCGGAGGAACACCCGAACCTGTCGCAGGTGCGGGCCGACGACACCGGGGCCATGGCCCACGTGGTGGGCCGGCTGCACGAGCTCGGCCACCGCCGGATCGTGCACATCGCCGGCCTGTCCTCGCTCGCCCACACCGACCGGCGCATCCGCTCGCTGCGCGCGGAGGCCGATCGCCGTGGCCTGGCCGAGGTCCGCTCGGTGCCCACCGACTACTCGGACACCCAGGGCGCGGCCGTGACCCGCCGGGTCCTCACCTCGGGCAGCCGGCCGACGGCGCTGGTGTACGACAACGACGTGATGGCGGCCGCCGGTGCGGCGGTCGTCACCGGCCTCGGCCTCTCGGTCCCCGGCGATGTGTCGGTCGTGTCGTGGGAGGACTCGGTGCTGTGCCGCATGGTCCATCCCTTCCTCACCGCGCTCTCCCGCGATCCGGTGACCTTCGGGCGGATCGCCGCCCAGGAGCTGACCGCCCTGCTGGACGGCGGCGCTGCCCGCTCCGTCCACGTGCCGCTGCCGGAGCTGATCGAACGGGAGAGCACCGCGGCGCCCCGCTGACCCGGCGGGCCGCCGCATAGGATGCGGCGCATGGAACAGCGGGTATTGGGCAGGACCGGCAGGAACGTCTCCGTGGTGGGACTCGGCACCTGGCAACTGGGCGCCGACTGGGGCGACGTGGCGGACCAGGACGCGATCGCCGTCCTCGACGCGGCCGTCGAGTCGGGCGTCACCTTCTTCGACACGGCCGATGTGTACGGCGACGGGCGCAGCGAGCAGCTCATCGGCCGGTATCTGAGCGAGCGGCCGGACGCCGGCGTGTTCGTGGCGACCAAGATGGGCCGGCGCGTCGAACAGCTCCCGGAGAACTACGTACTGGACAACTTCCGCGCCTGGAACGACCGTTCACGCAAGAACCTGGGCGTGGACACGCTCGACCTGGTCCAGCTGCACTGCCCGCCCACCGCCGTCCACTCGTCCGACGAGGTCTTCGACGCGCTGGACACGCTCGTGGCCGAACAGCGGATCGCCGCGTACGGCGTGAGCGTCGAGACCTGCGAGGAGGCGCTCACCGCCATCGCCAGGCCCGGCACCGCGAGCGTCCAGATCATCCTCAACCCGTTCCGGCTGAAGCCGCTCGAAGAGGTCCTCCCTGCGGCGGCCGAGGCGGGCGTGGGCATCATCGCGCGGGTGCCGCTCGCGTCCGGGCTGCTGTCGGGCAAGTACACCAAGGACACCGTCTTCGGCGCCGACGACCACCGCACGTACAACCGTCACGGCGAGGCCTTCGACCAGGGCGAGACCTTCTCCGGTGTCGACTTCGCGACGGGCGTCGAGGCAGCCGCCGAGTTCGCGGCGCTCGCGGGTCCGGACAGCACACCGGCACGCACGGCGCTGCGCTGGATCATCCAGCAGCCGGGCGTGACGAGCGTGATCCCCGGGGCGCGCTCCGCCGGGCAGGCCCGCGCCAACGCCGCGGCGGCGGACGAGCCGCCGCTGCCCGCAAGCACGCTGGACGCGGTCCGTGATCTGTACGACCGGCGGATCCGCGCCCAGGTGCACAGCCGCTGGTAGCGACGGGCGGAAAAGCGGCCGGACGGCCGGCTGCGGCGGACGCCGCAGGCGCCGCGCGGATACTGCGTACGCGGTAGCGGCCGCTGGTCCGCAAGGGGGACTCGCACCGCGGCGCCACCCGGCTAAGGTGCGCGCATGATGACAGTGCCGCCCGGTGTCCGAGCCGGTGTCACGGACTGGGCGATCGCCGTCGGCGTGGCGGCGACCCTGCTGGTCACCGGGTTGTCCGGGCAGCACACCGCCTCGGACCTCGACCCGCTCGGGTACGCCCTGCTGGCGGCCGGCGGCCTGGCGCTGGCCGCGCGCCGCCGGGCTCCGGTCCCCGTCCTCGCCGTTACCGGACTGTGCGCGGCGGGTCACCAGGCGGCCGGTTTCGACGTGCCGGCAGTCGCGTACCTGTTCGCCGTGTACGCGGCCGTACGGGCGGGACACCGCACCCTCACGGTGGTGGCGAGCGTGGCCGTGCTGGCCTCTCTCCCCCTCGCGGGCCTGGCCTCGGGCCTCCCCGTGGGCGAGGCGTTCGCGCAGGCCCGGGGCGCCCTCGAGATCGCCTGGCTGGTCGCCGCCGGTGCCGCGGGTGAGGCGTTGCGGCAGGCCGAGCGGCGGGCGGACGAGGCCGAACGCACCCGGGAGGAGACCGCCCGGCGCCGTGCCGACGAGGAGCGGCTGCACATCGCACGGGAACTGCACGATTCGCTCACCCACCAGATCTCGATCATCAAGGTGCAGGCGGAGGTCGCCGTCCATGTGGCCCGCAGGCGCGGCGAGCAGGTGCCGGAGGCCCTGCTGGCGATCCAGGAGGCCGGACGCGAGGCGACCCGTGAGCTGCGCGCGACCCTGGAGGCGCTGCGCGACGACGACACGACCCCGCCGCGAGGGCTCGACCACGTCACGGAGCTGGTGGAACGGGCCCGTTCCACCGGCCTGGACGCGACGCTGACCATCGAAGGGCAACGGCCCGACGTGCCCGCCGCGGTGGACCGGACCGTCTACCGGATCGTGCAGGAGTCGCTCACCAACATCGCCCGGCATGCCGCCGCCGGCACGGCGTCGGTTCGGATCGACTGCCGTCCGGACGCCCTGGCGATCCGCATCGACGACGACGGCAGGGCCGCACCGGGCGCAGCCCCGGTGCCCGGCGTCGGACTGCTGGGCATGCGCGAACGGGTCACCGCCCTCGGTGGCCGCCTGCGCGCCGAACCGCGCGGCGAGGGCGGCTTCACCGTCCAGGCCGAACTCCCTGTGGAGCAGACGTCATGATCCGTGTCCTGCTGGTGGACGACCAGCGGCTCCTGCGCAGCGGCTTCCGCGCGCTGCTCGACCTCGAGGACGACATCGAGGTGGTCGGCGAGGCAGGCGACGGGCTGGAGGGCCTGGCTCTGGCCAGGGAACACCTGCCGGACATCGCCCTCATCGACATCCAGATGCCGGTCGTCGACGGCATCGAGGCGACCCGGCGCATCGCCGCGGACCCGGCCCTGGCCGGCGTGCACGTCGTCATCCTGACCAACTACGGCTTCGACGAATACGTCTTCGAGGCGCTGCGCGCCGGCGCGGCCGGGTTCCTCGTCAAGGACATCGTGCCGGAGGACTTCCTCCACGCCGTACGGGTGGCCGCCCGCGGCGACGCCCTGCTGGCGCCCTCGATCACCCGCAAGCTGATCAACCGGTACGTCAACCAGCCGCTCCGGACCGCCACGGGCACCGGCACGGGGCTGGAGGAGCTGACCAACCGCGAGCGGGAGGCCGTCGCCCTGGTGGCGCAAGGCCTGTCCAACGACGAGATCGCCGACCACATGGTGATCAGCCCGCTCACCGCGAAGACCCACATCAACCGGGCCATGGCCAAGCTCCACGCCCGCGACCGGGCCCAACTCGTGGTCCTCGCCTACGAATCAGGCCTGGTCGCCCCGCGCGGCCGCTGAGCGCGACGGCCCGCGGACCGGCTCGCTCCCCGACCCGGTCGCCGTCACCAACTCGAACGCACGTTCACTTCCGTCCGTCACAGGTGGGGCATCGGCCGTGGGACGAGGACACTGGATCCGGGACCTTGCAGCCGCGTGGCGACACGGAGGTGACGGGCGATGGCCAGAGCGATGTGGACCGGGGTGCTCAGCTTCGGACTGGTCACCCTGCCCGTGGGCCTCTTCACCGCGACGGACGACCACACCGTCCACTTCCACCAGCTCCAGCGCGGCACCGGCGACCGCATCCGCAACAAGCGCGTGAACGAGCGCACCGGCCGTGAGGTCAAGAGCGAGGACATCGTCAAGGGCTACGACATGGGCGACGGCCAGTACGTCGTCGTCGAACCGGACGAACTCGACGACATCTCCCCCGGCCGTTCCAAGGTCGTCGACATCAGCGGATTCGTGGACCTGGCCGACATCGAGCCCGTCCACTTCGCCCGTACCTACTATCTCGCCCCGCGCGGCAAGGAGTACTTCAAGGTCTACGAGCTGCTCCGCAGCGCACTCCACCGTTCCCGGAAGGCCGGCATCGCCACTCTGACGATGCGCGGCAAGGAGTACCTGACCGCGGTGCGCGCGCAGGAGTCGGTGCTCGTCCTGCACACCATGCACTACGCCGACGAGATCAGGGATCCTCGGCGGGAGTTCGACCTGCCGGGGCGCGAGAAGATCGGTCCCGGCGAGCTCGGCACGGCCGAGAAGCTCGTCGAGGCGCTCAGCGTCGAGTGGAAGCCCGAGGACTACCACGACACGTACGAGGACAGGGTGCGCGAGCTGGTGGCCTCGAAACTCGAGGGCCGAGAGGTGGTCACGGAGGCCGGGCCTCCCGAAGCGACCAACGTCGTCGACCTGATGGAGGCGCTGAACCGCAGCGTCGAGCGGGCCCGCTCCGGAAAGGGACGGGGCGGAGCACGCACCACAGCAGCCGCCAAGGGCAAGCGCGCGAAGGACACCGGGGCGCGGGACACGAAGAGCGCCAAGGGCCGGAAGGCCGCCGAGCGGGCCGAGAGCACCGGCGGCAGCCGCCGTAAGGACGCCGGCAAGAAGCAGGACCTGGCCGCGCTCAGCAAGAAGGACCTCTACGCCCGCGCCACGGACCTCGGCATCCCCGGCCGCTCCTCGATGAGCCGGGACGAACTGCTGGAGGCCCTCACCGGAGCGGGCCGCGCCGCCGCCTGAACAGGGGGCCATACGGGGGTCCGGGCGCTCACCGGCGGATATCCCGGTCAGATTGGGTACCCGGTAGACATGGTCACTTTCAACGAGCCGGCGGGGGACGTCACCACTGTCCTCGCGGCCGGTGAGGGAGCACCCGCGGTCATCGTGTTCGGACTGATCGTGGTCGGTCTTCTCGTGCTGCTCGTCTACGTGGTCTGGCAGGTCGGCGCGCGACGGCGGCGCGACGCCCCGCCCGGGCCCGAGGAGCAGCCGGTGAGGCCCGATCACCAGACCCATTACGAGAGCCGCCTGGAGCCGGACGAGTTCGATCTCTCCGAGGGGCACGAAGTGCCCGGGCGACTGACACCTCACGAACTCCACGGCTACGGCAACATGGGCTCTCGGCCCGCGCCGGAGAGCAAGCCGCCCCGTGACTCCGACGAGAGCGGCGGCGCTTTCGGCAGTGGCGGTCACGGGGGCTGAGACCCGCGTGAGGAGTACCGCCGGCCCCCTCATGGCCGGCGGTACTCCTCACTGCCCGGGCGCGCATCCCGCGGCCCGTACTTCTCACTGCCCGGGCGCGCATCCGGCGGCCCGTGCCGGGGCGTCTCCGAGGCGTCCTGCCCGCGCTGCTCGGCCGCCGACGCGGGACCGCTCCCGCGACGCATCAGGACCGCCGGCACCAGCCAGCACAGCGTGAGCCCGCCGACGACGGTCACGTCCAGGATCAACGCGGTCCTGTCGCTCAGCGCGGTCACGGTGCGCAGCACGAGCAGCAGGCCGAGCGCCACCATGCAGAGCAGGATCGCCAGCCCGGCGATGGTGAACCGCGACGCCCACTTGACCGCCTCGTACTTCATCCCGCGGCCGGTGACCACGCGGTGGATACTCACCGGCGCCGTCAGCAGGCCGGTGGCGGCCGCACCGAGGAGCAGGCACACCACGTACATGAGCTTGTCGCTCTCGCCGAGACGCGGGAAGAGCGGAGTGAAGGCGACGGCGAGCAGAAAGACGAAAAGCAACTGGACACCGGCGAGGGCGACCCTCACCTCACGGAGAAGTTCGCCCCAGAGCCGGTCCAGTCGTTGTTGAGGGGTCTCCCGGCGTCTGCCGGGACCGGTCCTCGCTATCCCCATGGCCGGCCGCCGATCACGGCGGTCCCGCGCGCCGACGGCCCCGGGCGCGGCTGCGCTGCGCCAGCCGCTTGGACCAACGGCAGACGAGTGTGAGCAGTCCGACCAGGGTCAGGGCCCAGGTGGCGGCGAACGCCCAGATCAGGACGGGTTTCGACGTGGATGCCGCCATCGCGAGCAGGACGAACGTCAGCGCCGCCAGCACGCCCACGGCGGCGGCGAGCAGGTGCGACCGGAATCGGTGGGTCATCCGCGCGAGCGGCGGTCCGGGACTCATGGTCCGCAGCCGGCGGTCCAGGAATTCGTCGGCCCGCAGATCCTGCTCGATCTGCGCGAGGATCAGCCTTTCCGGTTCGGAGAGTCCGGATCCGTCCATGGCTGGCGCCTCCGTACGCTGTCAGACGGTCGGTTCAGTCCTCGCCCCGGAAGATGTTCGTTTCCGGGTCGCTCTCCCCCTGTCCGTCGGATTCACGTCCCGGCAGGACCGCGGGCCTGCAGGTGCGTATCCGTTCCTTCTCCGGGATGCGACCGGTGGATCTCTCGGTGTCGGCCCGGGTGTCCACGGCTGACACCTCCTCGTTCGTCGGTACCGGCAGGATTCGTGGCGCCGGATTTCTGTTCTCCCGGGTACCCCGTCGCTCTCCGGTCAGTCACCCGTGCCCGGCGAGGACCGACAGGCTTCACCGGCGCGTCGCCGGGCACCCGGACCGCATGTCGAACGAATCTCACGCCCCCCGCACGGCGGAGGACACGCACCCGCGCACGACGGATTCGCACTGGATACGCACCACCGACGCCACCGACCACCCCCCGCTCGCCGACGACATCACGGTCGACGTGGCCGTGGTGGGCGGCGGCATCGCCGGGCTGAGCACGGCGTGGGAACTGACACGGGAGGGCGGCCGCTCCGTCGCGGTACTGGAGGCCGACCGCATCGCGACGGGTGTCACCGGGTTCACCACGGCGAAGGTGACGGCACAGCACGGCCTGGTCTACGACCGGCTGCGCCGGACCAGGGGCCCCGAGGGGGCCCGGCTCTACGCCCGCTCCCAGCAGGCGGCGGTGGAACGCGTCGCCGAGGTGTCCTCCGCGCTCGGCATCGCGTGCGAGTTCGAGCGCGGCCCTGCGTACGTCTACTCCCGGGACGGCGAGCAGCGCTCCGCGCTCCAGGCCGAGGCCGAGGCCGCCGCGGAGGCGGGCCTTCGGGCCGAGTACGTCGAGGACACCGGGCTGCCCTTCGACGTCGCCGGAGCTGTGCGGATGGAGGAGCAGGCACAGTTCCATCCGCGCAAGTACCTCCTCGGTCTGGCACAGGACCTCACCGCCTACGGCAACAAGATCTACGAGCGGACCCGGGTCACCGCCCTGCACGAAGGCTCGCCCTGCCGGCTCACCACGGAGGGCGGCCGGACCGTGACCGCGCGGGATGTCGTGATCGCCACGCACTTCCCGGTGTTCGACCGGGCGCTGCTGTTCGCCCGGATGACGCCGCACCGTGAGCTGGTGGTGGCCGCGGCACTGCCCGCCGACCGGGACCCGGCCGGGATGTACATCTGCGAGGAGGGCGCCAAACGGTCGGTGCGCACGGCCCCGCTGGGCGACGGCCGCCGGCTGCTGATCGTGACCGGAGAGACCTTCACCCCCGGCACGGTGGACGTCCCCGAACGGATCGAGCGCCTCGACGAGTGGATGCACACGCACTTCCCGGTGGAGGAGACCATGTACCGCTGGGCGGCGCAGGACAACGACCCGAGCGACACCGTGCCGCTGATCGGGCCCTTCCACCCGGGCGCCAGGCACACGTATGTCGCCACCGGCTTCGGCGGCTGGGGCATGAGCAGCGGCGTGCTGGCGGGGCGGCTCCTGGCGGGCCTGATCTGTGCCGTGAAGGCCCCGTGGGCCGATCTCTACGATCCCCGGCGGATATGGAGCACGCTGCGGGAGGCCCCCACCCTGGTCTCCCAGCAGGCCGAGGTCGGCAAGCACTTCGTCGGGGACCGGCTGCGCACCACCCATGTGGACTCGGCCGCCGACATCGCACCGGGCACGGGCGCGGTCGTCCGTCTGAACGGGCAGCGCTGCGCGGTGTACCGCGACGACGACGGGGTGTGCCACGCGGTGTCCGCCCGCTGCACCCATCTGGGCTGCATGGTGGCGTTCAACGAGGCGGAGCGCAGCTGGGACTGCCCTTGCCACGGCTCCCGGTTCGGCGTCGACGGCTCCGTACTGCAGGGCCCGGCGGTGCGGCCCCTCGAACGGCGGAACGTGGACGGTCCGGAGGGCTCATGAGCGGCCGAACCGCGCATCGCACCGCAGGCTGGTAGGAAGTAGAGCGAACCACTGTCAACCGACGGGAAAGGGCTGCGGCGTGGAACCGACCAGCCGACCGGAGACCGCGGGCGCCACGACCGTCGCGGGCGACCATCGCTCCGCGGTCACACTGCACGTCAACGGCGTCAGTCACACGCTGACACTCGACCACCGCACCACGGTCCTGGACACCCTGCGCGAGCACCTGGACCTGACGGGTCCCAAGAAGGGGTGCGACCACGGCCAGTGCGGCTCCTGCACCGTCATCGCCGACGGGCGGCGGGTGAACAGCTGTCTGATGCCGGCCGTGTCCCACGACGGGGCGCACATCACCACGGCGGAGGGTCTCGCCCCCGGCGGTGAACTGCACCCCGTGCAGGAGGCGTTCGTCGCCAGGGACGCCCTCCAGTGCGGCTACTGCACCCCCGGGCAGGTCTGCTCGGCGGTGGCCGTGCTGGCGGAGGCGGCCGACGGCCGTCCGTCGCTGGTGACCGGGCGGCGGGAGGGGGCGGACGGGCCCGTCACCCTCACGCCCGGTGAGATCCGTGAGCGCATGAGCGGCAATCTGTGCCGCTGCGGCGCCTACCCCAACATCGTGGCGGCCATCGAGGACGTGACACCGTGAAACCCTTCGCCTATGTCCGACCCGGCACGGCCGCCGAGGCCGTCGCCGCGTACGCCGCGCACACCGGGGCGCAGTACCTCGCGGGCGGCACGAACCTCGTCGACCTGATGAAGCTGGGCGTCGCGACGCCCGACGTGCTCATCGACGTGAGCCGGCTGCCGCTCGGCACGGTCGAGGGCGTGCCGGGAGGCGGGCTCCTGATCGGCGCCGCCGTGCGCAACAGCGACCTCGCGGCCCATCCGGCGGTCCGGACGCGCTACTTCGCGCTGTCGCAGGCGCTGCTCTCCGGGGCCTCCGGTCAGTTGCGGAACGCGGCGACCACCGGCGGGAACCTGCTCCAGCGCACCCGCTGCACCTACTTCCAGGACATCTCCAAGCCCTGCAACAAGCGTGCGCCGGGCACCGGCTGCCCCGCGCGGGAGGGCGTCCACCGTGACCTCGCCGTGCTGGGCCACTCCGAGCACTGCGTCGCCACGCACCCCTCCGACATGGCGGTCGCGCTCGCCGCGTTCGACGCCACGGTCCATCTGCACTCCACCGACGGGGACCGGTCGCTGGCGGTCAGCGACTTCCACCGGCTGCCCGGGGACCGCCCCCAGGTGGACACCGAGCTGCGGCCCGGCGAGCTGATCACGGGCGTGGAGCTGCCGCCCGTGCCCACCGGTGCGCGGTCCGCGTACCGCAAGGCCCGCGACCGTGCCTCGTACGCCTTCGCGCTGGTCTCCGTCGCCGCGGTCCTCTCCGTCGAGGACGGCCGGGTCCGGCACGCGAGGCTGGCGTTCGGCGGCCTCGCCCATCGTCCGTGGCGTGCCCGCAGGGCGGAGGAACTGCTCGTCGGCGGGCCGGCCGGCCGCGAGGCGTTCGCCGCCGCGGCCGAGGCCGAGCTCGCGGCGGCGGAGCCGCTGCGGGACAACGGGTTCAAGGTGCGTCTCGCGCAAAATCTCGCCGTCGGCGTCCTCGCCGGGCTCGCGGACGGCGACGACCACGGCGAGGAGGGGTCATGAGCGGGCCGCCCGCCGTACTGGGTGCGCCCGCCGTGCGGCGCGAGGCGCGCGAGAAGGCCGCCGGCGCGGCACGCTACGCCGCCGAACACACCCCGTCGGGCTGTGTGTACGGCTGGCCGGTGCCCGCCGCGATCCCCCGCGGCCGGGTCACGTCGCTCGGCACGCCCGAGGTACTGGACATGCCCGGTGTGCTGGCGGTGCTCACCCACGAGAACGCCCCACGCCTCGGGCAGCCCGACGACCCGACGCTCCGTCTCCTCCAGGACGACCGCGTACCGCACAGGGGCTGGTACGTCGCCCTGGTCGTGGCCGACACCCTCGAGAACGCCCGCGCCGGCGCCGCAGCCCTGCGCGTCGGCTACGAGACCGAGGAACACGACGTACGCCTCACCGACGGCCACCCGGACGTCTACACGCCCGAGGAGGCCAACGGGGGCCACCCCGCGGTGCGCGAGAGGGGCGACTTCGAGGGCGCGTACGCGGCGGCCGAGGTCCGCGTCGACACCTCCTACCGGCTCACCGCTCTGCACAACCATCCGATGGAGCCGCACGCGGCCACCGCCCACTGGCACGACGGCCGGCTGACGGTCCGGGACTCGAGCCAGGGTTCCGGCCCGGTCAGGGACGCCCTGGCCCAGCTGTTCGGGCTGGACAGGAAGCAGGTCACCGCGGTGTCCGAACACGTCGGCGGCGGCTTCGGATCGAAGGGGACGCCCCGGCCGCCGGTGGTGCTGGCCGCGATGGCCGCACGCCACACCGGTCGCCCGGTGAAGGTGGCGCTGCCACGCCGTCAGCTGCCGGCCGTCGTGGGCCACCGGGCGCCGACACTGCATCATGTCCGCCTGGGCGCCGGCGCCGACGGCCGGATCACGGCCCTCGCCCACGAAGTGGTCACCCAGACCTCCCGGGTGAAGGAGTTCGTGGAGCAGGCCGCCGTCCCGGCCCGGGTCATGTACGTCTCCCCCAACAGCCGGACCGTGCACCGGGTGGTGGCCCTCGACGTGCCCACCCCGTCGTGGATGCGCGCCCCCGGCGAGGCCCCCGGAATGTACGCCCTGGAGTCGGCGATCGACGAACTCGCCGTCGCCACCGGGCTGGACCCGGTCGAGCTGCGGCTGCGCAACGAACCGGCGACCGAGCCCGACTCGGGGCTTCCGTTCAGCAGCAGGAACCTCGCCGCGTGCCTCCGCCGTGGCGCCGACGTCTTCGGCTGGCAGGATCGTGACCCTCGTCCGGGCGTCACCCGGGAAGGCGATCTGCTGCTCGGCACCGGTGTCGCGGCGAGCACCTACCCGGTGCTGATCGCCCCGTCCACGGCCACCGCCCACCTCGGGCACGACGGTGTCCACCGGATCCGGGTCAACGCCACCGACATCGGCACCGGCGCCAGGACGGTGCTCGCGCAGATCGCCGCCGAGGCGCTGAACACGCCGCTGGAGACGGTGACCGTCGAGATCGGCAGCTCCGACCTGCCGGAGGCGCCGCTGGCCGGAGGGTCGTCCGGTACGGCCTCCTGGGGCTGGGCCGTCCACAAGGCCTGCACTCTCCTCGCCAAGCGCCTCGCGGACCTGCGCGGCCCGCTGCCGCCGGAGGGGCTGACCGTGTCGGCCGACACCGGTGAGGAGACCGGCCGCGAGCCCGCCCACGCGCGGCACGCCTTCGGCGCCGTCTTCTGCGAGGCGCAGGTGGACACGGTGACGGGCGAGGTGGCGGTGCGCCGGATGCTCGGCGTGTTCGCGGCGGGCCGCGTCCTCAACGCCCGTACCGCGCGGTCACAGTTCATCGGCGGGATGACGATGGGCATCGGCATGGCGCTGATGGAGGGCAGCACCATGGACGAGCGCTTCGGGGACTACGCGGAGTGCGATCTCGCCTCGTACCACGTGCCCGTCTGCGCGGACGTGCACTCCGTCGAGGCGCAGTGGATCGAGGAGGACGACCCGCACCTCAATCCGATGGGCAGCAAGGGCATCGGTGAGATCGGCATCGTCGGCACGGCGGCGGCGGTGGCGAACGCGGTGCACCACGCGACGGGCGCCCGCCTGCGGGATCTGCCGCTGACCCCCGACAAGACGTTGCACGCGCTCGAGGAGGCGCGGGCCCTCAGCGGCCGCTGACCCCGGCGGCGTCGCGGAGCACGTCGACGAGCATCCCGAAGGTCATCAGCCGGGTGGAGACGTTGCGCCTGCTGGGGTGGTAGCTGCCGAACAGATGCAGTTCCGACCGGTCGCCGTCGCCGGGCAGGACGACATGGGCTCCGTGGCCGAACGCGGGCCGTGGCCTCGGCAGTCGGCGTCCGGTGGCCTCGAGGACGGGCAGCAGTGCCTGCCAACCGAAACCGCCGAGGACGACGATCGCGCGCAGGCCGGTCAGAAGTGACAGCTCGGTCGCCAGCCAGGGACGGCAGGTGTCCCGCTCGATGGTCGTCGGCCTGTTCTGCGGCGGGGCGCAGTGGACGGGCGCGGTGACGCGTACGCCGTGCAGGACCAGGCCGTCGCCGGGGTGCGTGGACGTGGGCTGCGAGGCGAGGCCGACGGCGTGGAGAGCGGCGAACAGCAGGTCGCCGGAGTCGTCCCCGGTGAACATGCGGCCGGTGCGGTTCCCGCCGTGGGCGGCGGGGGCGAGGCCGACGACGGCGAGCGACGCGTCGGCGGGGCCGAAGCCCGGCACCGGCCGGCCCCAGTACTCCCAGCCGGAGAAGGCGGCCCGCCGGTCCGCGGCCACCTGCTCCCGCCAGGCGACGAGTCTCGGGCAGGCGCGGCACCCGCTGACGGCGTCGTCCAGTTCACCGAGTCCGCCGCACCGGGGCGCGGTCAGTGCCGGGAAGCCGGGGTCGTCGGTCCGCGGGCCGGTCGTGTCGTGCCTGTCCATGGGGCCACGTTAGTGCTGGGCGGCGGGGAGGCCGGGGTGGGCGGTCACGCGGGTCCGGCGAGGCCTGACCCGGGCGCGCCGGCCGCGGGCGGCCGGGGCTGCGGACGTCACGGGGCGGGGTCGCCGTTCCCCCTTCCGGCGGTCTGGGACCACCGTGCCGCGAGCAGCAGGGCGATGTCGTCGGGGCGGTCGGGAGTCTGGCGGGCCTCGTTGATGAGGCGGTCGGCGGTGTCCGACAGTGGGGCGTATCCCAGCTCGGAGAACGTGTGCCGCAGTCTTTCGATGCCCAGGTCGATGTCCACGCCCGGCTGTTCGACAAGTCCGTCGGTGAACAGGGCGAGCACCGCGCCGGGCTCCAGGGTCAGTTCCGTGACGGGGTAGACGGCGCGGGCGTCCACCCCGAGGACCACTCCGCCCGGCAGGGCGAGCACGTCCGTGCGGCCGTCCGGGTGCCGCAGCAGGGGCTGGAGATGGCCGGCGCGGACGGCGTCGGCACGGCCGGTGGCCGGGTCGAGCACGATGTAGCAGCAGCTGGCGAAGAGGCCGGGGTCGAGGTCGATCAGAAGCCGGTTGGTGCCGGTCATCACTTCCACGGGAGTGTGGCCGCTGACGGCGAGGGCCCTTACGGCGCTGCGCAGTTGCCCCATGGTGGCGGCCGCCTGGACGCCGTGGCCCTGTACGTCCCCGATGATGAGCGCCATCCCCCGGCCGGTGTCGATGACGTCGTACCAGTCGCCGCCGACCTCCATTCCCTGGGTGCCCGGCAGGTGCCGCGCCACGGTGTCGAGCCCCTCGACGGCGGGCAGCCGGTGCGGGAGCAGGGCGTCCTGGAGGCCGCGGGCGAGCGCCGCCTCCGAGTCGTACCGGCGGGCCCGTTCGAGGGCCTGGGCGATGAGTCCGGCGAGCGCCGTGAGGACGGTGCGCTCCTCGGGGCTGAAGCCGCGGGGCTGGTCGAAGCCGAGGATGCAGGCGCCGACGGGGCGGCCGGAGGCGATCAGCGGCAGGAAGGCCCGGGCGCCGACGTGCGCGTCCATGGGGATGCCGGGGTAGGCGGCGGCGAGGTTCTGCATCGACTCGAAGAACAGGGGCCGGCCGGAGGTGAGGGTCTCGACGCCGGGCAGTTTCGTGTCGAGACCCACTCCGTCGAAGCGGTTGAGGAAGCCCCTGGGGAACCCGGTCTCCCAGGCCAGGTACAGATGACGGTTGCTGAGCATGTAGATCGCCAGCTGCCGGCCACCGAACGCGGGCAGCAGCTCCTCGGTGACCACGGCGGAGACCTGCCGGGCCGTGACCGCCTCGGTGAGCGCGATGGCGAGGGCGACCGGGCGGTACAGGGCCACGGCCCGGTCCGCCGGTGAGCCGACACCGGCGCCGGGCACGGCCAACGACCCCGGGGCGTAGGTGGGCTGTTCGCCCGCGTCGAGGGTGACGGTGAGGCCGTCGAGGCTCGAGTAGAGGGTGACGGACAGCCATTCACCGGTTCCCCTGAGCAGGAAATGGACCGGATCGGGCGAGAGCAGTGCCGCCCGGTAGTGGTCCTCGTGGGCCGGCTGGCCGAACGAGTCGACGGCCTCCCACAGGACCCGCCCGATCAGATCGGCGCGCGGCTGCCCGAGAAGCCTCTCCGCGTACTCGTTCATGTACGCGATGCGTCCGAGGCGGTCGACCGAGCAGATGCCCACCGGGAGCCGGTCGGCGGCCTCGGGGACAACCGGTCCGGCGCCGAGGTCGACCAGGTAACCGGTCAGGTGGGTCGCCGTCGCCTCGTCCGTGGGGCGTCTGCGGCGGCCGGTGAGTTCGAGCAGGTGCGGGCGGCCGTCGGCGCCCTGGAGGCGCAGTCTGCGGGTGACCGGCCGGTCCGACTCGGCGGACCGGCGGGCCAGCGCCCACAGCCCGTAGGCGTCCTCCGGTTCGATCCGCGCGGCCACCGCCTCCGCGGTGAGCGGCAGCCTCGAGGGGTCGGTGCCGAGGATGGCGCACCAGCCCTCGTCGCCGGTCACGGTGCCCGCCTCGAGGTTCCAGTCGAAGGCGCCGATGCGCAGGGGCGGCGCGGTCAGCGACTGCAGGGTCACGGCCAGCGGTTCGGCGTCCCACTCGATGCGAGGCCGGTTCGGTGCCATGGCGGCCAGCGTGGCGCCGAGCCGGTCACCCACTTCGTGGATGCGCCGCCGGTCGGCCTCGGAGACCGGCTGGCCGGGGGTTGCGGGGCGCAGCACGCCGAGAACCCCGAAGCATTCACGGTCGTGGGAGATCGGCACGTACAGCGATCCGAAGGGGAACGGCAGGCCGGCCATGAGCTGGGGGTAGCGGCGCATCGCCTCTTCCGCGTCGCCGAGGTAGACCGGCTGACCGGTGCGGTAGACGTCCGAGTGCGGGAAGGGCCGGTTCACGTGCATGCCCCACCAGTGCCGGAACAGCTTCGACGGCAGCCCGGCGATCACCGCCAGGCGCAGCAGTTCGGGTGAGGCGGACCGCAGGTAGAGGCCGCCCGCGAAGCCCCCGACTGCCTCGATGGCGCTCACCTCGGCCTGGGCGAGGACCATGACGAGCTCGTCCGCCTGCGGGTCGCGGCCGTGGGTGTGCACGGGGTCCGGGCCTTCCTGGGCGGGGGCCTCGGGCACGTCTTCGCCGTACCGGGTCACCCTGCCAGCATGCTCCCGGCCGGGCGGGCGGCGCATCTCCTCGACAGGGGCCCGCGGCGGGCGGTGCCCGCATGGACGGTCACCCTGACCGGCACGGCCGGTGGGCTATGTTGAGCAGGAGTTGGACATAGAAGGGGGCACACCGGTGCCATCAGGGCAGCAGGAACGCGCGCAGGCCGCCGCGATCACCCCGGGCGGACCGCCCGAGGAGCAGCAGCCCGCTCCCGCGGAGCGGGTACTCGCACTGCTCGGCGGCCACCGCCTCTCCCCTGGTCAGCGGCGCATCGCGCAGTACATCATCGACCATCTGACCGAGGCCGCGTTCCTGTCGATCACCGACCTCGCGGAGCGGGTGGGGGTCAGCCAGCCGTCGGTGACCCGGTTCGCGACGTCCCTCGGCTACAGCGGCTACCCGGCGCTGCGGGAGGCGCTGCAGCCGATCGCGCTGAGCGCGGTGGCCGGTTCTCCGGAGACCCGTGCGGAGATCCGCCGCAACGAGCTGCAGGCGGCCGTCGACGCCGAGATCCAGAACCTGGAGAACCTGCGGCGGGTGCTGGCGGACACCGACCGGGTGCTCGGCATCGGCCGTGAGCTTGCCCTGTCGATGCCGCTGACGGTTCTCGGGCTGCGGATCTCCGTCTCGCTCGCGGAGTACTTCGCGTACGCGGCGCGCCGTATCCACCCCGATGTGCGGCTGGTGACCCGCGGCGGCAGCGTGGCCTACGACGCGCTGCTGCAGTCCCGGGAGGCGGGCGGCACCTGGGTGCTGGCCTTCGCGATGCCCCGGCACGCCAACGAGACGCTCGCGGCGCTGCGGGCGGCCCGCCGCACCGGTCTGCGGGTCGCGCTGATCACCGATCTGACGCTGGGGCCGCTGGTGGACGAGGCCGATGTGACGCTGACCGCGGGGACGGGGTCGCGGCTGGTGTTCGACTCGTACGCGGCCCCTGGGGTGCTGTCCGCCGCGGTGCTGCAGGCCATGGCGGACGCCGATCCGGAGCGGACGCAGGTGCGGCTGGAGGGCTACGAACAGGTGGCGGATCAGCACGACTTCTTCCTGGAGGACTGAACCGCCTGGCTTTCGGTGCTCGAACCGGTCTCTTACCGGTATTTTTCATGCCCAGCGGTGCATGAAATTTTTCATACCCTTGCGTACTCGACGGTATATATATTTACTGCTCCTGGCGCCGGTGTCCTCCGTAGCCATGAGGGCCGCACCCGAGCCCTCCCCAACCGAACACCCGGGTACGGCGCTCCCTCCTCGCGCCGTCCTCCGGTGTTCAATCCGGGCTCCGCATTCCGCCGCGGACGCCCTCGGCGGTCCCGGTCAACCCCTGGGCCGGGACCGCCGCACATCTCTCGATCAGAGTTCATCGGCACCACCCGGAGCGACGACGAATGTCCCGAACCCTCTCCCCGGTCGATCCGGACTGGCCCTGCCAGGTGAAGGCCCCCGGCAGCCACGACTGGGAACGGACCGCCGCCCGCTGGCTGCGCGATCTGCTGCCCGCCCGTTACGCCGGCTACTCGACGCTCAACAGGCACCCCGTCCTGCTCGCCCGGCACGCGCAGCTCCAGATACAGCACGAGATGCGCGCGGTGCGGACGGCCCTGCAGACCTCCCGGTGCGAACTGCCGCCGCTGGGTGTGGCGGAGACCGTCATCGAGAACACGATCCGGCTGTACGCGGTCGAGCTCGAGCAGCTCGGCCGGCTGGCCCGCGGGGTCAGGCTCGTCGGCGACGCCCTCCTCACGGGCGGCGGCGGCACGCACCGCAGGCGGTAGCCCGCGCGCGGCGGGCCCACCGCCCGCCGCTCACGCGAGCTGCCGCCGTACCAGTCCGTGGAGCCGGCCGCCCGCGTCGGCGAGCAGGTCGGCAGGCCGGCCCTGCTCGACGACCCGGCCCTCCTCCATCACGATCACCCGGTCCGCGTCCATGACGGTGGACAGCCGGTGGGCGATCACGACCCTGGTGGCGTCCAGCCGGCGGGTGCTCTCGATGACGACGCGCTGCGTCTCGTTGTCGAGGGCGCTGGTGGCCTCGTCGAAGAAGAGGATGCGCGGCCGGCGCACGAGGGCCTGGGCGATCATCAGCCGCTGCCGCTGACCGCCGGAGATCGCGCCGCCGGACGAGATCAGGGTGTGCAGGCCCATCGGCATCCGTTTGATGTCCTCAGCCAGCCCCGCCATCTCCGCGGCCTCCCAGACCTCGTCCTGCGAGAACGTCTCGGCGCCGCAGATGCAGTCGAGGATCGATCCGGTGAGCGGCTGGGCGTTCTGGAGCACCACCCCGCACTGCCGGCGCACGGCGGCGGGGTCGAGCGCGGCCATGTCCTGGCCGTCGTAGAGGACCGTGCCGGAGGCGGGCCGGTCGAAGCCGATGAGCAGCCGCAGCAGGGTCGACTTGCCGCATCCGCTCGGGCCGACGATCGCCACGAACTCGCCCTGCCGCACCTCGAGTGACACGTCGTCGAGGACCGGCGGGCCGTCGTCGGCGTACCGGAAGGTGAGCTTCCTGGCCTCGATCGCACCGGACAGGGTGCCGGGCTGCGCGCTCGCTCCGCGCACCTCGGGGGCCTCGTCGAGGATGGGGCGCACCTGCTCGAACATGGGCAGTGCGGCGGCGGCCGACACCAGCACGCCGGTGACCTGGGTGACGGACGTCAGGAGCATGGTGACGGCGGTGCTGAAGGTGAGGAACTCGGCCGCCGACATGGAGCCCCGTGCCGGTCCTGCGAGCAGCATGAACATGATGAGCGAGCAGAGCGGCAGGTAGACCGCGTCCAGCACGGTGGTCAGGTTCTTGATCCGGCCCACCCGTTGCTGGAGTTCGCGGGAGCGGGCGAACTGTCGTGCCCAGGCCGCGTAGGCGAAGCTCTCCGCCGCTGCCACCCGCAACTTGGGCAGGCCGCGCAGGGTCTGGAACGCCTGGTTGTTGAGCTTGTTGGAGAGTTCGACCAGCTTGCGCTGCCAGCGGACCTGCCACAGCCCCATGCCGAGGAACACCGCGCCGATGACGAGCAGCATGCCGATGGCCGCGAGCGCCAGCGGAACGCTGTACCAGAGGAGCAGCACGACGTTCATCGCACCGACGGTGGTGGACTGAAGGGCCACGGGGCCGATGCCGGACAGGACGCGGCGCATCGAGCTGATACCCATGGCCGCGCTCGCCAGTTCTCCGGTCGACCGCTC
Organism: Streptomyces kurssanovii; assembly: GCF_040677245.1. Lineage (NCBI taxonomy): Bacteria > Bacillati > Actinomycetota > Actinomycetes > Kitasatosporales > Streptomycetaceae > Streptomyces > Streptomyces kurssanovii. Next base: position 81,426 of record NZ_JBFAQK010000021.1, read on the forward strand.
CGCGAAGAACTTGGTCGGCAGCCTCAGGAGCCGGTCCCAGACGGCGGGTTGGAGGATGCTCTCGATCCGTCCCTCCATCCGCAGGACGGTGAGGTTCTGCAGCAGCATGAACGCGGCGGAGACGATGCTCGTGACCATGAGGGCGAGCGAGACCTGCACGATCAGGCCGGTCTCCGCCTTGGGCACGTACACACCCAGGATCTGTCCGGTCGCGATCGGCACCAGCGCGCCGAGCCCGACGGTGACGAGGCCGGCGAGGGCCAGGTTCCGCAGGTCCGAGCGGGTGCCGCGCAGGCTGAAGCGGGCCAGCCGCCAGATGCTCGCGGGCCGCTCGGGCAGCGGCCGGTAGAACATGACGGCGCGCTCCTCGAACTCGTCCGCGTTGTCGCTGCCGACCCGGGTGCGGGAGCCGGTGAGCGGGTTGACCGCTTCGTAGCGTCCACGGCGCCTGATCAGGGCGACGGGGGCGCCGGAGGCGGCCCGGTGGCCCACGAGCGGGCCGGCGTCGGTGCGCCACCAGCGGCCCTGGAGACGGACGGGCCGGGTGCGGATACGGGAGGCGACGGCGATGCGTTCGACAGGGCCGACGCGGTCGTCCGCCGGGCCGCTCCTCGGGGGTTCGGTGAGCGCGATCCCGGCGGCGTCCGCGACGTGCCGGCACACCGCCAGCAGCGTGTCGTCGCCGTCCGCGCCGCCGGCGCCGCGTGCGGCGCGGTCCGGCCTGCCGATGGAGGCGAGCAGCGCCTCGTCGGCCCGGGCGCGCACATCGGCGCCGGCCTTGATCCCGGCGGCCGTCCGGTCCTCGTGGGCCCGCTCCAGCGCTTCGATCCAGCCGTCGACCGCGGACAGCAGCCGGTACTGCTGGTTCACCATGCTCTGCCACATGGCGCCCTCGACGAGCAGGTCGCCCGCCGCCTCCGCGCTGTAGGACGCGCCGTACTGCACGCTGCCGGGCTCGACCTGCATCCACAGGACGTCGTCGTCGGCCATGGCCTCCTCGCCCGCCGGGCGGCCCTCGAGCGGCGCCTCGAAGAGCACCCCGAGACCGCGGCCCACGCCCAGCCCGAAGGCGTACTCGAGCTGGGTGGCCGCCGTCCGGCCGTACGGGTCCTGATAGGCGGGCGGGTACGCCTGGTCCGGTACATACAGCTCCCGCAGCGGGATCCGGCGGAGCACGCAGTCCTGCGAGGGCCGGCCCGTGAGGGTGTGCCGGGGGCCTTCGACCGGGCCGAGGAGCAGCGTGCCCGGTTCGAGCCGGCCGAGGAAGTGCCAGTGGCCCTCTTCCGCCGCGTCGACGGCGAACAGGTCCAGGGCGCCGCCCACGACGAGCCACATCACCTGCGGCCCCTCCAGGTGCAGGCTGCGCAGGCCGGTGGTGTCGACGGGCGCGCCGAGGCCGCCGAGCGCATGGAGGACCGCGTCGGACTGCTCGTGGGCCGGGTGGAAAGCGGTGGCCGCCGGGGGTACGGATGACACGTCAGTGCTCCTTGACGAGTTCGGCGTACGGTCCCTGGGCGGCCACGAGTTCCTCGTGGCGGCCCCGTTCGACGACGGATCCGTGGTCCAGCACCACGATCTCGTCGCTGTCGCGCACGGTGCTCAGCCGGTGGGCGATGACCACGCACGCGCAGCCCCGGCGGCGCAGGTTGTCGATGATGACGCGCTCGGTCTCCGCGTCCAGGGCGCTGGTGACCTCGTCGAGCACCAGGATGCTGGGCCGGCGCACCAGGGCGCGGGCGATCTCGAGGCGCTGGCGCTGGCCGCCGGAGAAGTTACGGCCGTCCTGTTCGACGCGGCTGTGGATGCCGTCGGGGCGGCGCATGATCACGTCGTGCACGGCCGCGTCCCGCAGGGCGCTCTCCACGGCCTCGTCGGGGATGGAGGGGTCCCACAGGGTCACGTTGTCGCGGACGGTGCCCTCGAAGAGGAAGATGTCCTGGTCGACGAAGGAGACGGAGGCGGCGAGCGCCCCGCGGGGGATGTCCGCCAGCAGCCGGCCGTCGATCCGGATGGTGCCCTCCCACGGCGTGTAGAGACCCGATATCAGCCGGGAGACGGTGGACTTGCCGCTCCCGGAGCCGCCGACGAGGGCGACCTGCCGGCCGGGACCGACGGTCAGCGAGAAGCCGCTCAGCAGCGGTGCGTCGAGCGGGCTGTAGCCGAACGTGATGTTCTCGAGCGTCACGTGCCCCTTGAGCCGGCGGCTGCTCGGGTCCGGCTCCTCGCGGGAGTAGAGGGGGTCGACGGGGAAGCTCTCGACGTCCTTGAGCCTGGCGACGTCCGCGGCGAAGTCCTGGATCCGGCCGGCCACTCCGTTCAGCCGGGTGATCGGTGCCGTGAAGCGGGCCACCAGCGCCTGGAAGGCGACAAGGAGACCGATCGATATATGGCCTTCCACGGCCCGCAGACCACCGATCCACAGGATGAGGGCGCTGTTGAGCGTGGCGAGGGTCGGGGCGACGACGGCGAGAGCCGCGCTGGGCACGCCGAGACGCTGCTGCACGTCCAGGGTGGTGGCGTGCTGGCCGGCCCACCGGCGGAAGAAGCCGTTCTCCCCGCCGGTCGCCTTCATGGTCTCGATCAGCTGCAGGCCGGTGTACGAGGTGTTGGTGAGCCGGGCGCTGTCGGCACGCAGCTTCTGGGTGTGGGTGGCGCGCAGTCTGATGACGATGCGCATCGCCACGACGTTGAGCAGCGCGATCAGGACGCCGACGACGGTGAGCTGGGGGTCGTAGCTCCACAGGAGCGCGGCGTACAGGATCACCACGACCCCGTCGACGGCGGCCGCCGCGAGGTCGCGCGCGAGGGTCTCCGCCACCGCGTCGTTGGACTGCAGCCGCTGCACCAGGTCGGCCGGGCTGCGCTGGGCGAAGAACGTGACGGGCAGCCGCAGGAGATGGCGCAGGAAGCGGGCGCTGCTCAGGGTGGAGGAGATGATCCGCCCGCGCAGCAGGTTCGCCTGTTGGAGCCCGGTGAGCACGGCCGTCAGCGCCACCGCCGCCGCCATGGCGGCGAACAGGGTCCCGAGCAGCGAGGTCTGCCCGCCGATCAGGAACATGTCGATGTACGTGCGGCTGAGCGCCGGCACGGCCGCGCCCACCGCGACGAGGAGGAGGCTCGCGAGGAAGGCGGCGAAGAGGGTGCCCGCGGTGCCGCGCAGCCTGGCGGGGATTGCCGCCATGACGCCCGGTTTGCGGCCGCCCTTGCGGAAGTTCCGGTCGGGCTCGAAGACCAGGGCCACCCCGGTGAAGCTGGTGTCGAAGTCCTCCGCGGGGACGAAGCGGCGTCCCTTGTCGGGGTCGTTGATGTGTACGCCGCGGCGGCCGAACCTGCGGGCCGTGCCCTCGTAGACGACGTAGTGGTTGAACTCCCAGAACAGGATCGCGGGCGGCTGCACCTCGGCGAGCGCGGTCGCCTCCATCTGCATGCCCTTGGCGGTGAGGCCGTAACTGCGGGCCGCCTTCAGGACGTTGCTGGCACGTGAGCCGTCGCGGGAGACGCCGCAGGCGATGCGGAGCTCCTCCAGCGGAACGTGGCGGCCGTAGTGGGAGAGCACCATCGCGAGCGCGGCCGCCCCGCACTCCACGGCCTCCATCTGGAGCACGGTGGGCGTGCGCACGGAGCGGGGCCTGCTGCCGCGCCGCTGCTGCTTGCGGCGGGGCGGCGGCGCCGCGCGGCGTGTGCCGCGGCGCCCGCCCTGAGCGGCCGCCTCCGGCCGGTGTCTGCCGCGGCCGGCCGGCGGCAACTGCTGCTGGGGCGCGTGCGCGTTGTTCTCGGTCCGGGTCACGGCAGCAGCCAATCGATCGGGCGCTGCTCGGCAAGGTGGACGGCGCCGCCGGTCAGGGTCATGGATTCGAGGGGGTACGGCGGCCCGTCGGACGACGACCACCGGTATCCCGACTCGGTGTCGCGAGCGGTGTCCAGTTCGACCAGTACGGACACGGGCTGGCCGGCGCGGGAGAACTGCTCGCCCAGCTGGCTGCTGCCGAGGAACGCGGTGATCCGCTGACTGCTCTGGGCGGTCCTGCCGACGGTCTTGACCCGGCCGCGCAGCACGCCGTACTTCCGCGTGGCCACGGACTGCACGCTGAGGTCGACCTCGGCGCCGACGGGCACGGTGGAGGCGTTCTCCGCGGGCAGGTACAGCACGGCCATCAGGGGATCGTCCGGCTTCTCGATCCGTTCGACGGCCGCGACGTCCGCGCCGGGGGTGACGACGGAGCCGATCGCGGTGACGAGGGTGGTCAGCCGGCCGGCGGCGATGGCGCGCACGACGGTGACGCCCTGCGGGGTGCTGACCTTCAGCAGGGGCGCGTCGGCGCGGAGCCTGTCGCCCTCCTGGGCGAGAACCTCCGTGACCTGGCCGGCGACCGGACTCTGCAGCACGTAACTGCCCTGGGCGTGGGTGAGGATGCCGGGCGCGTCCAGCGTGGAGGACACCTTGCCCATCACCGCCCACACGCTCGCGGCGATCATGACGACGACGGTGACGGTGAGGACGAGCAGCCCCTGCGGCCGGGCGAAACGGACCGGAAGGTCGATCTCTTCCGGTGACTGCAGTTTGGAAAGGGCCTGTTGGCGGAACTGCACGATGCTCTTCCCTCAACTGCCGGGGGTTACGGGGGAACTGGGCGCTGCCCGGACGCACTGCGTACGGGGACGGGCCCGCGCGCGGGGCGGTGGCGCCCGAACCACGCGCGGCCGTGTGCCCCGGAACCTGGCCGGCTCCGGGGCACACGGCTCGGCAATGCCGGCAGAGGGGTGCCGGCGAGCCGCGGGTCTTACAGGCCGGCGACGAGACCGGTGACCGGGCCGGTGATGGCCGCGGTGTTGATGCCGGTGGCACCCTCGACGACGCCCGTCACGGTGGCGACGGTGCCGGAGACCGGGGCGATGCTGTCAAGAGCGGCGGTGGCGTTGCTCACCGTGGCGCTGTGGAGACCGCCGGCGATGTTGTCCAGCTCGGAGTCGGCGATCTCCTGGGTGGGGACGAAGCTCATGAGAAGTTCCCTTCGGATGGATATTTCGATAACGCGGCGCCCGGCACGAAAAGAGCGGTACCGGCCGCCTGGCGGGCGTGGGGGGATTCCCGGATCCGGGAACCCTTCTTCGAATCCCGCGGTGCGAAGGATCAAAGCACGTAAGGCCGTTGAGCAGCCAATCACGCCGAGCGGATTCCTGGTGAGAACGGCACCTAATTACCGCCGCGTGGACGTCCCTACATGAATTGACGCCATCTCCTTCACGGGATCGCCAAATTCGCGCGCCGGGCACGGGGCCGGTCATCCCGCAGAGAACTGGACATTCCCGCACAGACACCGATAGTCGCAGGTCAGGACGGAGGCAGGGCGAAGCCACGGAGTTGGGAGACGGTGTGCCGCCTGAGCATTCGGTGTGCAGATTCATTGAAGGAGGAGGTTTTTTGACGGCACCTCACAAAGCCTTCACACCGCGGCGGGGCGGCGCCGCAAGAACACCCGGCGCAACACTCCGCAGTCGAGTTACCGAGCAATTGCGGAGAGTTGCGCCGGGTGTTGTTCAGGCGCTGTCCGGCCCCGATTTGGCCGCAGGGGCGGTGATTTGTGCGTGCAGCGCCGCGGCATAGGCCTCGTCCGGGTCGAGCCGGCGAAGTTCCTCCGCGATGAGCTCCGCGGTGCTGCGTACTTTCAGCGCGAGGACCCGGGAGGGCTGCCCGGGGATGGTGAGCCGGGCGACGGGCCCCTCCGGCCGGTCGATGTGGATCTCGCCGTCGGCGGTGCGGAGCCGGACCGCGGTGACGACCGGCCCCTCGGTGACGACCTGCTCGACCGGCACCTTCAGCCGGTCGGCGAACCAGCGGGCGAGCAGTTCGGCGCTGGGGTTGTCGGCCTCGCTCTCGACCACCGCGGAGACCACCTCGGCACGGGCCTGGTCCAGCGCGGCGGCCAGCATGGAACGCCACGGGGTGAGCCTGGTCCAGGCGAGGTCGGTGTCGCCCGGCTCGTATCCGGAGGCGCGGGCGTCGAGTTCCTCGATCGGCCGCTCCACCGCGTACGCGTCGGTGATGCGCCGCTGCGCGAGCGCGCCCAGCGGGTCCTTGGCGGGGACGGGCGGGGCGTCCACGGGCCACCAGACGACGACGGGGGCGTCGGGCAGCAGCAGGGGCAGCACCACCGAGTCCGCGCGGTGGGAGAGTTCGCCGTGCAGTCGCAGCAGCACGGTCTCGCCGGCTCCGGCGTCGCTGCCCAGGCGGACCTCGGCGTCGAGGCGGGTGTCGTGGCGGTCGCGCGGGGAGCGGGCGTGGCGCTTGATGACGACGAGGGTCCGGGAGGGGTGTTCGCGGGAGGCGTCGCCCGCCGCCTTGATGGCGTCGTAGGCGTTCTCCTCGTCGGTGACGATGACCAGGGTGAGCACCATGCCGACGGCGGGGGAACCGATGGCGCGGCGGCCCCGGACGAGCGCCTTGTTGATCTTGCCGGCCGTGGTGTCGGTGAGGTCGATCTTCATGGCCTTCGCCAGCTCCGTCCGTCTCGTGCGAGCATGTCGTCCGCTTCGGCGGGCCCCCAGGTGCCGGCCGCGTACTGCGCCGGCTTGCCGCTGCGGTCCCAGAACTCCTCGACGGGGTCGAGGATCCGCCAGGACTCCTCCACCTCCTCCGTCCGCGGGAAGAGGTTGGCGTCTCCCAGCAGCACGTCGAGGATGAGGCGCTCGTACGCCTCGGGGCTGGACTCCGTGAACGACTCTCCGTAGGCGAAGTCCATCGTCACGTCGCGCAGCTCCATCGATGTACCCGGCACCTTGGAGCCGAACCGCACGGTCACGCCCTCGTCCGGCTGGACGCGGATGACGAGCGCGTTCTGGCCGAGCTCCTCGGTCGCGGTGGAGTCGAACGGCGAGTGCGGGGCGCGCTGGAAGACGACCGCGATCTCGGTGACGCGCCGGCCGATCCGTTTGCCGGTGCGCAGGTAGAAGGGGACGCCCGCCCACCTGCGGTTGTCGATCTCCAGCTTGATCGCGGCGTACGTGTCGGTCCTGGAGTCGGGGGCGATGCCCTCTTCCTGGAGGTAGCCGGCGACCTTCTCGCCGCCCTGCCAGCCCGCCGCGTACTGGGCGCGCACGGTGGACCGGGCGAGGTCCGCCGGGAGTTTGACGGCCTTGAAGACCTTGAGCTTCTCGGTGACGAGGGACGCGGCGTCGAATGCGGCGGGCTCCTCCATCGCGGTCAGCGCCAGCAGCTGGAGCAGATGGTTCTGGATCACGTCACGGGCGGCGCCGATGCCGTCGTAGTAGCCGGCCCGGCCGCCGATGCCGATGTCCTCGGCCATCGTGATCTGCACATGGTCGACGTACGACCGGTTCCAGATCGGCTCGAACAGGGAGTTGGCGAACCGCAGCGCCAGGATGTTCTGGACGGTCTCCTTGCCCAGGTAGTGGTCGATGCGGAAGACCTCGTCGGGTGCGAACACCTCGTGCACGATCTCGTTGAGGTCGCAGGCGCTCGCCAGGTCGTGACCGAACGGCTTCTCGATGACCGCGCGCCGCCAGGAGCCCTCGGGCGCGTCGGACAGGCCGTGGTCCTTCAGCTGCTGGACGACCTCGGGGAAGAATTTCGGCGGCACGGAGAGGTAGAAGGCGAAGTTGCCGCCGGTGCCCTGGGCCCTGTCGAGGTCCTCGACGGTCGACCTGAGCTGCTCGAACGCGGCGTCGTCGCCGAAGTCGCCCTGGACGAACCGCATTCCCTCCGAGAGCTGCCGCCACACCTCCTCACGGAACGGCGTGCGGGCGTGGTCCCTGACGGCCTGGTGGACCACCTCGGCGAAGTCCTGGTCCTGCCACTCCCGGCGGGCGAAACCGACGAGCGAGAAGCCCGGTGGCAGCAGTCCGCGGTTGGCCAGGTCGTAGACGGCCGGCATCAGCTTTCTGCGCGACAGGTCCCCGGTGACACCGAAGATGACCAGTCCGGAGGGACCGGCGATACGGGGCAGCCGCCTGTCCAGCGGATCCCTCAGCGGATTGACCCAGCCGCTGTCCGGCGGCATCCGCCGGGTCCGCTGCCGCGAGCTCTCCTGCGACCTGTTCTGTGACATGGGGTCAGGCCTCCCTGCGCCTACGGCGTTCGGATGCGTCGCTTCCGAGCATCGCATCTCCCGCTGATCTTGCCGGGGCTCACACACCCGTCGGTGGGACTTCCGTGCAAGGGGATTGACCCATCGATTTGCCAGGCCCTAGGTTCCACAGAAAATTGCGGAGCTTGCTTCGAAAGTTTCGAAAACGGAAAGCCCTCCTGGGTCTTCCGGAAGGCTCCGCCCCACCGAAGGGGAACATCCGTGCTCAAGGTGACCCGTGCCCTGGCCATCAGCGCCGCAACGGCAGGACTTCTCGCCACCTTCACGCTGCCCGCCGCCTCCGCGGGCGCCCCGGCCGGCGCCGCGGGCGCCGGCGAGGAGACCGTGGCGCCCTCGAAGGGCGCCCCGGGCGACCCGACCCTCGGCGCACTCGGCAGGAAGGCCGGACTGCGGATCGGCACGGCCGTCGACACCTCCGCCCTCGCCACCGACAGCACCTACCGCGAGACGGTGGCCCGCGAGTTCACCTCGGTCACCGCGGAGAACGTGATGAAGTGGCAGCTCACCGAGCCCGAGCGCGGCAAGCACGACTGGGCCGCCGCGGACGGGCTCGTCGACTTCGCCCGCTCCCACAAGCAACTGGTGCGCGGCCACACCCTCGTCTGGCACAGCCAGCTCCCCGCCTGGGTGACAGAAGGCTCCTTCACGCCCGAAGAACTCCGGGAGATCCTGCGCCGCCACGTCACCGAGGAGGTACGCCACTTCAAGGGCCGGATCTGGCAGTGGGACGTCGTCAACGAGGCGTTCAACGACGACGGGACGCTGCGCGACAGCATCTGGCTGCGCAACCTGGGCCCCGGATACATCGCCGACGCCTTCCGCTGGGCGCACCAGGCCGACCCGGGCGCGAAGCTCTACATCAACGACTACAACATCGAAGGCGTCAACGCGAAGAGCACCGCCCTGTACGAGCTGGTGAAGCAGCTGCGCCAGGAGGGCGTACCGGTCCACGGCGTCGGCCTCCAAGGCCACTTCGCCGTTCAGTACGGCTTCCCCGGCGACGTCGCGGCCAACCTGAAGCGGTTCGACGACCTCGGCATGGAGAGTGCGATCACCGAGGCCGACGTCCGGATGCCGATGCCCGCCGACAACGTCAAGCTCCAGGCGCAGGCGCGCGGTTACAGCGTGCTGCTGGGGGCCTGCCTCGTCACCCGGCGCTGCACCGACTTCACCGTCTGGGGCTTCACCGACAAGTACTCGTGGGTGCCCGGCACCTTCGAGGGCGAGGGCGCGGCCAACGTCCTCGACGAGAACTACGCGGTGAAGCCGGCGTTCGACGCCCTCCGCCAGGACCTGACCCTCGCCGGCCGCCGTCGCTGAGTCCTCGGCGCGAGAAGACATTCGTCAAGGAAAGGGCAGCATGGAACGGCATTCTCCGGGCGGCGCGAGCCGCAGAACGGTACTGGGACTCGGTCTGGGACTGACCGCCCTGGCCACTCCCCTCGGCTCGGCGCTGCTGGCGCCCGGCGCGGCATGGGCCGCGCCGGGCGGCGGCCCGGGCCGGGCGACGGACCCCGGCTCGTACATCTCCTTCACACCGGAACCGGGCGGCTTCCCGCTCGTCCGGGCGGGCCGAGCGGTCCCCGTGGTGGTGAGCTCCGCCGACCACGAAGGCGTCGTCCGCGTGGCGGGCGATCTGCGGGACGACATCGAACGGGTCACCGGCGTACGGCCGGCGCTGCTCCAGGACGGCGTCCCGCGGCAGCGGGAGGTCGCGATCGTCGGCACCATCGGCCGCAGTCCGCTGATCGACGGGCTGATCGCGGCCGGCAAGCTCGACGTGCGCGGCATCGAAGGCGAGTGGGAGACGTCGCTGCAGACGGTCGTCGAGCACCCGATGCCCGGCGTCGACCGTGCCCTCGTGATCGCGGGCAGCGACCAGCGGGGCACGATCTTCGGCGCGTACGACGTCTCCCGCGGCATCGGTGTCTCCCCCTGGTACTGGTGGGACGACGTCGCGCCGCGCCACCGCGACGCGCTGTACGTGCGGCGCGGCCGGCACACCCAGGGCACCCCGGCGGTGAAGTACCGGGGCATCTTCATCAACGACGAGAACCCGGCGCTGGGCACCTGGGCGCCCGCCTTCTTCGGCCCTGGCAAGGCCCCCGGTTTCGAGGGCGGTTTCCACGCGGCCTTCTACGCCAAGGTCTTCGAGGTGATGCTCCGGCTCAAGGCCAACTACCTGTGGCCGGCGGTCTGGGGCCGGGCGTTCGCCGAGGACGACCCGCTGAACCACGCCACGGCCAAGGCGTACGGCATCGTCATGGGCACCTCCCACGAGGCGCCGATGATGCGCGGCATCGAGGAGTGGAACCGGCACGCCGTCCCCGCGGTGCGCGACCAGGACGGCACCATCACCACGCCCGGCCACGACCCCTACGGCGGCACCGGCGAGTGGTCCTTCCGGCGCAACAAGGAGGCCGTCAAGGCGTACTGGGCCGACGGCGTCCGCCGGATGAAGGACGAGGACTTCGAGGGCGTCATCACCCTCGGCATGCGGGGCAACGGTGACACGAGCCTGCCCGACGGCGACGCCATCGACCTGATGAGCGAGATCATCGCCACCCAGCGGACCATCATCGCCGAGATCACCGGCAAGGACCCGGCGGCGCTGCCGCAGGTGTGGACGCTGTACAAGGAGGTGCAGCGCTACTGGGACCGGGGGCTGCGGGTCCCCGACGACGTGACCGTCGTACTCACCGACGACAACTGGGGCAACGTCCGCAAGGTGCCCTCGCTCTCCACCGACGCCCGCGCCGGCGGCTACGGGCTCTACTACCACTTCGACTATGTGGGCGTGGGCCGCAACTACAAGTGGGTCGACACCACCACGCTGCCCAACATGTGGGACCAGCTCAGCCAGTCCTTCGCGTACGGCAACGACCGGCTGTGGGTCACCAACGTCGGCGACCTGAAGGGCAATGAACTGCCCACGCAGTTCTTCATGGACTACGCGTGGAATCCGCGCCGCTGGGAGCTGGACCGGCTCCCCGAGTGGGAACTGGGCTACGCCCGGCAGAACTTCGGCGAGCAGGAGGCCACCGCGATCGCCGCCGTACTGGACCGCTACGCCCGGCTCCAGTCCCGGCGCAAGCCCGAACTGCTCAACCGCAGGATCACCCTGGACCCGGCGAAGGACCTCGCCACGGACGAGAGCGCCGTCCTCTACGACGACGAGGCCACCCCGTTCAGTCTCACCGACTACCGGGAACTGGAGCGGGTCACGGAGGACTGGCGGCAGCTGGCCCAGGAGGCCCGGGAGATCGGCCGCCGGATACCGGCCGCCGCCCAGGACGCCTGGTACCAGCTCGTCGGCTACGAGGTCGAGGCCACCGCCAACGTGTACGCGCTGCGCGAGGCCGAGTTCACCAACCTCCACTACGCGGCCCAGGGCCGGGCCCTCACCAACGAGCTGGCGGCCCGGGCCGAAGCCCGGCTCGCCGACGACTTCGCGCTCTCCGAACGGTTCGACAACGAGGTCGCGGGCGGCAAGTGGCGCGGCTTCCAGACCCAGCCGCACATCGGCTACGGCGACGTCGCACGCTACGGACCCAACGCGCCGTGGCAGCAGCCGGAGCTGAACCACGTCGCGCTTCCCGACGAGATCTTCCCCGCCGTCAAACGCATCGAGCTGCCGGAGCGGCCGGAGATGGGCGTGGCGGTCGACGGCAGCGCGGCGTGGTGGCCCGGCGAGGAGCAGGAGCGGGAGCAGGGGCGGGCCACGCTGCCCGTCTTCAGCCCGTACCAGAGCCAGCCGGCCCAGTACATCGAGGTCTTCAACCGGGGCGGCGGGTCCTTCGACTACGAGGTACGCACCGGCGTCCCGTGGCTGAGCGCCGACCGGCCGCGCGGCCGGGTCGGAACGCAGCAGCGGGTGACCCTGCGCGTCGACTGGTCCCGGGCGCCCAAGGGCACCACCCGGCTGCCGGTGGAGGTCCGCGGCCCGGACGGCCGCACGGTGCGCGTCGATGCGGTGATCGACAATCCGCGGGTGTCGCCTGCGCGGCTGTCGGGATTCATCGAGGCGAACGGCTACGTCTCCATCGAGGCCGAGCACTACGCGAAGGCCGTGGGCAGCAGTTCGGTGACCTGGCAGCGCATCCCGGGCATCGGCCGCACCGGCGGCGGGATGGAGCCGTTCCCGGTGACGGCGGCGCGCCGCACCCCGGGCGACGGTCCTCATCTCCAGTACGAGCTGACCCTGTTCACCACCGGCCGGGTCACCGTGTGGGCGTATGTGTCGCCACGGAACAACGTGCTGGCGACGGACGGGCTGAAGTACGCGGTGTCCTTCGACGACGACCGGCCGCAGACGGTGAACATCACGAAGGCCACCGGGTCCGACGACGGCACCATGAACCGCCGGTGGGCGCGCACCACTTCCGACAACGTCAACCTCACCGGCACCGAGCACCGGATCGGCCGCGCGGGCCGGCATGTGCTCCGGTTCTGGATGGTCGACCCGACGGTGGTGCTGCAGAAGCTGGTCGTCGACACCGGCGGTCTGCGGCCCAGCTACCTGGGGCCGCCGGAGAGCATGCGGCTTCGCTGAGAAGCACGAGATCCCCGGGAGCTTTCCGCTCCCGGGGATTTCCGTGTGCCGTGCTCCGGGGTCAGCCGGCGACCGGTTCGACGACTGTGGCGCAGTGCAGCGTGCGGTCGTGGCCCGCCGTCCGCTCCGGGCCGGTCAGGCGCAGCGGTACCGTGTGCCGGACGTCGCCGGGCGCGCTGGACGTCGCGAACCGCAGCTCGAGGTCGCCCGGTTCGACGATCCGGTGCCCGCCGACGCCCGTGAAGGACGCCAGGTCGGCGTGGAAGCGGAAACGGACCTCCGCCGCGCGGCCCGCCGCGAGCTCCACCCTGGCGTAGCCGATCAGCCGGACCTGCGGCCGGGTGGTCTGGGCGACCGGGTCGTGCAGATAGAGCTGGACGACCTCGGCGCCGTCGCGGTCGCCGGTGTTGCGCACCACCACGCCGATGTCCGCGGACCCGTCGGTGGGGAGTTCCGCGGGAGCGGGCGGCCCGGCCTCCCACTGGAAGGTCGTGTAGGAGAGTCCGTGCCCGAACGGGAACAGCGGTGTGGGGTCGAGGTTGCTCACCCCGCCCGCGAGGCCCAGTGGCGGCTGGAGGTACGTCCAGGGCTGGCCGCCCGGCCCGTACGGCACACCGACCGGCAGCCGGCCGGACGGGTTGACGCGTCCGGAGAGCACCCCGGCCAGGGCGGGGCCGCCCTCCTCGCCGGGGAAGAACGCCTGCACCACGGCCGCGAGCCGGTCCGCCCAGCGGCCGAGCGCGTACGGACGGCCCGTCACCAGCACGGCCACCACGGGGATGCCGGTGGCCAGCAGGGCGTCCAGCAGCTCCGCCTGGACACCGGGCAGCGAGAGGTCGGACGCGTCGCAGCCTTCGCCGGAGGTGCCGCGGCCGAAGAGGCCGGCGCGGTCGCCGAGCACGGCCACGCACACATCGGCGTCCTGCGCGAGACGCACCGCCTCGGCGATGCCGGAGGTGTCGGGCCCGTCGACGTCGCAGCCGGCGGCGTGGCGGACCGCGGCGCCGGGGAACTCGTCGGTCAGCGCCGCGAGCACGGTCGGGATGTCCACGCCGAGGGGAACCTCGGGGTGCGAGACGCCGACGTGGCTGGGGAAGGAGTAGCAGCCGAGCATGGCCAGCGGATCGTCGGCACGCGGTCCGACGACCGCGATCCGGGCGGTGTCCCGGAGCGGCAGCACGCCGCCGTCGTTGGCGAGCAGCACACAGGACTGCTCGGCGACCAGACGGGCGGTCTCCCGGTTGGCGGGCGTATCGAGGTCGACGGTCCCGCGCACGCTCTCCGCCTCGCCGTCCGCCCCCCGGAGCACCGGGGGCAGCGGGGACCAGTCGGGGTCGAGCAGGCCCAGTTCGCACTTCTGGAGCAGGACCCGGCGCAGCGCGCGGTCGACGAGTGCCTCCGTCACCAGCCCGTCCCGTACCGCTTCGACGAGCGCGTCGCCGTAGGAGCGGACGGTCGGCAGTTCGACGTCGACGCCGGCGGTCAGGGCGAGCCGGGCGGCGTCGCCGGGCCCGGCGGCGATCTTGTGGAGGGTCTCCAGGAAGCCGATACCGAAGTAGTCGGCGACGACCGTGCCGTCGAAGCCCCAGGTCTCCCGGAGGAGTTCGGTCAGCAGCCGGGTGTCTGCCGCCGCCGGGACCCCGTCGATCTCGGCGTAGGAGTGCATCACGGAACGGGCGCCGCCGTCCCGCAGGGCCATCTCGAACGGCGGGAGGATGACGTCCGCGAGCTCGCGCGCGCCGGCGCGGACCGGGGCGAGGTTGCGGGCCCCGGCGGACGCCGAGTAGCCGGCGAAGTGCTTGAGTGTGGCGATGATCCCGGCGGACTGCAGGCCCCGCACATAGGCGGTGCCGACGGTGGCGACGAGATAGGGGTCCTCGCCGATCGTCTCCTCCACCCGGCCCCAGCGCAGGTCGCGGACGACGTCGAGGACGGGGGCGAGTCCCTGGTGCACGCCGACGGCGCGCATGTCCTCGCCGATGCGGCGCGCCATGCCGGCGACCAGGGCGGGGTCGAACGTGGCGCCCCAGGCCAGCGGTACGGGATAGGCGGTGGCGGACCATGCGGTGAAACCGGCCAGGCACTCCTCGTGGGCGAGGGCCGGGATGCCGAAGCGGTTCGCGTCGGCGATCTCCCGCTGGGCGCGGGCGAGTGCCACCGCGCCGGTCGCCGGGTCGACGGGAGCGGTACCGAACGGCCGGGTGAGCTGGCCGAGGCCGCGGGTGATGAGGCTGTCCCAGTCGACCGGGTCGACCATGTCGTTCTGGTGGGGCGCCACACCGTTGCCGTCGCCGTCGGCGCCCACCCACACGCCGTAGAGCTGGGCCGTCTTCTCTTCGAGGGTCATTCTGCCCATGAGGTCGTCGACCCGTGCCGCGGCACTGAGCGAGGGGTCGCGCCAGGGGCCTTCGGCGTCGGGGGCCGCGGTGGGCGCGTCCGGGGCATGCGGAATTGCCATCGGGCAGGGGTTCCTCTCGGTGGTGGCAAATGTGCGGGCTCGGCGGCGGGGCTACTTGCCGCCGACGCCCATCAGGCCGTTGACCAGGGCGCGCCTGGCGAAGAGATAGACCGTGAAGATGGGGATCACGGACAGCACGACGGCCGCGAGCAGCGCGGGGACGTTGAGCCCGAACTGGCCCATGAAGTTGAACAGGCCGAGGGTGAGCACACGCTGCTCCTCGGACTGGGTGAGGATCAGCGGGAACAGGAAGCCGTTCCACGCCTGCAGCGCCGAGAAGATCGCGACGGTGCTGATGCCCGCCCGCGACATCGGCACCGCGAGCTGCCACAGCATGCGCAGCGGTGTGGCGCCGTCCAGCCCCATCGCCTCGTACAGCTCCTCCGAGATGTCACGGAGGGTCGAGGTGAGCACCAGCACGGCCACCGGCATCGAGAACGCGGCGGTCGGCAGGATCACCGCTGCCAGCGAGTCGTACAGGCCCATCTCGGCGATGAGGAGGTACAGCGGCACGACGACGGCCTGGGCCGGGATCGCGACGCCGAGCAGGAAGGTCCGGAAGGCCATCGAGGACAGCCGGCTCCTGGTACGCACGGCCACGTAGGCGAGCGGCACGGAGAGCGCCAGCACGATGGCGACGGTGGCGACGGCCACGACGGCGGTGTTGATCAGCAGCGTGAAGAAGCCGCTGCTGAGCACGGTGTTGTAGTTCTCGAGCGTGGGATCGGTGGGGAAGGCCAGCGGGTTGCCGCTGAGGGCCTGGTCCTGCCGGGTCAGCGAGGAGGAGAGCAGGGTGTAGAGCGGCACCAGCACGATGACGAGCCAGGCCAGGGCTCCCAGGCCGACGAGGGGGTTGCCCTTCGGCCGGCGCCGGCGGGTCCCGCGCACGGTCCTCGCGGTGTTCAGCTGTGCGGACACGCGGTCACATCCCTTCCCTGGTGGAGCGCATGGACCCGAATCCGCTGAACTTCACCATCAGCAGGGACAGGGCGGTCGCCACCACGACGAGCGCCGTGGCGATGGCGCTGGCGTAGCCGAGGTCGTAGCTCTGGAAACCGGTGCGGTACATCAGGTAGGGCACGATCGTGGTGTCGGTGCCGGGTCCGCCCTTGGTCATGATGAGCACGGTGTCGAAGTACGTCAGCGAGCCGACGATCATCAGCACCGACGACGTGGTGATGGTGTTGCGCAGTTGGGGCAGTGTGATCGAGAAGAACTGCCGGACCGGTCCCGCGCCGTCGATCGAGGCCGCCTGGTAGAGCACCTGCGGGATCTGCCGGGTGCCGCCCTGGTAGATCAGGGTGTGGAAGGGCATGAACTGCCAGCCGCCGACGAAGGCCACGGTGAGCAGTGCTCCGGTGGACGAGCCCAGGATGTTGGGGTCGATCCCGAACCAGGGCCCGATCTCCTTGATCACACCGAAGTTGGGGTCGAGGAGCGAGTGGAAGAGCACCGCGATCGCCGTGGTGGACAGCAGCAGGGGGACGAAGAAGATCGCGGAGAGCACGGCACGGTTGCGCTGCCGGCCCGCCGCCCATACGCCCAGCATCAGCGCGATGGGCGTCTGGAAGGCCCAGCTGATGACGGTCAGCAGCAGGCTGAGCCAGCCGGCCTGGCGGAATTCCGGATCCTTGAACAGCCGCGTCCAGTTGTCGAGTCCGACGGGCGTCGGCGAGGTGAGGCCGTCCCAGGAGCAGAAGGACAGATAGACGGCCAGCGCCATCGGCACGATTGCGAAGAGCCCGAAGAAGAGGATGCCGGGCAGCGCCCAGGTGACGGAGGGTCGGCCGAAGCCCTGGCCCGCCGCAGTGCGGCGGCCGCGCTTCGTGGCGGCCGCCGCTCTGCTCCGCTGCTTCTCGAGCGGTGTGGAAACGTCTGTCATGGTTACTTGAGCGCCTTCAGGGCCTCGACGAACTGCTCCGGCGTGGACTTGCCCGCGAACAGCTTGTTGATCTCGGTGAGCATCGGGGTGGCCTTGCTCGCCTCCAGCGCCTGGTCCCAGGAGAGCGTGAAGCTCGGGGCCAGCTGGACCATCTTGTACTGGAACTCGGCGAACCCGGGGTTGGGCGAGGTCTCGAGCAGCTGGGAGGCGTTGGCGGTGGTGGGGATGTCGCCGTTGTCGACGAGGGCCTTCGAGTACTCCTTGGACGCCATCGTCTTCAGGAAGTCGATCGCGGCGTCCTTGTGCTTGGTGCGGGCGTTGACCGACCAGTAGTTGGTGGGATTGCCCACCACGTTGCCCGGGTCACCGGTGCCGCCGGCCACGGTCGGGAACGCGGTCCAGCCGAGGTCCTTCTTGGCGAAGTCCGGGGCCTTGCCCAGTTGGGTCGAGTACTCCCACGAGCCCATCAGGTGCATCGCGGCCTTGCCCTGGGCGAAGAGGGCGGGGGCGCCGCCGTTGGCGTAGGAGACCGAGTTGAAGTTCTTGCCGAACGCGCCGTCGTCGATGAGCTGCCGGGTCGTCTGCGCGGCCTTGAGGACCGCCGGGTCGCCCCAGGCGGAGGAGTCACCGTTCTGGATCTTCTTGAAGACCTCGGGGCCGCCGATGCGGTCGAGCAGGTACTCGAGCCACATGAGCTGGGTCCAGGCGTCCGTGCCGCCGAGCGCGAACGGGGTGATCTTCTTCGCCTTGAAGGTGCTGATGGCCTTCTGCAGGTCGTCCCAGGTCTTCGGCGGCTGGAGGTCGTTCTCGGCGAACAGGGCCTTGTTGTAGAAGAGCATCACCGGCTGCATGCCGCGCATGGGCACGCCGTAGACCTTGCCGTCGAGACTGCCCGCTTCGACGACGGACGGCAGGAACCCGCGCCGCAGGGTCTCGTCCTTCTGGAAGTGCGGGGAGAGGTCGACGAGCTGGCCGGCGTCCACGTACGGCTTGATGGAGCCGCCGCCCCAGTTGAAGAAGACGTCCGGGGCGTTGGGCGAGCCCATGGCGGTGCGGAGCTTGTTGACGTACTCGGCGCCGGGGACCGAGACCAGCTTGACCTTGACGTCCGACGTCTTGTTGAACTCGTCGACGGCCGCCTGCTGAACCTTCACCGCGTCGTCGCCGTAGACGTAGGCGGTGATGGTGCTGTTCGCGGCTCCGGTGCCGCTGCCGGAGCCGCAGCCGGCGAGGACCGCGGCCATCGCCGTCGCGGCGAGCGCCGCGGTCCATCTGGCCGTACCCGTACCTCTGCGGAGAAAGCCCGACCCCATAACTGCCCCTCATCGAATGTTTCGAATTGCTTGGCGAATGTTGCCGGAACGGTACGAGTGCGTTTCCGGCGCGTCAAGAGGTCCCGCGAAAGCTTTCCGCGATCAGTGGTCAGAGCTTGTGCACACCGTGCGGCGGGCTACGATCCCTGCATGAGACCCGCAGACGTCCAGTCCCGACCGGAGGATCCGTCCTCGGACGAAACGGTCGAGGGCGGTGCCACACTGGCCGAGATCGCCCGCGCGGCCGGCGTGTCGGCTCCGACAGTTTCGAAAGTCCTCAACGGGCGAGCCGATGTCGCCGCCGCCACCCGCACCCGGGTGGAGGAGCTGCTGCGCCGCCACGGCTACCGCCGGCGGCGCGGCGCCTCGCAGCAGTCCCGGATGATCGACCTCGTCTTCCACGAGCTGGAGAGCTCCTGGGCCATGGAGGTCATCCGCGGGGTGGAGAACGTGGCCCGGGAGGAGGGCCTGTCCCTGGTGCTCTCGGAGAGCGCGGGGCGGCTCATGCCCGGCCAGACGTGGGTGGACGGGGTCCTCGCCCGCCGCCCCGCCGGGGTGATCCTGGTCCTCTCCGACCTCGACCCGGCCCAGCGCGCCCAGCTGACCAGCCGCGACATCCCGTTCGTCGTGGTGGACCCCGCCGGCGACCCCGGTGACGACGTGCCCTCGGTCGGCGCCACCAACTGGCAGGGCGGCCTCGCCGCCACCCGGCATCTGCTCGAGCTCGGCCACCGACGCATCGGCGTGATCGGCGGCCCTTCGCGGATGATGTGCAGCCGCGCCCGCATCGACGGCTACCGTTCGGCGCTCGAGAGCGCCGGCGTACCGGTCGACGCGGAGCTGGTGCGGGAGGGCGACTTCCACCACGAGGCCGGCTACGCCGCCGGACTCGAACTGCTGCGGCTGCCGGAGCCGCCGACCGCCGTCTTCACCGGCAACGACCTTCAGGCCCTCGGTCTCTACGAGGCCGCCCGGGAGCTCGGGGTCCGGATCCCCGAGGACCTGAGCATCGTGGGCTTCGACGACCTGCCGCTGGCCCGCTGGGTGGGCCCGCCGCTCACCACCGTGCGGCAGCCGCTGACGGAGATGGCCGAGGCGGCAGCACGGCTCGTGCTGGACCTCGGCCGCGGCCGGCGGCCGGCCGCGACCCGGATCGACCTGGCGACCAGCCTGGTGGTCCGCAACAGCACGGCACCGCCCGCCGCCTGATCGGGGACGACCGGTCAGGCACTCTTGTCGACCGCCGGATTTCCGCGAACAGTACGTGTCATGGCGACAGTTGTACTGGTGGGCACGCTGGACACCAAGGGTGTGGAGTACGGCTGGCTGCGGGAGCGGCTGCTGGCCGCCGGGGTCGAGGTGCTGGTGGTCGACGCCGGCGTGGTGGGCGAGCCGCGGATCGAGGCCGACGTGCCGCGTTCCGAAGTGGCCCGTGCGGCCGGCGCCGACCTGGCCGGGCTGCGGGCGGCGGCCGACCGGGGCACGGCCGTGACGGCCATGGCCCGCGGGGCCGCCGCGAGCGTGCTGCGGCTGTACGAGGAGGGCCGGCTGCACGCCGTGCTCGCCGTCGGCGGCAGTGGCGGAACGTCGATCGCGACCAGGGCGATGAGGGAACTTCCGCTGGCCGTACCGAAGTTGATGGTCTCCTCGATGGCCGCCGGTGATGTGTCGCCCTATGTCGGGGCGTCCGACATCACCATGATGTACAGCGTCGTCGACATCGCCGGCGTCAACAGCGTCCTGGCACCGGTACTGGCGAACGCCGCCCACGCGGCGGCCGGCATGGCGAAAGGTTTCGAAACGCACCGAAAGGCGCTGCTCCCCACGGAGCTCGCCGCGGGCGGCAGGCCGCTCATAGCCGCGAGCATGGCGGGCGTGACGACCGCGGGTGTCGACGCGGCCCGCGAACGGCTGACCGGACTGGGCTACGAGGTCCTGGTGTTCCACGTCAGCGGGGCCGGCGGCCGGACCCTGGAGTCGCTGGCCGGGCAGGGGCTGTTCGCGGGCGTGCTGGACCTGACCCTGAGCGAGCTGGCCGACGACCTGGTCGGCGGGATCCTGACCGCGGGGCCCGACCGGCTGAGCGCCGCCGGACGCCGGGGCACGCCCCAGGTGGTGAGCCTGGGAGCCCTCGACATGGTGAAGTTCGGTCCGCTCGACACCCTCCCCCACCATGTGCGCGGACGCGATGTGCAGGTGCACAACCCGTCGATCACCGTGGTCCGCACGACGGCGGAGGAGTGTGCGGAGCTCGGGCGCCGCGTCGCCGCCAAGCTACGGGCGGCCACCGGTCCGGCCGAGGTGTGCGTACCGCTGCGGGGCCTGTCGACGCTCGGCGCGCCGGGCGGCCCGTACCACGATCCGGCCCTGGACGAGGCGCTGTTCGCCGCCCTGCGCGCCGGTCTTTCCGGCAGCGCCGTCGAAGTGGTCGAGTACGACACGGACATCAACAGCCCGGCTTTCGGCCGGGCCGCGGCGGACCGCCTGCACCGCCTGATCACCGCGGGCGGGGCCCCGGCCGGCCGCGCCTGACGCGTGCGGCACGCGGCAGGGCGCTGCGGGGCGCTCACCGGCCGGTGAGCAGCACCCACACCTGGCCGGGGGCGAAGGCGAGCCGCTCACCGGACGCGTCGGTGAAGACGGTGTCCCCGTCCGCACTCGTACGCTGCCAGCGGGCGTCGTAGGCACGTCCGTCGCGCAGCACCAGCGCCGTGCCCGAGCCGACCGTCTCCGTGTACGGCGACACGCTGCCACCGCGGTCGCGGAACGTGGAGGGCCTGACCTCCGTGTGCTGCACGACGACCGTCGAGGCCTCGAGCCGTCCCCCGTCCGTGGTCCGCGCGGCGGATCCGTCCATCGCCACCAGCCACCGCTTCTGCTCCGGCGACCAGCTGAAGGTGTACCGGGCCGAGGGATAGCGCACGGTGTGCTCCTCGAGCGGCCGGCCGCCCTCGGGCGCGGCGCCGAAGCGCATGCCGATGTCCGAGGCGTCACTCACGTCGCGGGCGGCGGCGAGGGCACGCTCGGGGCGCAGGTAGAGGTTGTGCGGCGCCGGACGGTCGCCCGAGCGGACGAAGGCGTCGGGCGCCTCCCCCTGGGGCAGCGCGGCGACGGGTGCGGCCTTGATCAGCGGCCGCAGCGCCGACTGCGCGCCGGAGTACGCGAGCGCCGGCCTGCCGAACTGCCGCAGCAGCTCGAGATCGGACTCCCGCGCGCTGCGCACCGGGCCGATCCGCGGCGGCAGGCGGGAGGAGAAGACGGCCAGTATCCGGCTGAGTCCCGACTCGACCTGCTCGACGTAGACGATGTCGGCGGACCCGAGCCCTGTGTGCGGGCGCGCCGGCCGGACGTTGTCGATCTTCACGGCGAGCACCGGCCCCTGCTCGGCCGGCAGCCCGGTGAAGTACGACGTCCCGCGCGCGGCGGACGAGGTGGAGGTCTCCTCCGGGCCGGGCTCCGGGCCGGTGCATCCGTAGAGCGACACGGTGAGGGCGGCAGCGGTCCATGCGGCGATCACGGCGCGTTTCCGCGCCCGCCGGCCACTGCGGTCGTCCTCGCGTCCCCGTCTGCGTCTCGCGTTCATCGGCCACGCTCCCCGTGGGTCAAGTGCACCACGTCAGGCGCCGCGCGGACAGTCCCCGGGCGCCGGTTCCGCTCAGGGCAGCAGCTGCTCCGTCCAGATCGTCTTGCCGGCGGCCGTGTTCCTGCTCCCCCAGCGGTGTGCCAGCTGGGCGATCAGGAACAGTCCGCGTCCGCCCTCGTCGGTCAGCCGTGCCCGGCGGAGATGCGGCTGGGTCTCGCTCGGGTCGGAGACCTCGCACACCAGCCGCTGGTCCCTGATGAGCCGTACCCTCACCGGGCCGCCGGCGTAGCGGATCGCGTTGGTGAGGAGTTCGCTGACGATCAGCTCGGTGGTGAACACCAGCTCGTCGAGCCCCCATACGGTGAGCCGCTCGGTCACCAGCGCCCGCGCGTCGGCCACGATCCGCACGTCGGCCGGGAACTCCCGTTCGACGACGGACCCTTCGGGCGACACGGACACCCGCGCGAGCAGCAGCGCCGCGTCGTCGTCCGGGGGGTGCGCCAGAAAGGGCACCAGCATGTCCCGGGCGATCTCGGGCACGGCTGCCGAGTCGCCCGTGCCCCGGGCATCCCGTAGATGGCCGATCACGTGATCGGCGCCGGACCCGGGCGCCTCGGAGAGGGATCCCGCGGTGAAGGCCAGCAGATCGCCGGGCGAGAGCGCCACCTCCACCGGTTCGAAGGGAGCGCCCTCGAGCCCCAGCGCCGGGCCGGGAAGCATGTCGACGGGCCCGGTCTCCCCGGAGGCCCGGGCCAGCACCGGCGCCGCGTGCCCCGCGCTGGCCATCAGGGCGCGGGCGCTGACCGGGTCGTAGACGGCGTACAGGCAGGTGGCGCCCCGGACGGTCCCCTCGGGCTCGCCCGGCTGCTCGTCGTCGGCGAGCCGCACCACCAGGTCGTCCAGATGGGTGAGCAGTTCGTCGGGCGGCGGGTCCAGGTCGGCGAGGGTGCGCACCGCCGTGCGCAGACTGCCCATCGCGGCGGCGGCGTTGAGGCCGTGACCGCGCAGGTTCCCGACCACGAACGCCACCCGGCTCGAGGACAGGGTGATGACGTCGAACCAGCTGCCGCCGGTGCCGGCCAGCGTCCTGCCGGGCACATAGACGCCGGCGGTCTCCGCCGCGGTCACCTTGAGCACCGGCCGGGGCAGCAGGCTGCGCTGAAGGCTCTCCGCCGTGCGTCGTTCGCGGGTGTAGCGGCGGGCGTTGTCGATGGCGAGGGCCGCGCGGGAGCAGATGTCCTCCCCGACCGCGGCGTCCCGTGCGTCGAACGGCGCCCGCTCACGCGAGCGCCACAGAGACACCGCGCCGAGGACGTGGCCGCGTGCCTGCAGTGGCACCACCATGTACGAGGCGGCGCCGGGCGCCAGCACCAGCCTCTGCCGCTCCGGGTCGTCGGCGATCCTGGGCCGCAGTTCGTCGAGGTCGGGCACGATGACGGCGGAGCCCCCGCGCAGCCGGTCGCTCTCGTAGGCCTTGACCCGGATGACGGAGCCCTGCGGATACAGCTGGTCCGGCCACTCGCCGCCGCCCGCGACGGCGGAGACCCGGCGCAGCGGTGCGCCGGTGACGAACTCCCCCGGCTCCTCGCCGACGAGCAGGGCCTCCGTGATGTCGACGCAGGCCAGGTCGGCGAAGGCGGGCACCAGCAGGTCGGCGAGCACCTGCGTGTTGCGGCCGACCTCCAGGGAGCGGCCCAGCGCGGAGGCGGCGGTGGCCACCAGCGACGCGCGGCTCCGTTCCCGTTCCTGCTCGGTCACGTCCGTGAACGTCACCGCGACACCGCGGGCCACGCCGTCCCGGCCGGCCATGCGCAGGGCCGACAGGGAGACGATCCGGTCACGTTCGGGAGCCTGGCTCAGCCGGGCCGTGGTGACGAAGTCGATCAACGGCTCGCCGGTGGCCACGACCCGGTGCAGGCGTTCCTCCAGGGCGTCCGCGTCCTCGGGCACCAGCAGTTCGCCGAGTCGGCGGCCCGCGAGCAGGGTGGCGGGGCGGGGGTCGCTGGGCAGCGAGATGCCTCTGATGAGCCGCAGCTCGCTGTCGTAGACGGCGAGACCGATGCCGGTCTGCGAGAAGAGCGCGCGGAGCAGCGCGTCGTTCTCCTCCCGCCGGTCGGCGACGGCGGCGGGCACGAGCCGCATCAGATACCGGGCGGTCAGCGGGCCGTCCACCGGCAGGAGGTCGAGCTGCACCCGGCGGGAACCGTCGGTGTGCAGCAGGGCCGTGCGCGCGGAGCGGGAGTGCCCGGCGGGGTCGTGGTCCCGCAGCGCGGACCAGACGCCGGGGTCCGTCAGCAGTTCCTCGACGGTGCGTCCCTGAAGCTCACCGGCGGAGAGGCCGGTCAACTCCACGGCGCCGCCGGTGCAGGCGAGCACCCGGCCGACGTGATCGAGTACGAGCAGGGCCGAGTCCTCCGGCCGCTCGGACCCCGTGTTCACGATGTGGCCGCTGGTGCTCACGCGTCGATCACTCCCAGATGGCGCTCCCGAGCTCCCTGTCCTGTGCCGCAGGTGCGGCAGGCGTACGGACCCCGCGCCTTCATTGAACTCCACACCGTCCGGGGCCGCCCGTCGGCGACCGGAATCGAATGTGACAGCGAACAGTGCCCCGTCCTAGGATCACCGGCACGGCATCGCGTGTCGGTCACCGACCGGGTGAGGCATGGAGGTGCCCGTGAGTTTGCCTTACGGAGGCATTCCACAGTGTCAGTAGAGCTGAACCACACCATTGTTCTGGCCCGGGACAACCGGGAGTCCGCCGAATTCCTCGCCCACGTCCTGGGGCTCGAGACCGGCCCGGAGTGGGGACCGTTCGTCCCCCTCACCCTCAGCAACGACGTCACGCTGGACTTCGCGACCGTCGACCACGAAGTCCCGTTGCAGCACTACGCGTTCCTGATCTCCGAGGAAGAGTTCGACCAGGTCTTCCGGCGCGTCCAGGACGCGGGCATCACCTACTTCGCCGACCCGCACGGAAAGCGGCCCGGCGAGATCAACCACAACGACGGCGGACGCGGCATGTACTTCCACGACCCGGCCGGCCATGGCATGGAGGTCATCACCCGGCCGTACGGCAGCGGCGGCAGCTGACCTCACCGCCCTCGCGTCTCCCGCCCGCCCGTTTCCGGCGGCTCACCGCCGCGGCCCCGGCGGGCGAGGACGCGCTGGGTCCGGCTCAGCAGCCGGCCCGGGGACAGCACCCGCAGCGCGGCCCGCGCCGCGTTCGCGCCCGGCGCCCCGTGCACACCCCCGCCCGGGTGCGCCCCCGCGGAGGCCAGATAGAGGCCCTCGACGGGGGTCTCCGGACGGCCGGTGCCGGGCATGGGACGGAAGAACAACTGCTGGTGGAGCGCGGTGGTACCGCCGTTGATGGCACCACCCGGCAGGTTGGCGTCGAGGGCCTCGAGCGTCGGCGGGGCGAGGATCCGGCGGGCGATGATCCGGGAACGGAAGCCGGGCGCGTACCGCTCCACCTGCTCCTCCATCCGGTCGGCCATCGCCTCCCGTTCACGCGGGTCCCAGCGGCCCGTGAGACCGTCGTCGCCCGCGTCGCCCTTGGTGCGGTGGGGCACGTGCGTGTACGCCCATGCCGATTCGGTGCCCGCCGGGGAACGGGTGGCGTCCGCGGTGGTCATCTGACCGAACAGCAGGAACGGCCGGTCGGGCACCTGCCCCGTGGCCAGCTGGGCGGCGAACCGGGTGAGCCCGTCGACGCCGTCGGCGAGATGGACGGTCCCGGCGCCGGCCGCGGCCTGGGCGGTCCACGGAACGGCGCCGTTGAGGGCCCAGTCGACCTTGAAGGTCGCGAAGTCCCACTGGAAGCGGCGCAGATCGCCCAGGAGCCGGGACGGCAGGTGGCGTTCGTCGACCAACTCCCCGTACAGCGAAGGCACGGACACGTCCGCCAGCACGGCACGGCGCGCGGGCACCGACTCGCCGTCCGCCGTCCGTACCGCCACCGCGCGGCCCTCGCGGACCACGACCTCCACGGCACGCCGGCCGCACCTGACCGCGCCCCCGTGGCGTTCCAGCCTGCGGACCAGCGCCTCGGTCAGCATGCCCGCGCCGCCGACGGGCACGGGAAAGCCGTGGCTCTGGCCCAGCATCGACATCAGCCAGCCGAAGCCCCCGCTGCCGGCCGCCTCCGGCGCCAGATCCGCGTGCAGCGCGTTGCCCGCGAGCAGCAGTCTGCCCGCCTCGCCGCCGAACTCCTCCTCGCCCAGGCGGCGTACGGGAAGCAGCAGGGTCCGCGCCAGCCGCAGTCCGCCGCCGGCCCGCAGCCGGGCGGCCAGCCGCATCGAGGGGATCACCGGCGGGAACGGTGTGAACAGCAGGTCGAGCATGTCCGGCCGCAGCCGCTCCCACACGTCGTACAGGTCGTGCCACGCCGCGCCGTCACCGGGCGCGAAGGTCTCCAGACCCGCCGCGGTGTCCTCGGCGCGACGCTCCAGGACGGCGCACCGGCCGTCGGCCAGAGGATGGGCCAGTACGTGGGGGGCGTGGCCCCAGCGCAGCCCCTCGCGTTGCAGCCCGAGACCGGAGATCACCGGGGAGGCGGCCGCCAGCGGGTAGAACGAGCTGCACACGTCGCTGACGAAGTCGGGGTGCACGCCCCGGTCGCTGCGTACCGCGCCACCCGGTTCCGGCTGCGCCTCGAGGACCTCGACGCTCCAGCCGGCGTCCGCGAGGAGGTTGGCCCCGACGAGACCGTTAGGCCCTGCTCCGATCACCACTGCGTCCGGCATCGCGCTCTCCAGAGTTCTCGACGACGTCGGCCAGGCGGCTGAGCATGCGGCGGTGGCGCACCAGCAGGAACGCATCCAGCGCCGCGTTGTGGAAGGTGCCTCCGGGCCCCCTCAGCGGATGCTCGTCCAGCACGACCAGGGTGTCCTCGCCCCACGGGCGGATGTCGATGGCGATCCGCGCCGTGCCCAGCCGGCCGCTCTCCGCCTCCAGTTCGAGTGTCCGCGGCGGCTCGCAGTGCCGCACGATCGTTCTGCCGTGCATGGTCCAGGGCCCGACCCGCACGGTGTACTCGAGGGCCGCCCCGACCTCCGGCCAGTCGCCGTACGCGGGCCGGCTGTCGTCGGTACCGACGACCCAGTCGCTGTAGCGGTCCCGGTCACTGAGCACCGACCACACGGTGGCGGGCGGCTCGCAGATCAGCTGGTGGTGCACGGCCATGGGTCCTCCAGCGGCTGGAAGAGACTGTCGTCGACCTGCGAGTGCCCCTTCCCCGGTGATCTATGGCCGCGTGGCCGGAGGGGAGGCGCCGGCCGCCTCCCGACGGGCGAGGGCGGCGCGTCACCGGACCAATGGACGACCTCGAAGGGGGTATCCGGGTCTGGTGACCGGGAGGGAAGCCGACCGAGACGGAGACCGACCATGGCCGAGCAGCTTCCCCTTCTCGGCCGTACGGCGGTGGTGACCGGCGCGGCCCGGGGCCTCGGGGCGGCCATGTCCAGGACCCTCACCCGGCGCGGCGCCCGGGTCGCCCTGCTCGGCCTGGAGGAACCGCTGCTCGCGAGTGTGGCGGCGAGCCTTCCCGGCGCCGCGCACTGGCCCGTCGACGTCACCGACGAACAGGCAATGGCCCGCACCGCCGCCCTGGTGGAGGAGAGCCTCGGGCCCGTGTCCGTCGTGGTGGCCAACGCCGGCGTGGCGGCGGGTGGGCCGTTCCTGGAGACCGACCCGGCGACCTGGCGGCGGATCGTCGAGGTCGACCTCCTCGGCACCTGCCTCACGGCGCGGACGTACCTCCCCGGCCTGCTGCGCACCCGGGGCTACTTCCTGCAGGTCTCCTCCCTCGCGGCGATCGCGCCCTCGCCGATGATGTCCGCCTACTGCGCGGCGAAGTCGGGTGCGGAGGCGTTCGCGTACTCGCTCCGGGCCGAGGTGGCCCACCGCGGGGTGGGGGTGGGGGTGGGCTACCTCAGCTGGACGGACACCGAGATGATCCGGGCCGCGGACGAGCACCGGGTGATGCGGGAGCTGCGGGCGGCGCTGCCGTGGCCGGCCGGGAAGGTCCATCCGGTGCAGCCCGTGGCCGACCGTCTCGTCCATGGCATCGAGCGGCGCGCGCCCGCCGTGTACGCCCAGCCGTGGCTCCGTCTGGCACGGGCGGCACGGGGGTGGCTGCCGGGACCCGTCACCCTGCGGGCCCGCCGCGAACTCGGACGTCTCCAGGGCGAGGCCGGACTCGGACCGACCGGGCTGCTGGGCGCCGGCGGCGCGGCGGCCGCGCCGCACCGGTCCGGGAGCGGTGACACGGAGGGCTGAACGGCCCGGCTCCACAGGGGATTCCGCCTGGTGGCCCAGTGGTGGCGTTCCCGGATGGCGCAATATCACGTTATGCCCGTTAGATGTAACAAAGTGTGCGCGCTCAGGCGGCGCACGACGAACGACACGGTGTACGCCTACCCGGATGTTCCGCGAACGGAGCCCGCGCCATGAGCACCGACCCCAACACCCATTCCCCGTCCGACTACCAGGACGACCGCCCGCGGCCCCCTGACGGCACCACGGGCGCCGGGTACGCCGCCCCGGCGTTCCCGGCCCGCGCGGTCCCGCCGCTGCCGCCGATCCCTTCCCACCCGCCGGTCTTCCCCGCTGCCGCGGTTCCCCCCGGCCCCCTCGACCCCGTCCACCCGGAGCCCGGGACGCCGCTGCTTCCCGAGGAGCCGACCCCCCTCCGCGGGACGGCACCGGTCACGGGCACAGGTACGAGCACGGTCACGGGTGCCGGTGGGCCGGAGAGTCCCAGGCCGGCCCCGGCACAGGAACCGGCCCCCGTGCGCACCCCGGCCGGAAAGCCGCGGGTACCCCAGGCCGACGCGGGCGCCCCGGCGCCCTGGCCGGACACGGCCGATCACCCGGCCCCGTCCGGCGACCCGGACGACAGGCGGGCCCCGATAGCCGCGCCGGTCGACAAGCCGGGCCCCGTGCGCAGCGCCGTCTACGCCTGGAGGCCGGCAACGGCGGCCGCCAAGGACCCGGTCGTCGAGGACGCCGCCGCCAAGGACGTCGCCGACGCGCCGACGCCGGTCCGCGACGCGATCGAGGACCCGAGCCCGCTCCGCAAGGAGACGCCGGTCCAGGGGCCCGGCCAGGCCCCGGCGAACGGGTCCCTCGGCGAGCACCCCGCCGGCGACGCCGCCCGGGCCTGTGCCGCCGATCCCCCGGAGGAGGCGGCGGCCAACGACAGCGAGCAGCCCATCCACACGCTGCTGTGGACGGCCGCCACCGAGCGCCCGGTGGCCGAGGTCGCCGCCCTGGTGAGCCGGCTGAAGCGGACCGGAGAGGTCGACAGCCCCGGTGACCTGGCCCTGCGCGCGGCGGCGGTCTCCCGCCCGCTCGAGGAGGTCAGGCAGCTGGTCGCCCTGCTCAACGAGTACCCCCATCCTCTGCACGAGGCGGACACCACGCTGCGCGCCGCCGCGGTCGGCCGGCCCATCGAGGACGTCGTACAGCTGGTGAACATGATCGGCACCGACGCCAGTGAATGGCGGTCGGCCGCGAACGAGGCGGCCACGGGTGACGATCCCTCGCCGCCCGCCGGGGAAGACGTCGCCCGGCACGAGGCCCCCGCCGAGCCGCAGGCCCCCGCGGCCGCCGACACACGGCCGTCGAAGAAGACACCGTGGCCCATGGCGGCGCTGAACGGCGCCCTGGCCGCCGGCCCGGACGGCCACACCGTCTCACCGGCCATGCGTTCGGGACTGCGCTGGCCCGCCGCCGTCGTTCTCTTCGCGTGCGGCGTCATCCATCTGCCCACCGACGTGGCGGGCCTGCGTTCCGGCGGCTACGCCGAGACGCTCTCGATCGCCGTCACGGTGCTCTGCCTGATCGTCGCCGTATGGCTCGCGGTGCGTGACACCGCGCTGGTCTGGGCGGCCGCCGCCGGCCTGGCGGTCGGCGTCGCCGCGCTGCACGCGCTCGCGGGCGTCGGGACCATGAATCTGCTGCAGAGCAGCCTGGGCAACTCGTTCGGCTGGGCCAGAGCGGGCGCGGTCCTGTGCGCCGGGGCATGCGCGTTCCTCGCCGGGTCCGTACTGCTCCGACGCCGTCAGCCTGCCGCGGGTGCCACGCACAACAGCTGACACCCGACGCCCTCCCCACGCCAGCCTTCCGCGACGCCGGCCCCGGCCGACCGTGCGGAAGGCTCGCGGCGTTCCACCGCCGCGGGCCTGGGACAGTCGGCGGTCGGGGGCCTCGCCGAGGCCGCGCCACAACTCCGGAGAGACCATGCCGACGTCGGACGAAGGCGCGGGGGCAACGCCAAGGCCGGCCCGGAGCTTCGTCGGCCACGCCGGGCAGGCCCACGCCAAGGTCGCTCGAAGGCCCCTGGGCCACGCCGAAGCCGCGTCCGGAACGCGCCGGGCACCCTGGGACGGGCCGCGCCGGGGAGGGCCGCGGCCGTCGGTCCGTACGGGTCCCGGTCGCCAGTCCTCCCGGCCGTCAGTCCTTGGGGCCGCTCCGGTCCTGGGCGGGCGTGTCCTCCGTCCGCGGTTCGGGCTCCTCTTCCCGTTCCCCCTCCGCCTGGGACGGCGTGCTGCGCGGGAAGTTCGCGCGGACCTCGTCCTCTTCCCGTTCGCCCTCCGCCTGGGAGGGTGTCTGCTCGCTCATGGCCCACTTCCTCACCGTCGGAGCCGGATGTGCGTGCCTGTGCCGGACCCGGCACCGGATCCGCCGTGCCGTACAGCTCGCCGGGTTCCCGGCCGGAGGGGTGCCAATCATGAGCCGCGCTGCCCACGATCCGGCCACCTCCATCGTGCGGACGTGCGCCCCGTGCGGGGCCGCCCGATGATGGCTTGAGCCCGAGATCTCACCCCCACCGGAGAAAGGGCGGTGGCAGACCGTGGACACCGACACCGGTTTCCTCGACCCCGCGGACGAGAACGCGGCCGCCGCGCGGTCCGCCGAGGAGGCGGCCCGCACCGCACTGGCCGGCACCGGCGCGTACCTCATGCCCCCGGCCGACGTGCTGACGTGCCTGGGTGCCGACACCACGTCCTGGGCGCACTTCGCGGCCCACTGGCAGGACCTGACGGAAGACGAGTACGCGGCCCGGCGCGGCACCCGCAGACTGCGGCGCTACGGACACTTCTCCCTCTCGCCCGTGACCGGGGAACTACGGCTGCTGCCCCACACCGTGTTCGTCCAGCCCGACAACACCAATCCGCTCTACGAGTCGGTGGACCGCCACTTCGATCCGCTGACCGGCGCCTTCGTGGCCGATCCGGTGCTGCGCCGGGTCCTCGGTCTGCTGGGCAGGGTGGCGGGCGCGCTGGACGTGGCCGAGTGGTGGAGCGTCAAGGTCCATCCCTTCCGGGTCGTCGCCACGGCGGAGGGCGGAGGGGAGCCGACACCGGAGGGCAGGCACCGGGACGGCGTCACCCTGGTGTCCTCGCTGCTCATCGGCCGCGACAACGCGACCGGAGGCGAAAGCAGGGTCTACGGACCCGAGGGCGACGAGATCCTGTCGGCCACGCTGCACGAGCCGGCGAGCCTGCTGGTCTCCGACGACCGCGGCACCCTGCACGGCGTGTCGCCCATCCGGCCGGTCGACACCGCCCTGCCGGCCCACCGCGACGTCCTGGTGACGACCCTCACGCCGGGCTGACCGGGCCTGTCCCCGCGGTGGCGGCGACGAGGTCGTCGACGACATCGGCAGGCCGTGAGCGGCGGCTCCACGACGCCCGCTGCCGCTGCGCGCCGCACCCGTGCTCGTCCAGCCGCCGCAGGAACGCGGCGACCCGCTCGACGTCACCGCACTCCTCCAGCCGCGGCCGTACCCGGTCCACCAACCGCGCCGCCTGGACGGCGAACGGCAGCACGCGTTCGGTGAGCGCGTCGACGCCGCTGCCCGGCCAGCCGTCGCGGGCGGCCCGCCAGTAGGCGGCGCGCAGCAGTTCGCCGCAGGTGCGCGGCCCCTTGTCGCCGCGCCGGACCCGTTCGGCACCGTCGAGGACCAGCGCTCTGACGAGGGCGGTGAGCGCGGCGGTGTCCGCCACGTCCGACGGCACGTCCATGACGCGGATCTCCAGCGTCGGCACGCGGGGATTGGGCCGGACGTCCCAGAACGGGATGTTCGCGTCGAGCATCGCCTCGGACTCCTCCAGGGCGGCGGTCAGGCGTCGGTAGTGGGCGAGCGAATCGACGTACGGCGGGGCGCTGAGCGCCGGGAAGCGGCCCCGGACGACGGTCCGCCAGCTCGCGTAGCCGGTGTCGCGGCCTTCGAAGAAAGGCGAGTTGGCGCTCATGGCGACCAGCAGGGGAAGCCAGGGACGCAGATGGTTGGCCGTCAGCACGGCGACCTCCCGGTCCGGCACATGCACATGCACATGGACGGAGCAGACGGTGAAGTCGTCGAGCATGGTCCCGAACTGGCGCACCCCTGCCCGGTAGCGGGGGTGGTCGCCCAGGACGCGGGCTCCCGCGCCACCGATGACCGGCGTGCCCGTGGCGCACAGACCGAGCCCCTCCGCACCGCAGGCCTCACCGGCCGCCTTCCGTACCGCCGCGAGGTGCCGGTGCAGTTCGCCGGCGTCCTCGCACGGCGGGGTGCGCACCTCGAGCTGGCCCTCGTGGAACTCGCCGGACACCAGGTCGCCGACGGTGCGGCGGGCGCGGGCCACGACACGGCCGCCCGCCGGTTCGACGGACCGGTCGTCGGCCCGGACGAGGAAGAACTCCTCCTCCGCTCCGATGGTGGTGGTCATCTCCCCACGATCCTCCGGTGGCGGCCGGTGCGCGAACGGGAAAACATCCGGGTCTGCGGCACCCTGTGAAGGGCCGTCACCTGTCGTCGTCGGCGCTGTCCTTCGTCGCGCCGGGCCGGTCCCCGCGGTGCCGGGTGCCGGGAAGGAACTCCTGCACCTTGGCCTTGAAGCCCTGCCGGATCATCGATCCGCGGTCGCTGTCACCACGCAGGATCGCGGACGCGGCGGCCTCGATCTGGTCGAGCGAGGCGTGGGGCGGGATCGGCGGCACGGCGGGGTCGGTACGGAAGTCGATGACGAAGGGCCGGTCGGCGGCGAGGGCCTGCTTCCAGGCGGACTCGACGTGCTTGGGCTTCTCGACGCGGACGCCCTGCAGCCCCATCCGTTCGGCGATGTCGGCGTAGGGCAGGTCCGGGATGGACTGCGACTCCTCGAACTGCGGGGCACCGGACATGGCCCGCATCTCCCAGGTGACCTGGTTGAGGTCGCCGTTGTTCAGCACGGCCACGATCAGCCGCGGGTCGGACCACTCGCGGTGGTACTTCGCCGCGGTGACCATCTCCATCATCCCGTTCATCTGCATCGCGCCGTCGCCGACCAGCGCGATCGCCGGGCGGTCCGGGTGGGCGAACTTGGCGCCGATGGCGTACGGGACGCCGGGACCCATCGTGGCGAGCGTCCCGGACAGCGAGCCGCGCATCCGGCCGCGGAGCCGCAGGTGGCGGGCGTACCAGTTCGCGGCGGAGCCGGAGTCCGCGGTGACGATCGCGTCGTCGGGGAGCAGCCCGTCCAGGGCGTGGACGACGTACTCGGGGTTGACCGGGTCGGCGTCGACGGCGGCCCTGCGCTGCATGACCTCCCACCAGCGGTCGACGCTCTGCTCGATCCCGTCGCGCCAGGCGCGGCTCTCCTTGCGGTGCAGTCGTGGCAGGAGCCGCCGCAGCGTCTCGCGGGCGTCACCGACGAGGTTCACCTCGAAGGGGTAACGCAGCCCGATCATGTGCGGGTCGATGTCGATCTGCACGGCCCTCGCCTGGTCGAGCTCGGGCATGAACTGGGTGTACGGGAAGCTGGATCCGATCATCAGCAGGGTGTCGCAGCCCTGCATCATCTCGTAGGAGGGCCGGGTGCCGAGCAGGCCGATCGAGCCGGTGACATAGGGCAGGTCGTCGGGGAGGACGTCCTTGCCGAGCAGCGCCTTGGCGACGCCGGCGCCGAGGACGTCGGCCAGCCGTTCGACCTCGGCGCGGGCTCCGCGGGCTCCCTGGCCGACGAGCACGGCCACCTTCTCCCCCGCGTTGAGGATCTCGGCGGCCCGCTCCACGTCCTCGTCCACGGGCACGGGCGCGTACCGCCCGATGCCCATGCTGGAGGGCACCATCTTGAAGGCGTGCTTGGGCGGGCTGTAGTCCAGTTCCTGCACGTCGGCGGGGATGATGACCGCTGTGACGGTGCGCCGCGCGTAGGCCGTGCGCATCGCCCGGTCGATGAGGTTGGGCAGCTGCTCCGGGACCATCGCGGTCTCGCAGAAGTCGGACGCGACGTCCTTGAAGAGGTTCTGCAGGTCGACCTCCTGCTGGTACGACCCGCCCATGGCGCTGCGGTTGGTCTGCCCGACGAGCGCCACCACCGGGACGTGGTCGAGCTTCGCGTCGTAGAGCCCGTTGAGCAGATGGATCGCCCCCGGTCCCGAGGTGGCGGCGCAGACGCCGACCTTCCCGGAGAACTTGGCGTAGCCGACGGCCTGGAACGCCGACATCTCCTCGTGGCGGGACTGCACGAACTTGGGCTTGTTGTCCGCGCGTCCCCACGCGGCGAGGAGCCCGTTGATGCCGTCGCCCGCATACGAGAAGACATGGGTGACGTCCCATTCGCGCAGCCGCTGGAGGATGTGGTCGGACACTTTCGTACTGGCCATGTCGGTGTTCCGCTCCTCACTGTGCAGAGTGCGCCGCTGTCCCGGCCTGTTCCTGGGTAACCGTGCGGGCGCCGGGGGAAACCTCGCGCCGTCACCCGAACGGCGCGGTGCCCGGCGTGCCCGTGGCCTGACCGGGTACCGGTGTCCCCATGAAGGCACTGGTGATCAACTGCACGCTCAAGACGTCCCCCGAGCCCTCCAACACCCATGCGCTGGCGACGGTCGTCGCGGGTCAACTCGAGAAGTACGGGGCCGACGTGGAGTTCGTCCGGGCGGTGGACATGGACATCCGTCCGGGGGTGGTGAGCGAGGCCGTGGGCCCCGGCGACCAGTGGCCGCAGGTGCACGGGAAGCTGATGGAGTCGGACATCCTCGTCGTCGCGTCGCCGACCTGGCTCGGGCGTCCCTCCTCCGTCGCCCAGCGTGTGCTCGAGCGCATGGACGCGATGCTCTCCGAGACCGACGACGAGGGCCGCCCCGTCGCCTACAACAAGGTCGCCGGAGTGGTGGTCACCGGCAACGAGGACGGCGCGCACCATGTGATCAGCGAGATCTCCGGCGCGCTGGCCGACATCGGCTACACCATTCCCGGTCAGGCCTGGACGTACTGGCACCTCGGACCGGGGCCGGGCCCCGACTACCTCGACGACGAGCGGGGGCGCGACTGGTCGCACAAGACCGGTCGCGCGATGGCGGCCAACCTCTTCGGCACCGCGAAGGCGCTGGCGGCGAATCCGCTGGGCGCCCCGCCGGAGTAGGACCATGACACGGACCTACCGGCGGGCGGCGGACTACGTGTCCGCCGCGCTGATCTTCCTGCGTGACAATGTGCTGCTGCGTGAGCCGCTGCGGCCCGAGCACCTGAAGCCCCGGCTCCTCGGACACTGGGGCTCCTGTCCCGGCATCACGATGGTGTACTCCGCGCTCAACACCCTGATCCGCGAGCGGGACGCCGACGTCCTCCTCGTCACCGGGCCGGGGCACGGCGCACCCGCCAACCACGCCGGTCTGTGGCTCGAGGGCACGCACGAGCACTACGACCCCGCGCTGGCCAGGACCGAGGCCGGGCTGACCGAGCTGGCCCGGCGCTACTGCGCTCCCGACGGCTTCCCCAGCCACCTCTCCCCCGCGGTGCCCGGCACCCTCCACGAGGGCGGCGAGCTGGGCTACGCCCTGTCCACCGCGTTCGGCGCCGCGTTCGACGCACCCGGCCGGCTGGTGGCGTGCGTCGTCGGGGACGGCGAGGCCGAGACGGGCCCGACCGCCGGCGCCTGGCACTCGTCGAAGTATCTCGACCCGGTGACCTGCGGGGCCGTACTGCCGGTGCTGCATCTCAACGGCTACAAGATCTCCTCGCCCACCGTGTTCGCGAGCATGTCCGACGACGAACTGACGTCGCTGTTCCGTGGGTACGGCTGGGACCCGCGCATCGTCGACGTGACGGACGACCCGGACGGCGAACCGGTCGCGGCGGCGGTGCGCGCGGCGCACACCGGCATCCGGGACATCCAGGGACGGGCCCGCACGGGACGGGTCCTCGAGCGCCCCGCGTGGCCGATGATCGTGCTGCGCAGCCTCAAGGGACAGGGAGCGCCGGCCGAGGTCGGCGGGAAGCGCATCGAGGGGACCTTCCACGCGCACCAGGTGCCGTTGGACGGCGTCCACGACGACCCCGAGCAGCTTGCCGCGCTGGAGGCATGGCTGCGCTCGTACCGCCCGGATGAACTGTTCGACGAGGAGGGCCGGCCGGTCGCGGAGGTGCTCGAAGCCTGCCCGTCCGGCGGGCGGCGCATCGGCATGCAGGCGGCGGGCGACGGGGGGCGGCTGCGGCGGCCGCTCGATCTGCCGCCGCTCGAGCCGTACGCCGTCGACGTCCCGGACGGTCCCGGCTCGGCGAAGGCGAGCCCCAACGAGGTGCTGGCGGACTGGCTGACCGAGATCATGCGAAGGACCGCCGCCGCCCGCGACTTCCGCATCATGTCCCCCGACGAGCTGGCCTCCAACAAGCTGGACGGTGTGCTGAAGGCGACCGGCCGCGGATATGTGTGGCCCGTCGAGGAGTACGCCGAGGACCTCACCCCCGACGGCCGGGTGCTGGAGATCCTCTCGGAGCACAACTGCCAGGGCTGGCTCCAGGGTTATCTGCAGACCGGGCGGCACGGGCTGTTCCCGACGTACGAGGCGTTCGCGTCCGTCGTCGACAGCATGCTCAACCAGTACGCGAAGTGGCTGAAGATGTCCCGCGAGGTGCCCTGGAGAGCACCCGTCAGCAGCCTCAACTACCTCCTCACCAGCGAGGGTTGGCGGCAGGAGCACAACGGCTACAGCCACCAGGGGCCGGGCTTCATCAACAACCTGCTCACGAAGAAGAGCACCGTCACCGGTGTCCTTCTGCCGCCCGACGCGAACACCCTGCTGGTCGCCATGGAGCGGGTGCTCGCCGACACCGGCCGGATCAACCTGGTGGTCGCGGGCAAGCAGCCGACGGCGCAGTGGCTCACCCTGGACGAGGCCCGCGCGCACTGTGAGGCGGGCGCATCGGTCTGGCGGTGGGCGTCGACGGACGACGGCGAGGACCCCGAGCTCGTCCTGGCGTGCGCGGGCGGCATTCCCACCGTCGAGACCCTCGCCGCGGCCCAACTGCTGCGACGCGACCTGCCGCAGGCGCGCATCCGGGTCGTGAACATCGTCGACCTCTGCGCGCTCGCGCCGCCGGACCGTCATCCGCACGGCATGAACGACGCCGACTTCGACGCCCTGTTCGGTACGCGACTCCCCGTCGTCGTCGACTTCCACGGCTACCCCTCAGCCGTGCACCAGCTGCTGCACGGCCGTCCCGATCCCGGCCGGTTCCATGTGCGCGGCTACGTCGAGGAGGGCACCACGACCACTCCGTACGACCTGCTGGCGAGCAACGGCGTATCCCGACACGACCTGGCGATCACGGCACTGCGGCATCTGCGCGGCCGGCCGGCGGCCGCGGGTGATCTGGCGGCGCGCTACGCG
The DNA here is from genome assembly GCF_040677245.1 of Streptomyces kurssanovii. Lineage (NCBI taxonomy): Bacteria > Bacillati > Actinomycetota > Actinomycetes > Kitasatosporales > Streptomycetaceae > Streptomyces > Streptomyces kurssanovii. The sequence goes on from NZ_JBFAQK010000021.1 coordinate 118,964, forward strand.
CTCCACCGGGACCGGCTCCGTGAGGAACTGCGGCGCACGGGGGTCGACCCGGCCGAGATCACCGAATGGACGTGGGGACGATGACGGACGCCGGCACCACGACCACCCCGAATCTGCTCGTCGTCGACGCCGGGTCCTCAAGCCTCCACCTGACCGTGGTCGACGGCGAAGGACGGGAACTGGCCGCACGGCACGAGACGGAAGCCCCGGGAAGCGGGACGCGGCAGGTGATCGAGGAGCTGCTGCGCCAAGCCCCGCCGGTGGCGGCGACCGGCCACCGCCTCGTCCACGGCGGCCCCCGGCTGCTCGGCCCCACGCTCGTCGACGACACGGTGCGGGCGGAGCTCGACCGGGCCGCGGACCTGGCGCCCCTTCACGTGCCGCCCGCTCTCACCGCCCTCGACGCGACCCGGCGGCTGCTGCCGGACGCCGCGCACGTGGTGTGCTTCGACACCGCGTTCCACGCCGGTCTGCCCGAGCCGGCCCGCACCTACGGACTGCCCCAGGAGTGGACGGAGCGGCACGGGCTGCACCGATACGGCTTCCACGGCCTCTCGTACGCATGGGCCCTCGACCGTGCCGCGGCCCTGCTGGGCCGGCCTCCCCGCGACCTCCACGTCGTGATCACGCACCTGGGCGGCGGCTGCTCGGCGTGCGCGGTGCGCGAAGGCCGCAGCGTCGACACCACCATGGGGTTCACCCCGCTCGAAGGCATGGTGATGAGCAGACGCAGCGGCAGCGTCGACCCGGGACTGCTGCTGTGGCTCCAGACATCGGCCGGAATGGCACCCGAGGAGATCACGGAGACCCTGAACCGGGGCTCCGGCCTGCTGGGCCTTTCCGGCACGTCCGGCGACACCCGGGACCTCGTACGGTCGGCGGCCCGCGGCGACCGGCGGGCCGCGCTGGCCCTCGACGTCTTCACCCTGGGCGTCCGGCGCGGCGTCGCCGGCTGCGCCGCGTCGCTGGACCGGCTCGACGCGCTCGTCTTCACCGGCGAGATCGGCTGCGACCAGCCGGAGGTGCGCGAGGCGGTCTGCGCGGGTCTGGGCGTACTCGGCGTCACGGGCGGCCTGCGGCCGGTGAACGTGGAGGAGGACACGATCGTCAGCCCGGCCGGTGCGACGGTCCCGGTGCTGGTCGTACCGACCGGCGAGGGGCAGCGGGTCGCGCTGGAGACCCGATCGCTGCTCACGCGTCACGCCGGTCAAAAATAGCGCCCGTTTCGTGTCATCCCGCCCCCTTCGGGTAACCGTCCGGCGCGACTTGCACGGACGTACGGACGCACGAAGGAGGTGCTCCTGACATGGGGCACATCGAGCGAGGCAGCAATCCCGTCAGCCCACGCAAGGACGACGAGATGAAGCACGAGCTGGAGGGATACCTCCGGTCCGGGCAGCACACCCACGTCGAGGAGGCCAACGACCCTGAGCCCGCCGCGGACGACGACGTCCGGGTCGGCACGTCAGGACCCGTCCCGCCGCCCGGTGAGGAACGCGACCGGGCACGCGCGGAGACCGATGCCGAGGCCTTGCGGCTCGAACTGGCCCGCCACCTGGACCGCACGTCGTTCCCGGCGGACCGCGCCGCGGTCCTGCGCGCCCTGGAGGAACACCACGCCCCCGACCCGGTCGTGGAGCAGGCCCGCGGCCTCCCGGAAGACGGCACGTACCGCAACGCGGACGAGATCGTGAAGGCGCTGGGGGGTGCGGGGGGAGGCTGACGGCTTCCGGGGCGGGGGCGGGGGCGCGCTGCGGTGCGGGTCCGCTGCGCGGGGCGTTTCCCCACCCCGCCCCTTCCCGAACCGGGCTCCGCCCGGACCCGTACCGCCCTGCGGGCGGGGATCGGGAGAGGGTCGGGGAGGGAAA
>NZ_JBFAQK010000022.1:0-105768 GCF_040677245.1 Streptomyces kurssanovii
AGGGCTGCTGGGAGCAGTACGCCTCCGGCCGCGCGCTCGTCCGCTACGCCAAGCAGCGCGCCAACGCCACACCGGAGAACGCGACGATCCTGCTCACCCCGCTGTCCGTCACACAGGCCAGTAGCTGCGTGCCCACGCCCGCGGGCCGGGGAGCGGCCTGCTGCTGCGGGCGATACGCGCCGGGTCCGACCAGCCCTCCGGCATCCGCGGTTCCCCGGCCGCGGCACCGGCGCTCGCCGCGGCGCGGGCCTGGACCACCGCCAGTGCGGCGGCCAGCTCCTCGGGGGTCGGGTTTCCCCGTACGACCCTGATCATCGTCGCGTCCCTTCCTCGTGCCTCGGAGCCCCTACAGGGGGATGTTCCCGTGCTTCTTGGGGGGCAGACTTTCCCGCTTGGTGCGGAGCTGGCGCAGGCCCTTCACGATCTGCGCCCGGGTCTCCGAGGGCATGATCACGGCGTCGATGTAGCCGCGCTCGGCCGCCGTGTACGGGTTGAGCAGCGCGTCCTCGTACTCCTGGATGAGCCGCGCCCTCGTCGCTTCCTGCTCCTCCGCGCCCTCGACGGCGGCGATGGTGCGGCGGTGCAGGATGTTGACCGCGCCCTGGGCGCCCATGACGGCGATCTGGGCGGTGGGCCAGGCCAGGTTGAGGTCGGCGCCCAGGTGCTTGGAGCCCATGACGTCGTAGGCCCCGCCGAACGCCTTGCGGGTGATGACGGTGATCAGCGGGACGGTGGCCTCGGCGTACGCGTAGATCAGCTTGGCGCCGCGGCGGATGATGCCGCCGTACTCCTGGTCCACGCCCGGCAGGAAGCCGGGGACGTCGACGAAGGTCAGCACCGGAACGTTGAACGCGTCGCAGGTGCGCACGAAGCGTGCGGCCTTCTCGGAGGCGTTGATGTCCAGGCAGCCGGCGAACTGCATCGGCTGGTTGGCGACGATGCCGACCGGGAAGCCCTCGACCCGCCCGAAACCGGTGACGATGTTCGGGGCGAACATCGACTGGGTCTCGAGGAACTCGCCCTCGTCCAGGACGTGCTCGATGACGGTGCGGATGTCGTACGGCTGGTTCGCCGAGTCCGGGATCAGCGTGTCCAGCTCGCGGTCCTCGTCGCTGACCGCCGTGTCCGCCTCCTCGGGGAACGACGGCGGCTCGGAGAGGTTGTTGGACGGCAGGTACGACAGCAGGGACTTGACGTACTCGATCGCGTCCTTCTCGTCGCCCGACATGTGGTGCGCGACACCGGAGGTGGTGTTGTGGGTGCGGGCGCCGCCCAGTTCCTCGAAGCCGACGTCCTCACCGGTGACCGTCTTGATGACGTCGGGGCCGGTGATGAACATGTGCGAGGTCTGGTCGACCATCACCGTGAAGTCGGTGATCGCCGGCGAGTAGACCGCGCCGCCCGCGCAGGGGCCGACGACGAGCGAGATCTGCGGGATGACGCCGGAGGCGTGGGTGTTGCGGCGGAAGATCTCGCCGTACATGCCCAGCGCGCTGACGCCTTCCTGGATGCGGGCGCCGCCGGAGTCGTTGATGCCGATGACCGGGCAGCCGGTCTTCAGCGCGAAGTCCATCACCTTGATGATCTTCTGTCCGAACACCTCGCCGAGAGCGCCGCCGAAGACGGTGAAGTCCTGCGAGAAGACCGCGACCGGGCGGCCGTCGACCGTGCCGTAGCCGGTGACGACACCGTCCCCGTACGGCCGTGTCTTCTCCAGCCCGAAATTGGTCGAGCGGTGGCGGGCGAACTCGTCGAGCTCCACGAAGGAGTCCTCGTCCAGCAGCAGACCGATCCGCTCCCGGGCCGTCAACTTGCCCTTCGCGTGCTGCTTTTCCACCGCGCGGGCGGAGCCGGCGTGCGTCGCCTCTTCGATACGGCGCTGAAGATCCGCGATCTTTCCCGCGGTGGTGTGGCTGCTCGGACTCTGGGAGAGGGCGTTTTCCGGCTCGGACATCGGGATGCGGCTCCCTGGCTGGTCACGGGGACGGCTTACGGGGGACTGGGTAACCGGGACGTGTTAACGATCGGTTGCTACTGACTCGTAGCGTATCGGCGCGGATACGGTTCAGCAGTGCGGCGTTGGCCACACCTAACCTGGCTTGCATGACGCCTCCCAATGCGCCCGAGAGCCGCTGGTCCGACCTCGAGCGACCCCCTCTGAACGCCTCCGTGCTGCGCCGTGCCGTCGTCGTGCCCGGCGGCCTGTGGACCTCGCTGGACGTGGTGGCGTCCACCGGCTCCACCAACTCCGACCTGGCCGCACGGGCCGTCTCCCTGCCGGAAGGGGCGGTGCTCGTCGCGGAGGAGCAGACCGCGGGACGGGGCCGGCTGGACCGCATCTGGACCGCCCCTGCCCGTTCCGGCCTCTTCTTCTCCGTACTCCTGCGGCCCGGCCCCGACGTGCCCGTGACGCGCTGGGGGTGGCTGCCGCTGCTCGCCGGTGTCGCGGCCGCGACCGCCCTCGCGCGGGCCGCCGGCACGGACATGTCCCTCAAATGGCCCAATGACCTGCTGGTGGTCGTCGACGGCGAGGAACGCAAGGCCGGCGGCATCCTCGCGGAACGCGCCGGGGACGACGGCGTGGTGCTCGGGCTCGGCATCAACGTCTCCCTCCACGCCGACGAGCTGCCCGTCCCCACCTCGGGTTCCCTGGCGCTCGCCGACGCGGTGTCCACCGACCGTGACCCCCTGCTGCGGGCCGTACTGCGCTCCCTGGAGAAGTGGTACACCGCCTGGCGCACCGCCGGCGGCGACCCGGCCGCCTGCGGGCTCCAGGAGGCGTACGTGGCGGGCTGCGCCACCCTCGGCCGCGACGTCCGCGCCGAGCTGCCCGGCGGCACGGCCCTGACCGGGGAGGCGGTCGCCCTGGACGGCGACGGCAGGCTGGTCCTCGCCACCGCGGAGGGCGAACGTCACTCGGTGAGCGCGGGCGACATCGTGCACCTGCGGCCGGCCCGCTGACGGCCACCGCGGTGTCCCCGGCGGCAGCGGACGAACCTCCTCGGCCGCCGGGACGTGAGCTGGGGCACACCTGCCGTATCGTTGAGGCGATCGCGCGACAGATCGGCAGGGCATTGCGCAGGGAACGGGCAGGAGGCGGCTGGTGACCGTCGACGACACCACTTCCGGCGCGGGCGCGCAGCCGCCGTCGGACGGCTCTTCCGGCGCGTCCGCCTCGTCATCGGGGTCCTCGGGATCCGGGGCCGGGCCCTCCGGGTCGGTGCACCCGAAGCCCCACCACGAGGTCGACCACACGGCGGAGCCGTCGGACGACCCGCTGGCCATACGTCTGGAACACCTGATCCTCGGCGCCGAGCGCCGCTACACCGCCTTCCAGGCGGCCCGCACCGCCGGCGTCTCCATGGAGCTCGCCGCCCGCTTCTGGCGGGCCATGGGCTTCGCCGACATCGGACAGGCCAAGGCCCTCACCGAGGCGGACGTGCTCGCCCTGCGCCGGCTCGCCGGCCTTGTCGAGGCCGGCCTGCTCAGCGAACCCATGGCGGTCCAGGTCGCCCGCTCCACCGGGCAGACCACGGCGCGGCTGGCCGACTGGCAGATCGACTCCTTCCTCGAAGGGCTCACCGAGCCGCCCGAGCCCGGCATGACCCGCACCGAAGTGACCTATCCGCTGGTCGAGCTGCTGCTGCCCGAGCTGGAGGAATTCCTCGTCTACGTCTGGCGGCGGCAACTGGCGGCGGCGACCGGCCGCGTCGTGCAGGCCGCGGACGACGAGGAGATGGTCGACCGCCGCCTGGCCGTCGGCTTCGCCGACCTGGTCGGCTTCACCCGGCTGACCCGCCGCCTGGAGGAAGAGGAGCTCGGCGAGCTCGTCGAGTCCTTCGAGACCACGTGCGCGGACCTGGTCGCCGCCCACAGCGGCAGGCTCATCAAGACCCTCGGCGACGAGGTGCTGTACGCCGCGGACGACGCCGGCACGGCCGCCGAGATCGCCCTGCGGCTCATCGAGACGATGACGGACGACGAGTCGATGCCGGCGCTGCGGGTGGGCATCGCCTTCGGCACGGTCACCACGCGCATGGGCGATGTCTTCGGCACGACGGTGAACCTGGCGAGCCGGCTGACGTCGATAGCTCCGAAGGACGCCGTACTGGTCGACGGGGCGTTCGCCGAGGAAGTGATCAGGACAGGGGACGCGCCGGCCTCGGAGGCGGAGGCGGCGGAGGAAGCGGTCAAGGCGGAGAAGGAGGGCCGTGAGGTCCCCACGTACCGCTTCGCGCTCCAGCCGATGTGGCAGCGGCCGGTGCGAGGTCTTGGCGTGGTGGAGCCGTGGCTCCTGTCCCGCCGCCCGTCCTCCTGACGGAGCCGCCTGCCGCGCTCCGCGCGGTGTCCTCGGCCCGGCGGCCGTGGGAGGTGCCCCCATGCGGGCTGGATCTGCCTGGCAACTTGAGCCCCGCCGGCGATCGAGGCGCGGGGGTCCGGGGGCGGAGCCCCCGGTTACGGGAAGGGGCGGGTGGGGAAACGGCCCCGCGGAGCGGAGGCGCGCCTATGATCCCGGTGAACCATCGTTAACCGGGAGGGTGCCCCATGTCCGAGTCCGAGCAGCGGTTCGGCGAGTTCGTCGTCGTACGCAGGCATGAGCAGGGCCACGTCGCCGAGCTCGTCCTCGACCGCCCCAAGGCCATGAACGCGGTCTCCACCGAGATGGCCCGTTCCATCGGTGAAGCCTGTGACGCGCTCGCTGCGGACCGGGACGTGCGGGTGGCCGTGGTCGCGTCGAGCAGTGAGCGTGCCTTCTGCGTGGGCGCCGACCTGAAGGAGCGCAACTCCTTCTCCGACGCCGAGTTGGTGCGGCAGCGGCCCACGGCCCGGCGCGCGTACACCGGCGTGCTGGAGCTGCCGATGCCGACCGTCGCCGCCGTGCACGGCTTCGCGCTCGGTGGTGGCTTCGAGCTGGCGCTGTCCTGCGATGTGATCGTCGCCGACGCGACCGCGGTCGTGGGGCTGCCCGAGGTGTCCGTCGGTGTCATCCCCGGCGGTGGCGGTACGCAGCTGCTGCCCCGCCGGGTAGGGGCCGCCCGCGCCGCCGAGCTCGTCTTCACGGCGCGGCGCGTGGAGGCCGCGGAGGCACGGGAGTTGGGGCTCGTCGACGTCCTCGGGGAGGACGCCCGCGCCGAGGCGCTCGCGCTCGCCGCCCGTATCGCGGTGAACTCCCCGGTCGGCCTGCGCAACGCGAAGAAGGCCATGCGGCTCGGGCAGGGGCTCGACCTGCGTGCCGGGCTCGAGGTCGAGGACGCGGCATGGCGGGCCACGGCGTTCTCCGGGGACCGTGCGGAGGGCGTCGCGGCCTTCAACGAGAAGCGGAAGCCGCAGTGGCCCGGGGAGTGAGCGGGGGACCGGTTTCGCGGCCGGTCCACGTCCCGGGTCAGCAGATCTGATCAAATCGGCCGAAACCTCCCTAAGCTGGGTGGATGGCTGTGGATGGGCGGTTGCGAGCCGTGGTGGCGCTGGCGCAGGCGATGGCCGCGGCCACGACCCCGCGTGAGTCCTGGCGGGCGGCGGCCCTCGGCGCGTGCGGCGCGCTCTCCGGGTCGTTCGCGGCCCTGTCCGTGTGGGAGCGCGAGCGCGGGCGGCTGAGGGTGCTCGTGAACGCGGGTGAACGCGCGCCGGACGAGGAGGAGTTCCCGGAGTCGGAGACCTACCCGGTGAACCGTTTCCCCGAGATCACCGAGTTCCTGCACGAACGCTGGGCGGGCGGGGGCGAGCCGGACGCGTGGGTGGAGACCGCCCAGGGTCCCGCGACGCCGGGGCACGGCTACTGCCACCAGCGGGTGGCGGCGTTGCGCCGGCGCGGCCGGGGCTGCTGCGTCGTCGCGCCGATCGTGCTGCACGGCAGGGCCTGGGGCGAGCTGTACGTGGCCAGGCCGGAAGCGGCGCCCGTGTTCGGCAGGGAGGACGCCGATTTCGCGACCGTCCTGGCGTCCGTCGTGGCCGCGGGCATCGCGCAGACCGAGCGGCTGGAGGAGGTCCGCAGGCTCGCGTTCACCGATCCGCTCACGGGCCTCGCCAACCGCCGCGCCGTCGACACCCGGCTCGACGAGGCGCTCGAGCAGCACCGGGCGGACGGTTCCGTGGTCAGCCTGGTGGTGTGCGACGTCAACGGCCTCAAGCAGGTGAACGACACCCAGGGGCACGCGGTCGGTGACCGGCTGCTGGAACGATTCGGCTCCGTCCTGTCCCTGTGCGGGGCGATGCTGCCGGGCACCCTGGCGGCCCGGCTCGGCGGGGACGAGTTCTGCCTGGTCACGCTGGGGCCGAGCGCCGACGAGGTGGTCGACGTCTCCGACGATCTGTGCGTACGGGCGAAGGAGCTGGAGCTCGGCGAGGGCGTCGCGTGCGGCGTCGCGTCGACGGGTGACCCGATCGGGGAGGTGCGGTCGGCCCGGCGGCTCTTCCGGCTGGCGGACGCGGCGCAGTACCGCGCCAAGGCCGCGCGCTCCCCGAAGCCGGTGGTGGCCGGGCGGGACGGCACGGTGATGCGGCTGGCGGACTCCCCGCCCCGGTCCGCGCAGGACCGCCGCCGCTTCCGGGACGCCCGTCCGGAGGCGGAGGAGGACGAGCCGTGGAGCGAGCCGTGACGGCCGGCGTGCCGTGACCAGCTTGTAAGGGGCCGGACCGCGTACCGGTGGTGACAGGTTTGGATTCAATCCGTACGCTGCTGAATATGGATATGCAAACAGTCGTGGTGGGGACGTCCGGTACCACCGCCGATGACGTCATCGCCGTGGCCCGCCACGGCGCCCGGATCGAGCTCTCCGCCGAGGCCGTCGCCGCCCTCGCCGCGGCCCGCGGGATCGTGGACGCGCTGGCCGCCAAGCCCGAGCCCGTCTACGGCGTCTCCACCGGATTCGGCGCCCTCGCCACCCGCCACATCAGTCCCGAGCTCCGTGCCCAGCTGCAGCGCAACATCGTGCGCTCCCACGCCGCGGGCATGGGCCCCCGCGTCGAGCGCGAGGTCGTGCGCGCGCTGATGTTCCTGCGCCTGAAGACCGTGTGCTCCGGCCGTACCGGCGTACGCCCCGAGGTGGCGCAGACGATGGCCGACGTACTGAACGCGGGCATCACGCCCGTCGTCCACGAGTACGGCTCCCTCGGCTGCTCCGGCGACCTCGCGCCGCTGTCCCACTGTGCCCTGGCCCTCATGGGCGAAGGCGACGCGGAGGGGCCCGACGGCTCCGTGCGCCCCGCGGGCGAGCTGCTCGCGGAGCACGGCATCGCGCCCGTCGAGCTCCGCGAGAAGGAGGGCCTCGCCCTCCTCAACGGCACCGACGGCATGCTCGGCATGCTGGTCATGGCCCTCGCCGACCTCCACCGCCTCTACAAGTCGGCCGACATCACCGCCGCCCTGACGCTCGAGGCACTGCTCGGCACCGAGAAGGTCCTCGCCCCCGAACTGCACGCCATCCGCCCCCACCCGGGCCAGGGCGCCGCCGCCGCCAACATGCTCGCCGTCCTCGAGGGCTCGGGCCTCACCGGCCACTTCCAGGAGGAGGAGGCGCCCCGCGTCCAGGACGCGTACTCGGTGCGCTGCGCCCCGCAGGTCGCCGGCGCCGGCCGGGACACCATGGCCCACGCCCGCCTGGTCGCCGACCGCGAGCTCGCCTCCGCCGTCGACAACCCGGTCGTGCTTCCCGACGGCCGCGTCGAGTCCAACGGCAACTTCCATGGCGCGCCCGTCGCCTACGTCCTGGACTTCCTCGCCATCGCCGCCGCCGACCTCGGCTCCATCGCCGAGCGCCGCACGGACCGGCTCCTCGACAAGAACCGCAGCCACGGACTGCCGCCGTTCCTCGCCGACGACGCCGGGGTCGACTCGGGCCTGATGATCGCCCAGTACACGCAGGCCGCGCTGGTCAGCGAGCTGAAGCGGCTCGCCGTCCCCGCCTCCGCCGACTCCATCCCGTCCTCCGCCATGCAGGAGGACCACGTCTCGATGGGCTGGTCGGCCGCCCGCAAACTGCGCACCGCCGTGGACAACCTGACGCGCGTCATCGCCGTCGAGCTGTACGCGGCGACCCGTGCCATAGAGCTGCGCCGCCACCTCACCCCGGCCCCGGCCTCGCGTGCCGCCATCGAGGCGCTGCGCGCGGCAGGCGTCGAGGGCCCCGGCCCGGACCGGTTCCTCGCTCCGGACCTCGCCGCCGCGGACGCGTTCGTACGGGACGGACAGCTCGTCGCCGCCGTGGAGAAGGTGACGGGGCCGCTCGCCTGACCCCACGCGACACCGAGGCCGCCCCCGCCGTCACGGCGGGGGCGGCCTCGGTGTGTCGGCGGACCGGTCAGGCGGTGCCGGGTTCGCGCCGGCGCATCGAGTACGCGACGAAGCCCGCCCCTATACCGAGGGACAGCGTGCCGCCGATCACGTACGGGGTGGTGTCCACGCTGCCGGTCTGCGCAAGCAGGAGCCCCTCGCCGGCCGACTGCGCCGCCGCCCCGGAACGCGAACCGCCGGACTCCTGCGCGGCCTGTCTCTCGGCGGTGGCGTTCGCCGAAGGAACGAACCACAGCGCACACAGGAGAGTCCCTGCGGCAGCGGCGGTGAGCAGCGGTCGACGTGCGACGGACACGAAGTCGATCCCCCTTGAGGCATCCTCGAATTGGCCGGTGGGGCGATGCTAGTGAAAGCAGCGGGTCGTGGGAAAGCCGCGGCCCGAAGGGCCATACCCTCCGTCGTATGACCACCTCTGAGACATCACGCTATGTGCGCCTGCGAGTGGAATTGGTGATCGAGGTCGACGACTCCGGCGCCCTGACCGGGGCGGCGCTCGAGCGGATCGCCGACGACGAGTTCATGCCCGACGACGAGCGGACGCACGCGCAGTCCGCGGTGCGCGAGGAGGAGGCCGAGGCCCTGGCGTACCTGGTCGACCCCTTCGACCTGGTCAGCGAGGTGCCCGGGATCGAACTCGCGCAGGCGTCGTGGAGCTGCGAGCAGATCGACTACGACCCGGACTCCGCCGACTGGGAGCTCGACATCGACGAGGACGAAGTCGATGGTTACGAACCGGGCCCGGACGGTTACCCGCTGCTGGAGAACGACCGCGGCGTCGAGGGTGACGGCGACGGCGACACCGGCCGGTGGCCGTAACGGGACCGGGAAGTGACCTGTTACACGCTTCGGGCCCGGATCGCCGGGCAGGCACCCCCGTACTCCCGCCCGGGCTTTCCCGGGCAGGAGCGCGGGGGCGACAATCGAAAGACGAAGCCGGACCGGGAACGGTGCAACCGATGAGGCGGATGCAGCGTCGATCAGTTCGGTGGGAGGTGTACCCGGCGGGCGCGGTGTCCGGCGGGCGCACCCGGTGAGGTGTTGTTCCCCACATCGTGCACCGATGTGGAACCGGATGACCTGAAATGGGGGTTGTCCACAGTGGTTGATCAGGGGACTCGGCAACGATGGAGACGCGTGTGATGACGGACAGCAAGCGGCGCAGCGGATGGAAGGTCGCATCCGTGCTGCTCGGGGGTGTGCTGGCCCTGTCGGCCTGCAGCGGCGAGGACGGCAAGGACGCGGCTGCCGAGGCCTCCAAGACGTCACAGGCGCAGATCGACGAGGCTGCCGCGAAGGCGGTCTCGAAGGCGCGAATAGCGATTTCGCCGAAGAACGGCACGAGCAACGCGAGCATCAACAACGCGGCCAAGGTCACCGTCACCGACGGCACCCTGTCCGAGGTCACGATGACGACCGCGGACGGCACCGCCGTGGCCGGCACTCTCGCCGCCGACGGCAAGAGCTGGAAGCCGGACGGCCAGCTCGAGCGCTCGACGACGTACAAGATCTCCGCCACGGCCAAGGACGCCGACGGCCTCGAGGCCCACGAGAACGCGTCGTTCACGACCGTCTCGCCGGCCAACAGCTTCATCGGCAACTTCACGCCGGAGGACGGCTCCACCGTCGGCGTCGGCATGCCCGTGTCGATCAACTTCAACAAGGCGATCACGGACCGCAAGGCCGTCCAGTCCGGGATCACCGTGACGTCCAGCAGCGGCCAGGAGGTCGTCGGTCACTGGTTCAACAGCCAGCGCCTCGACTTCCGCCCCGAGCAGTACTGGGCGGAGGGCTCCACCGTCACCATGAAGCTCGAGCTCGACGGCGTCGAGGGCGCCGACGGTGTCTACGGCGTGCAGCAGAAGACGGTCACCTTCAAGATCGGCCGCAACCAGGTCTCCACCGTCGACGCCGCCAGCAAGATCATGACGGTCACGCAGGACGGCAAGACGATCAAGACCATCCCGATCTCCGCCGGCTCCTCCGAGAACCCGACCTACAACGGTCAGATGGTGATCTCCGAGAAGTTCAAGGAGACCCGGATGAACGGTGCGACGGTCGGCTTCACCGACGACGACGGCAAGGGCGAGTACGACATCAAGGACGTCCCGCACGCCATGCGGCTGTCCACGTCGGGCACGTTCATCCACGGCAACTACTGGGGACCCGACTCGGTCTTCGGCAGCGCCAACACCAGCCACGGCTGCGTGGGCCTGAACGACGTCAAGGGCGCCGGCGACCCGAAGCAGCCCGCCGCCTGGTTCTACAACAGCTCGATCGTCGGTGACGTCGTCATCGTCAAGAACTCCAAGGACACCACCATCAAGCCGGAGAACGGCCTGAACGGCTGGAACATGAACTGGGCGCAGTGGAAGGCCGGCTCCGCCGTCTGACCCGCCCGTGACACCTGACGGTGGCGGCACCCGCGAGGGGTGCCGCCACCGTCGTCGTTCCGGGCCGCCCGCGCCGGCGCCGGGCGGCCGTAATTCCGAGCGGCCGCGAGGGAGGGAGACGTACTCTCCCCGGCATGACGATCACCACTCTCCCCACGTCGCCCTCCGACTCCGCCGTGGACGCCTGGCACACCGTCGTGCGTGCCGCGCACCTCCACGACCTGCCGGGGCATGTGCCCGCGCCGGGCCGGGTGGAGACCGAGGGGAAGCTGCGGACGGCGTCGGTCAACAGCCGGGCCGTCCATCGCGCGGTCGTGGCGGCCGACGGCTCGTACGACGGCGTGGCATCGGTGGTGCTCTTCACCGACGAGAACAACCGGCACACCGCCTTCCTCGACCGGCTGACCGTCCACCCGAGGGCCAGACGCCGCGGGGTCGGGAGCCGGCTCTGGGCGGCCGTGCGCGACGATCTCGCCGCGGACGGCCGTACTTCGGTCACTTCGGAGACCGAACTCGGCGGGCCCGGCGAGGAGTTCGCCGCCCGCCACGGCTTCGACAAAGCCCTCCGGCTGGCCTGGCACGTGCAGAACCTCCAGGACGCGCTCGCCGCCCACCCGGTGCGGCCCGCACTCCCCGACGGATACGCCTACGCGCACTGGACCGGCGTGGTACCCGACGGGCTCGCCGACGCCTTCGCCGAGGCCCACAACGCCATGGACGACGCGCCCATGGGGGACGTGGACCGCGCCATGCCGAAATGGGACGCGGAACGGGTACGGGCAGCGGCCCGCGTGATCGAGGACCGCGGCGGCGTCATACTCTCCTCGGCCGTCGTGCACACGGCCGACGGCGCCGACACCGTCGCCGCCTACACCGAACTGGTGCTGCGCGACCCGTCCGACGTCCGGGCCCTGCAGTACGACACGGCCGTCGTGCCCGCCCACCGCGGCCGCCGCCTCGGCCTGGCCGTCAAGCGCCACATGATGGGCGTCGTTGCCACCGAGTGCCCCGGAGTCCGCGAGACGGCCACGACCGTCGCCGACGAGAACGGCCCGATGCTGGCCGTCAACGAACAGCTCGGCTACCGGCGCGAACGCGAGATCGGGTACGTCCAGGCCAAGCTGTGAGCCGTCCGGCCCGCCCCCTTACCCGGCAGGTAATCGCCTGACGCGCCCCCTCCCGGCAGGATCGAGGCACATCGAGCCGCCGATCCACGGGAGGACACCATGACCGCGTACGCCGTCGGCAATCTGCAGCCCGCCGCCCGCCTCGACGACGAGGTCTTCGACTACATGGAGCGCATCCAGTCGACCCTCGACCCCTATGAGGGCCGCTTCCTCGTCCACGGCGCGACCCTCGACGTCCGCGAGGGCGAGTGGCCCGGCGCGCTGGTCGTCATCGGCTTCCCGACGCTGCGTCAGGCAAGCGACTGGTACGAGTCGCCGGCCTACCAGGAGCTGATACCGCTGCGCACCCGCCACCTCACGGGCGACGTGATCCTCGTCGACGGAGTCGCCCCCGGCTACGACGCCTCGGCCACGGCGGCCCGCCTGCGCCGGGACCAGGAGGCGGTCTCCTGACCGCCGGCCCGTTCGGCCCGTTCGGCCCGTGCGGGGCCGGCCGAGGCGGCGGCCTGCTGAGCCGGGTACGGGGACGGCGCGGCGGGGCCCAGGCCGGGTACGGAAGGACGCGGACCGGGTCGCGCCGGGTTTCGCCCCTGGCGCAACCACTCCTGCTCCACAGCCCGTTGCCGCCCTTCTACGCTGGGCGGGTGAGCAGCCACGAGACGAACCGAGCCCGTGTCGTTCCCCTGCGCCCGGCCGCGGCGCCCGCCACCGACGGGCCGGCACGGGCACCGGGGCAGGCGCCCAGGGAGCCGCTCTGGCGGGACGTCGTCGGCGGCGTCCTGCGCCGGGAGCGGCTGGCGCAGGAGCGCACCTTGAAGGACGTGGCGGACGCCGCCCGGATCTCGGTGCCCTACCTCTCCGAGCTCGAACGCGGCCGCAAGGAAGCCTCCTCCGAGATCCTCGCCGCCGTCGCGCACGCCCTCGGCTTCGGCCTCGCGGACCTGCTCGCCCTGTCCCACCGCGAACTGGTCCGCCCGGCCCTCTCCACCACGGCCCGGCTCGGCCGGACCGTGGGGGCGGCACGGCAGGGGGACGTGCGCCTCGCCGCGTGACCGTCACGTCAGGGTCCCGGGCCCCGGACTGACGGGCTGCCAGGGGAGGGCGGAGCCTCAGTCCTCTCCAGCGGCACCGCCGCGGCCACTGTGTGCCACGGCGCGGCCGGCGCGGAGCTCCAGCCGGTCGCCGGTGAAACCGCCGCAGAAACGCCGGTCGTGGGAGACCGCGACCACGGCGCCCTCGTACGAAGCGAGCGCCTCCTCCAGATCCTCCATCAGGTCGGGGGCCATGTGGTTCGTCGGCTCGTCCAGGACGAGCAGATCGGCCGGTGACGCCAGCAGGCGGGCCAGTTGGAGCCGCCGCTGCTGCCCCACGGACAGGGCGCGGACGGGTACGTGCAGATCCTCCTCGCGGAACAGGCCCAGGCCGAGCAACTCGTCGGCGAACTCCTCCGGCAGGCCCGGCCGGCCCGCCGCGTAGGCCGACAGCAGCGGTCCGCGCGGCGCGGCCACGGGCAGCTCCTGCGCGAGATAGCCGATCGTGACCTGCTCCCCGTGCCGCACCGTGCCCTCGTCCGGCCGGAGTTCCCCGGCCAGCACCCGCAGCAGTGTGGTCTTGCCCGCGCCGTTCGGGCCGGTCACCAGCAGCCGCTGCCCCGACTCCAGCCGCAGACCCGCGAGACGCAGCCGGTCACCGACCCCGATGTCCGTGAGCTCGGCGAGCAGTCCGGCGCGGCCCGACGTGCGTGGCCGCGCCGTGAACCGCAGCGGCGGCGCCGGCGCGGCCACCGGCTCCCGCTCGAGCCGTTCCAGACGCTGCCGCGCCGCCCTGACCCGGCCCGACAGCTTCGCCTCGTGCGACCGGCGGTGCTTGCCGAAGCCCTGGCGCGGATCCTTACCCGTCGCCGCCAGGCGCTGCCCGGACGCGGCCACCAGCTCCCGCGTGCGCGCCAGTTCGTCCCGCCATTCCTCGTACTCCTGCTCCCGGCGGCGGCGTGCGGCGGCCTTCGCCGCCCGGTGGCCCGCCCAGCCGTCGCCGTGCCGGTGCACGGCGCGCGTGTCGCGGTCGACCTCGAGGATCGTGGTGGCGATCCGTTCGAGGAAGGCCCGGTCGTGGGTGACGGCCACCACCGTGCCGCGGTGGCCGCGCAGCTGCTCCTCGAGCCACTCGGTCGCCTGCCGGTCCAGATGGTTGGTCGGTTCGTCGAGGAGCAGCAGTTCGGGGGAGGCGGCCAGCACGCACGCCAGGGCGAGCCGTGACTGCTCCCCGCCGGACAGGGAGCCGAGGCGCCGCCCGGGCGGCAGCCCGCCGAGGCCCAGCGCGTGCAGGGCGGCGTCGGTCCGGGCGTCGGCCTCGTAACCGCCGCGCTCCTCGAAGGCGGTCAGCAGCTCGCCGTAGGCGGCGAGTTCGGCCTCGCCCGCGTCGGCGAGGGACGCCTCCGCCTGCCGCATCCGCCGTTCGAGGCCGCGCAGTTCGGCGAGCGCCGTGTCGATGGCGTCCCGCACGGTGTGGCGGGGACCGAGCCCGAGCGTCCGCTCGAGGGTCTGGTCGAGATGCCCGGTGCCGCCGGGCGCGCTGACCGTGATCCCACCCGAGTCGGGTGTCTCGTCGCCGGCCATGAGCCGCAGCAGCGTCGACTTGCCGGAGCCGTTCTCCCCGATGACGCCGGCGCGTTCACCGGGCCGCACGGTCAGCGACACCTGATCGAGGACGGCACGGCCGTCGTACGCCTTGGAAACGTCTTTCATGGTCAGTCGGGCGCGTTCGCGCATGGTCTTTCCCTGGGTGACAGGCCCGCTCGGCGGCATGCGCGCAGTGCGCCTGCGGGCATGCCGGGGCAGGGCCGGGTGCTGTCGGACGGACGCGGGAGGGACGTCAGCGGAGTCCTACGACTCGCACGCTGCGTCCGCGTCCGGAATCAGAGAAAGAAGTAGTGCTTGTGCGAACCCATACGCCCAGTGTGCCATCACCGGGCCGGCGACCGGCCGGGACCGAGGGGGTGACCACGGCCACCGGTCGCGACATCCGTGCCGGCTCGCCTGTCACATTCGCGCGGCCTCGCGGGTCAAGGCAGTGACGCACTCGAGACCCGTCCGGAGCGACCGGCTCCGGCGCCCGCCCGATGGGAGCATCTGTGATGTCCACCGCCTATGTCGTCGTCACCGTCCTGGCCGCCGCCATGGTGGGTTTCTCCGCCGTCTCCGTCTTCCTGCGCACCCGGTGGGTCGTGCAGCCCATGGCCGACTACGGCGTCCCCATGTCCTGGCTGCCCTGGCTCGGTACGGCCAAGGCGGCCGGCGCCGCGGGCCTGCTCGTGGGCCTGTTCGTGCCGGTCGTCGGTGTCCTGGCCGGGGCCGGCCTGGTGCTGTACTTCACCGGGGCCGTCGCCACCGTGGTCCGGGCGCGCTGGTACGCGCACATCCCGTTCCCGCTGGTGTACGCGGCCCCGGTGGTCGCGGCGCTGGTGCTGGGGACGGCCGGCTGAGGCTCGCTCGGGGTCCCGTGCTCCGGGTCCCAGCTCGGGGTCCCGTGCTCCGGCTCCCGTTCTACGGGGTCCCGGCGAAGGTCCACACGGCACGGGAGCCCGGGCCGACGACGAGGGTCGAACGGCCGATCCGCTCCTCGTGCCGGTACTCCACTGCCCGGTTGAGCGACAGACCGACCTGCCGCAGGCCCGCCTCCTCGCGAGGGACGGCGTCGAACCGGAGCGTGGTGCCGCCCCGCACCGCGAGGACGCCACCGGCCACGGGCCGTACGACGAACCCGCCGGCCCGCAGCAGCGGCTCCGTGTTCGCGAGGTCCGCCTCCGTGACCGCGAGGCGTATGTACGTCACGTCACGCATCAGCCGGTCCTGGTAGCCGTCGGACAGATAGCGCTCCCGGCCGACGTCGCCCGGGTAGGAGGCAGGCTCGGTGTTGCCGCGCGGGTCGGCGAAGTACTCCGGCAGGTACTCCATCCCCCAGGCGCCGAAGGCGTCGTACCGGGCGGAGGTGAAGACGGCGTCGAACCACGGCACGGGCACGCCGTCGCCGAAGTCCCGTGTCTGGCGGAACCGCACCGGTTCGGCGATCCCCTGGTCGCGCAGCCGCTGGATGACCGTCGCCAGGTCACCGGCGCGCTCGGTGGACAGACCCGTCCCGGCGGCGCCGAAGGTGCCGTCCTGGCCGGGCAGGTCCCCCACCCCGAACAGTTCGAGGTAGGTCTCGCGGCCCAGCAGGTAGCGGCCGGTCCAGGTCTGCCCGTCGGCTCCGGTCGTGGTGCGGACCTGGAAGTCGGCGAACGTCCGCAGATAGCCGGAGTGCTCGATCGCGTCGGCGGTCTCCCGGTCGAGCACCCCGTAGGCGTGGTTGTAGAACAGCAACTGCCGGTCGGCCGGCGGCCGGCTCTCCTCGGCCAGCGCCGTGCTCGTACCGCCCCCGACGGCACCCGCGAGGGCCAGAACGAGGACCATGGTCATCCGTAACACCCGGCGAAGCAGCATGCCAGGGATCGTAGGAGGACCGCCTCGCATCCGCCGTCGATTCACCGAAACCCGGCCCGCGCCCCGGCCGGCGGCCCGGGGTCAGCCCTCGGCGCGTGCCACGCCGATCGGGCAGGAGACGCCCGTACCGCCGATGCCGCAGTAGCCCGCCGGGTTCTTGTCCAGGTACTGCTGGTGGTACGCCTCTGCCGGGTAGAACGGCCGGCCCTCCGCCGGGAGGATCTCGGTGGTGATCGAGCCGTAGCCGGAGCCCGTCAGGACCTTCTGGTAGGCGTCGCGGGAGGACGCCGCCGCCGCGGCCTGGGCGGGGGAGTGGGTGTAGACGGCCGAGCGGTACTGGGTGCCCACGTCGTTGCCCTGGCGGAAGCCCTGGGTCGGGTTGTGGGACTCCCAGAACAGCTTCAGCAGCGACTCGTACGTGACCTGCGACGGGTCGAAGACGACGCGGACCGCTTCCGTGTGGCCGGTCAGGCCCGAGCAGGCCTCTTCGTACGTCGGGTTGGGCGTGTAGCCGCCCTGGTAGCCGACGAGCGTCGTCCACACACCCGGTGCCTGCCAGAACTTGCGCTCCGCGCCCCAGAAACAGCCGAGCGCGAAGTCCGCGGTCTCCAGGTGCTCCGGGTAGGGGCCGAGCAGGGGGTTGCCGAGGACGGTGTGACGGTCGGGGACCGTGAAGGTCGGCTCCGGGCGGCCCTTGAGGGCCTGCTCGGGGGTGGGCAGCACGGGCGTACGGCCGAAGAGCATGGCTGGTTCTCCTTCACGGTGACGGCACCGGGACAACGTCCCGGGGCCGTCCGGAATTCCGTCAGTTCGCGGCGGCGGCCTGGAGCACCGTCATGTCGCGCAGCCGGCAGTACTCGCTCGCCGGGTCGCCGCGGTATCGCCAGGGCAGGGCGTCGACATGGCCGTCCACGAGGCGGAACTGCTCGACCGCCGCCTCGTCCCGGTCCTGAAGGGAGAGGTAGTACGCGAGGAGGTGGCGCACCTCGGGCAGCCGTGGATGGCCGGGGTCCGCCGCGGCCGCGTCGGCGAGGCAGGCGTCGACGAGGGCGCGCATCCCGGGCGTCCGGTCGCCCTCCGCGGAATCGGAGTCGTCGTGCTCGAAGTGGGCGATCAGGGGGAACACGCCGGGGATGCGGGCGCGGCGGGGCGCTCGGTGCGCAGGGGGCGAGTTCCGGTTGGCGGGCGGTGAGCAGGTGGCCGAAGCCGCCGAAGACCTCACCGCGGGGCGACAGCACTCATGTGGGGACGCCGAGCATCGCGTAGCCGTTCATGAACATCCCGCCGGCCGCGACGGCCGGCGGCAGCAGGACGCCGAGCGGATGGAAGCCGGCGAGCAGGGCGAGCACGGAGCGCTCGCAGGATCGAGCCCATCGGGCGGTGCCCCCCACGGGAATGAGAATGGACATGGCGACGCGTGGGGGGAAGCGGAGTATCGCCTACCGGATGCACCGGGGGCAAGAACCCTCCCCGGCCGGCATGGATCCCTGCCGGCCGGCGGGGATCAGCGCAGCAGTGTCGCCGGGCTGCCGCCGTTCGCCTCGTAGCCGGCGACCGCGAGGGCGCGGTAGACGGTGTACGCCGCCGCCGGGTCGGGCTCCGTCGTCCAGGGCAGCGCGCCCACGTGGCCGTCCACCTGCACGAGCTGGTGCATCGCCTCGGCCCACCGCTCGGAGTTCACCAGGAACACGATGAGCAGGTGGCGTACGTGCGCGAGCATCGGGTCGTCCGGGCGGGCGGAGTGCACGGCGAACAGCGCGCCCTCCATGGCCTTGGTGACCACCGCGCTCTGGTAGAAGGAGCGCACGAGGTTCACCTCGGGCAGGTGCTCGTAGACCGCGAAGAGCGGGAGCGCCGCGAGCAGCGACCCGCGCGGGGCGCGGGCCGCCGCCGTCGTGGCGAAGTGGTCGGCCTCCTCGCGGGAGCCGTGCCACTTCTCGCACAGGTGGTGCAGCGCGGCCAGGTGGGCGCCCATGTGGTCGGGCGCGCGGTCGATGACCTTCGCCCAGAGCTGGTCGAACTGCTCGTGGCTGTAGCCGAGTCCGCGGGCGACGGCCAGCTCGATGATGTAGGGCACGGGGTCGCCGGGCGCGAGCAGCGCGGCCTCGCCGCAGACGGTCCGGGCCTCCTCCAGGATGATCCGGAAGTCGTCCGCGCCGACGGCCGACGAGCGCCACGCCTGCTGCACCAGGAACTCGGCGTGCACCTGCGCCGCGCCCGCGTCCTTCGGCGCCTCCGAGCGCCACCTGCGCAGCCACGCGCCGCCGACGCCGGGCTGCCGGGCCAGTTCCAGGGACGCGGCCCCGGCGAAGGCCTGGACGCGCTGCCAGCGCCGCTCGCCCTCCTTCGGCGTACCGGCGAGCAGCTGGGAGGCGGCCTTCCAGTCCTGGGTCCGCTGGACGACGTCCAGTACGTCGAGGAGGTCCTGGTCCGGTCCGGGCATCCGGACGTCCAGCTGCTCCTGGCGCACGAATCCGTAGGTGTCCGGGTCTGCGGCGTCGGGCGAGCCGGGCCGGGCGAGCCGGATGCCGTTCCGGCGGCGCAGCACGACGGGGCCGATGATCGCGGTCAGCATGCACAGTGCGATCAGGAACCAGAGAATCTCCATGGGCCCATTGTCCCGGACGCCCGCGGCGTGCGGCCACGGCCGGTCCCGCACCGGACTACGCTCGGGCCTCATGAGCGACCAGCACAGCTTCCACAGCTTCGAGACCCGCGCCATCCATGCGGGCAACACCGCGGACCCGCTGACCGGCGCGGTCGTACCGCCCATCTACCAGGTGTCCACGTACAAGCAGGACGGCGTGGGCGGTCTGCGCGGCGGGTACGAGTACAGCCGCAGCGCCAACCCGACGCGCACCGCGCTGGAGGAGAACCTCGCCGCGATCGAGGGCGGACGCCGGGGTCTGGCCTTCGCCTCCGGCCTCGCTGCCGAGGACTGCCTGCTGCGTACGCTGCTGCGCCCCGGCGACCACGTGGTGATCCCGAACGACGCGTACGGCGGCACCTTCCGGCTCTTCGCCAAGGTGGTCGAGCGGTGGGGCGTCGACTTCTCCGTGGCCGACACCTCCGACCCGGCGGCCGTCCGCTCCTCGGTCACCGACCGCACGAAGGTGATCTGGGTCGAGACGCCGTCGAACCCGCTGCTCGGCATCACCGACATCGCGGCCGTCGCGGACATCGCCCGCACGGCGGGCGCGAAGCTCGTCGTCGACAACACCTTCGCCAGCCCCTACCTCCAGCAGCCGATCGCGCTCGGCGCCGACGTCGTCGTGCACTCGCTGACCAAGTACATGGGCGGCCACTCGGACGTCGTGGGCGGTGGGCTGATCGCCGCGGACGCCGAGCTGGGCGAGGAACTGGCGTACCACCAGAACGCGATGGGGGCGGTCGCCGGACCGTTCGACGCGTGGCTGGTGCTGCGCGGCATCAAGACCCTGCCGGTGCGTATGGACCGCCACAGCGAGAACGCGACGCGGGTCGCGGAGATGCTCACCAGCCACCCGAAGGTCACCCAGGTCCTCTACCCGGGTCTGCCGGAGCACCCGGGCCACGAGATCGCGGCGAAGCAGATGCGGGCGTTCGGCGGCATGGTCTCGTTCCGCGTGCAGGGCGGCGAGCAGGCGGCGGTCGAGGTGTGCAACCGGGCGAAGCTGTTCACGCTGGGTGAGTCGCTGGGCGGTGTGGAGTCGCTGATCGAGCACCCGGGCCGGATGACGCACGCATCCGTCGTGGGCTCCGCCCTCGAGGTGCCGGCGGATCTGGTCCGTCTCTCCGTGGGCATCGAGGCGGCCGACGACCTTCTCGCCGATCTCCAGCAGGCACTGGGCTGACCTGCCCCGACGCTCCCTCGGGCCCCGGCGAACCCGCCGGGGCCCGAGGGCCGGACCGGGA
The DNA here is from genome assembly GCF_040677245.1 of Streptomyces kurssanovii. NCBI lineage: Bacteria > Bacillati > Actinomycetota > Actinomycetes > Kitasatosporales > Streptomycetaceae > Streptomyces > Streptomyces kurssanovii. The sequence goes on from NZ_JBFAQK010000022.1 coordinate 20,180, forward strand.
TCCGGTCAGACGGGGGCCTTCTCGTCCTGCAGGGAATCGCGCACCATCTGCCTCAGCTCGGGGGTGTCGGTGTGCTCGTGCACGGAGATCGCGTGCTCCACGGCCGCCCGCACGACCTCCTCCTCCTCACCACTGATCGTCAAGGTGCATCCGGAGACGCTGGGAGTGTTGCGGCAGTCGGCGACTTTCCTGGTCATGACGGCCTCCTGGGCTCGTTCGTCCCACCCCTCTCTTCAGAGTAGATCCGCGACGAGCGGCCGCTACCAGTCGAGCGGCGGTGTCGTGTCCGACGGAGGCACCGCCCACGGTTCGGTCACCGTCGCCCACACCGCGCACGCGATCACCAGCACCACCAGCAGCCCGATCCACGCCCGGCGGACCGCCCGGTGGCGGCGCAGCAGCCTCGCGCCCTGTTCCGCGGCGCGCGGGCCGAGGCCGGCGGGGACCACGGGATGGGGTACCTCCATCATCCGCCTGACCTCGTCCTCCTTGCGCTCCGGGCCGTTCACGAGGCCGTCCTCAGGAGCGGGCGGCCGGGGGCCCGGCGGGCGCCGCGCATGGTGGAGACCGCCCGGCTGCAGATGGCCCGCACCCGGTCCGCCGGAAGCCCGATGATCGCGGCGGTCTGCTCCTCCTCGACCCCCTCGTACAGGCGCAGCACGAGGATCAGGCGTTCCTGCGGGGTGAGACGGTCCAGTACACCGCCGCGCACCCGGTGGTAGCGCCAGGCGCTGCGGGCGAAGCGGAGGGCGAGTTCCTGGCGGGTGCGGTTGTACGGGTCCTCGCCGCGCAGCCGGTCCCAGTGCGCGTAGGTGCGGGCCAGGGCACCGGTCAGCAGCCGCTGTGCCAGCGGGTTGGCGGTGGGGGGCTCGGCCGTGAGCAGGGTCGCGGCGTGCAGCAGTCGGCTCGACGCGCCCGCCACGAAGGCTTCGAACTCATGGACGCGACGGCGGTCCATGGCTGAATTCCGCTCGCTCACGTCCTCATATAGGGCCCGGCGACGGCCCTGGGTCAAGAGGTCGGCGGCGTCTCCGTCTCACCGGCGGGAAGACCGGCCTGGCGGGCGGAGAGCGCCGTGTTGAAACGGGTGAGCAGAGTGCAGAAGGATTCCCGCTCGTTCTCCGTCCAGCCGTCCGTCACCTGGGCCATCAGTTCACGGCGTGAGGCGCGGACCTCTTCGAGCTTGGCCAGGCCGCGCGGGGACAGCTGGAGCACGACCGCGCGGCCGTCCTCCGGGTGCGAGGTGCGTTTGACCAGGCCGCTGTCGACGAGCGGCGCCACCTGCCTGGTGACGGTCGAGGAGTCGATGCCCATCCCGGCGGCCAGCGCCTTGACGCCCATCGGACCTTCGAGGTCCAGGCGGTTGAGCAGCAGGTACGCGGCACGGTCCATCGAGTTGCGGACCTGGCCGACTCCGCCGAGCCGTGTCTGTTCCGCGCGGCGTGCGAACACGGCCACCTGGTGCTGGAGGGCATCGAGGAGACCGGGGCCGCCGGGGGGTTCGGGGGAGGTCCCCCGAGAGGCAGACGCAGTGGTCGTCATGTCCTGAGAAGTGGGCATGGCTGCGGGGGCTCTCTTGTGCGGTGGTCGGTTGGTGGGGGACAGAGTACGCGGCCCCGGGTCCCCGCGTACCTGCGCTGCACAATCCGGTACGGGCCCCTTACGCGGCCGGACTCCGGGCCGGTCCGCCCGCCCCGCCGGCGGCCCCGTCCCGGGTGACGGCGGCGGCCGCCGGACCGGGATGCGGACGACGCCACCCGGCGGGACCCGAACTGCCAGACTTGGCAGCATGAGCTTCCGTACGCCCGAGATTCCTTCCGTGATCCTCGACGACATCCGGGGAGCGCAGAAGATGCTGTCCGGCGTCGCCAGAGTCACGGCGATGGAGGGCAGCAGGCATCTGTCGCAGCTGGTGGGGGCGCCGGTCCATCTCAAGTGCGAGAACCTTCAGCGCACCGGCTCGTTCAAGCTGCGCGGCGCGTACGTGCGGATCGCCGGCCTCCGGCAGGAGGAGCGGGCGGCAGGCGTCGTCGCCGCCTCCGCGGGCAACCACGCGCAGGGCGTGGCGCTGGCGTCGTCGCTGCTGGGAGTGCGCTCCACGGTCTTCATGCCGGTGGGCGCTCCGCTGCCGAAGGTCGCCGCGACCAGGGAGTACGGGGCCGATGTGCGTCTGCAGGGGCAGGTCGTCGACGAGACGCTGGCCGCGGCGCAGGAGTACGCGCGGGAGACGGGCGCCGTCTTCATCCACCCCTTCGACCACCCGGACATCATCGCCGGGCAGGGCACGGTGGGGCTGGAGATCCTCGAGCAGTGCCCGGAGGTGCGGACGATCGTCGTCGGTGTCGGCGGCGGCGGGCTGCTGGCCGGGATCGCGGTCGCGGTGCGGGCGCTGCGGCCCGACGTGAAGCTGATCGGCGTGCAGGCCGAGGGCGCCGCCGCTTATCCGCCGTCGCTGGCGGCGGGGCATCCGGTGTCCGTCGAGCGGCCCTCGACGATGGCGGACGGCATCAAGGTGGGGCGGCCGGGCGATGTGCCCTTCAAAATCATTGGCGATCTTGTCGACGAGGTTCGTACCGTCTCCGAGGACGCGCTCTCCAGTGCGCTGCTGCTGTGCCTCGAGCGGATGAAGATGGTCGTCGAGCCGGCCGGGGCGGCCACGGTGGCGGCACTGCTGAGCGATCCGAGGTCCTTCGATGGCCCGGTCGTCGCCCTGCTGTCGGGCGGCAACGTGGACCCGTTGCTGATGCAGCGCATCCTCCGGCACGGCATGGCCGCGGCGGGCAGGTACCTGTCGCTGCGGCTGCGGCTGACGGACCGGCCGGGTGCGCTCGCGGGTCTTCTCGGCCTGTTGTCAGTGGCGGATGCCAATGTTCTCGATGTGAGCCATGTACGGACCGACCCGCGGCTCGGGCTCACGGAGGTGGAGGTGGAGCTGCACCTGGAGACCAAGGGGCCCGAGCACTGCGAGGAGGTCGCGGCGACCCTGCGCGCCGCGGGTTACACGGTGATGGTCTGAGCGCTTCCGCGCCCGCGGGAGGGCGAGGCGCCTGTATCGCGATACCCGGCGCGGACGACAACGCGACACCCTCTTGAGAGACGCGATGTATCGCGTTACGGTGTGGGCCCTGCCATGCTCCCGCAAAGGGAGCGGCCGAGCCGGCCTTTCACGCGCAAGCACTCATCCGACCCACCCGTCACCATGGGAGACCCCCTATGCCAGGCGCCATCTACGCCGAAGGTCTGGTCAAGACCTTCGGTGACGTAAGGGCACTGGACGGCGTCGATCTCGACGTCCCCGAAGGCACGGTCCTCGGACTTCTCGGCCCGAACGGCGCCGGCAAGACCACCACCGTGCGCGTACTGACCACGCTCCTCCAGCCGGACAGCGGCTCCGCGGTCGTCGCCGGCATCGATGTGCTCAAGCACCCCAACGAGGTGCGCCGGTCGATCGGCCTCTCCGGCCAGTTCGCCGCCGTCGACGAGTACCTGACCGGCCGGGAGAACCTCCAGATGGTCGGGCAGCTCTACCAGATGAGCGCCAGGGACGCGAAGAAGAGGGCAGGTCAGCTGCTCGAGCGGTTCAACCTGGCCGACGCCGCCGACCGCCCCGCCAAGACCTACTCCGGCGGTATGCGCCGCAGGCTCGACCTCGCGGCGGCGCTGGTCGTGTCCCCGCCCGTGATGTTCATGGACGAGCCGACGACCGGCCTCGACCCGCGCAACCGGCAGCAGTTGTGGGAGGTCATCCAGGAACTCGTCGGCGGCGGTACGACGCTGCTGCTGACCACCCAGTACCTGGAGGAGGCCGACCACCTCGCCGACGACATCTGCGTCGTCGACCACGGCAAGGTCATCGCCCGCGGCACCTCCGACCAGCTCAAGGCCCGCACCGGCGGCGAGCGGGTCGAGGTCGTCGTCCACCAGCCCGACCAGATCGCGCCCGCCCGCGAGGTCCTCGCCGGCTACGGCAAGGGCGAGGTCGCCGTCGCCGAACACACCCGCAAGCTCACGGTCCCGGTCACCGGCGGCGCCAAGCTGCTCGCCGAGGTCATCCGCGACCTCGACGCGCGCGGCGTGGAGATCGACGACATCGGCCTGCGCCGCCCCACCCTCGACGACGTCTTCATCTCGCTGACCGGCCACGCGGCGGAGGCCGCGGAGGGCAACGGCGAGAACGAGGACGCCGTGGCCGGCAAGCCCGGACAGGGCAGGAAGTCCCAGAAGGAGACCGCGCAGTGAGCACCCAGGTGGAAGCCGCCCCGATCGCGGCCCCCAGACCCCGCGGCGGCATCGCGCAGTCGGTCAACGACTCGCTCGTCGTCGCCAAGCGCAACCTGATCCGGATGACCCGGATTCCGGAGATGATCATCTTCGGCATGATCCAGCCGGTCATGTTCGTGGTGCTGTTCAGCTACGTCTTCGGCGGCTCGATGCAGATCGGGAACTCGACCTCCCCTGAGGTCTACCGCGAGTTCCTGATGGCCGGCATCTTCGCCCAGACCGTCACCTTCGCGACGGCGGGCGCGGGCGCCGGCATCGCCGACGACATGCACAAGGGCCTCATCGACCGCTTCCGCTCGCTGCCCATGGCGCGTGGCGCGGTCCTCACGGGCCGTACGCTCGCCGACCTCGTGCAGACCACGCTCACCGTCGTCGTGCTCGTGGTCGTTGCCCTGCTCGTCGGCTGGCGGGTGCACGAGGGCATCCCCAAGGCGCTGGCCGCTTTCGCCCTGCTGCTCCTGCTCGGCTACGCCTTCTCCTGGATCGGTGCGCTCATCGGCCTGTCCGTGCGCACGCCGGAGGCGGCCACGTCCGGCGGTCTGATCTGGCTCTTCCCGGTCACGTTCATCTCGAACGCGTTCGTGGACTCCAGCAATCTCACACCGTGGCTGCGGCACATCGCCGAGTGGAACCCCTTCAGCGCCACCGTCCAGGCCTGCCGCGAGCTGTTCGGCAATCCGGGCGTCTCCACGTCGGACGCCTGGCCGATGCAGCATTCGGTGCTGGCGTCGGTGATCTGGTCCGTCCTGATCATCGTTCTCTTCCGCACGCTCGCGGTGCGCAAGTACCGCTCCGCGACGGCCTGACCGGCGCACGAAGGGGCCGGACCGCTTCCGCGGTCCGGCCCCTTCGTCGTCCGTGTCCCGCTCAGCCCGAGTAGGGCTTGGCCGCGAGGATCTTCACCGCGGCCTTCTTGCCGTTGGGCAGTTCGTACTCGGCGTCGTCGCCGACCTTCTTGCCGTTCACACCGACGCCCAGCGGCGACTGCGGCGAGTACGTCTCGATGTCCGCGGTCGCGTACTCGCGGGACGCCATCAAGAACGTCAGGGTGTCGTTCTCGTCGCCGTCGAAGGCGATCGTGACGACCATGCCGGGCTCGACGACGCCGTCGTCCGCCGGGGCCTCGCCGACCTTGGCGTTGTCCAGGAGCTGGGTCAGCTGGCGCACACGGAGTTCCTGCTTGCCCTGCTCCTCCTTGGCCGCGTGGTACCCGCCGTTCTCCCGCAGGTCGCCCTCCTCGCGCGCCGCCTCGATCTTCTTGGCGATCTCGGTGCGCGCGGGACCAGACAGGTACTCCAGCTCGGCCTTGAGCTGGTTGTACGCCTCCTGGGTAAGCCAGGTGACGTTGTCGCTGGTCTGGGTCACAGGTGCTCCTCGTAGGTACTGGGAATACAAAGCATCGCCCTACCCACAAGGATGTACCCCCATGGGTGGGCGAAACCACGAGCCTAACAATTCCGGCGGGAAAGGGGGAGGACAAAGGCCTCGGTACCTGCAGAACCCCTGCTCAGCGAGGGGTGCGGGGTGTCACGCGGCGTTGCAGCCCATCAGCTCGGCGCTCGTCGCCTGCCGCGTCGTACGGATCTTCACGACCTCGTCGATGCGGTTCTCACCCTCTTGGCCGATCGCCACGTCCAGCCGGCCGACCTCGGCGCCGTCCTCCGCGAGGGCCCGCACCGTGCAGCTGCCGGCGGCCCCCGCGTCCTTGCGGACCTCGAGATGGACCTGGACCTCGTCGACGCCCTCCATGACGTCGAACTTGATCACCTCGGCGCTGATCCGCGTACCGGCGACGTAGTCGTAGCCGAACCAGCCGACGAGAGCGAGCATGCAGGCGCCGAGAACGGCCCCCACGATCCGCAGCTTGCGGTCCGCGCGCTCGTCCGCCGTGCGCCCGTAGCGCCCCCGCGGAAGCTTTTCGCCGACAGCCGCCATGATCGTTCCTCTCGAGAGCCGGAGGCAGGAATTTTCCGTCCGCCGATTCGGTCACTATAGAAGTTGCACGACGCGACTATTCATTGAGGATCGAGTCTTGACTGAGCAGCTGCGACTGATGGCCGTGCACGCCCACCCCGACGACGAGTCGAGCAAGGGCGCGGCGACGATGGCCAAGTATGTGTCCGAGGGGGTGGACGTGCTGGTCGTGACCTGCACGGGAGGCGAGCGCGGCTCCATCCTCAATCCCAAGCTCCAGGGCGACGCCTCTATCGAGGAGAACATCCACGAGGTGCGCAGGAAGGAGATGGACGAGGCCCGCGAGATCCTCGGGGTCAAGCAGGACTGGCTCGGCTTCGTCGACTCCGGTCTGCCGGAGGGCGACCCGCTGCCGCCGCTCCCGCAGGGCTGCTTCGCCCTCGAGGACGTCGACAAGGCGGCCGGTGAGCTGGTGCGCAGGATCCGCGACTTCCGTCCCCAGGTCATCACGACCTACGACGAGAACGGCGGCTACCCGCACCCCGACCACATCATGACCCACAAGATCACGATGGTGGCGTTCGAGGGCGCGGCCGACGCGGAGAAGTTCCCCGAGTCCGAGTACGGGCCGGCCTTCCAGCCCCAGAAGCTCTACTACAACCAGGGCTTCAACCGTCCCCGCACGGTCGCCCTCCACGAGGCACTGCTCGAGCGCGGTCTCGAGTCGCCGTACGGCGAGTGGCTCGAGCGCTGGAAGGAGTTCCAGCGCGCGGAGCGGACGCTGACCACGTACGTGCCCTGCGCCGAGTTCTTCGAGACCCGTGACCGGGCGCTGATCGCGCACGCCACGCAGATCGACCCCGAGGGCGGCTGGTTCCGCGTCCCCATGGAGATCCAGAAGGAGGTCTGGCCGACGGAGGAGTACGAGCTCGCGAAGTCGCTCGTCGAAACCTCCCTCCCCGAGGACGACCTCTTCGCGGGCATCCGGGACAATGCCTGACATGAGCGCAAGCGCACACCTCGCAATGACGCACATGGCCACCCTCGCCAAGGAGCTCGACGAGAACAAGGTCACCCCGGGTGTCCTCGGCTTTCTCGTCTTCGCGGCGCTGGCTGTGGGCGTGTGGGCCCTGATGAAGTCCATGAACCGCCACATGGGCCGGGTGAACTTCGAGGAGGCCCCCGACCCGGAGGCGGCCGGCGCCCCGGAGAAGCAGGCCCGCGGCTCGGCGGCCTGACCGGCCGCACGTTCGTCACCGCGTGACTCCACGGCACCGCCGGTGCCGTGGAGTCACGCGGTGTGCTGTCCCGTCCCCACGGCGCAGCCGGGCGGTGGAGGCCGAGGGGGTTCGCCCTTGCGGAGCCGGTACGCGCGAGCTCGTACAGGGCGTGGCCGCGGTCACCGCGTTCTCTTCGAGGCACGAGAAGCTCGAACCTCACAGGCGGCGTCTTGTCGTGAGGCCGGCCGCTGTCAGGCGGCGGGGCCGCCATGGGCTTCCGTGAGGCAGCAGCGGACGAAGTCCTGGACCGTCGGGTCGGTGGTCGGGGCCGAGGCCCAGGCGACGCCGACGCGGGTGGGGGTGAGGCCGCTGACCGGGCGGTAGGTGACGCCGGGGCGGCGGTAGAAGCGGGCGGAGGCCGCGGGCGTGAGGCTGACGCCGTGGCCGCCCGCGATCGCCGCCAGCCATTCGTCCGTGTTGCGGGCGACGGCGCCGATCACGGCGGTGCGGCCGTCGCCGGCGTCGTCGCCGACCCAGAAGTCCCGCCAGGCCCCGGTTTCGAGAGGCGCCGCCACAAAGGGCTCGTCGCGCAGCCGGCCGAACGGGACCTCGTCCAGCGCGGCCAGCGGATGGGCGTCCCACAGGGCGACCCAGCGGGGTTCGGTGAAGAGGACTTCGACGCGGAAGGCGTCCTCGCCGGGGAACGGCAGGCGGACCAGTGCGGTGTCCACCTCTCCGTCGGCGAGGCCCGCGGACGGGTCGGTCCAGTCGGTGTGCCGCAGGGAGACCCGCCATTCCGGGCGTCTGCGTGCGAACTCCGCGAGGATGCGCGGCGTCGCCTCGTTGGCCGCGCTGGCGACGAAGCCGACCCGCAGGACACGGGCCTCCCGCCCGGCCGCGCCCCGGGCCTCCCGTACCGCCCGGTCCCAATGGGACAGCACTCCGGCCGCCTCGCCGGCCAGGGCACGGCCCGCCGCCGTGAGCTCCATCCCCGCCCGGGAGCGGATGAACAGCGGAACACCCAGCCGGCTCTCCAGCTGCTTGATCTGCTTGGTCAGGGCCGGCTGCGCCACGAAGAGCCGCTGTGCGGCGCGCGTCAGGTTCCCCTCCTCCGCCACGGCGTTGAAGGAACGCAGCAACCGGGTGTCGATGTCCATGCCGCCAGGTTATGGAAACGGCTATTGGACCCGCCGGTGGCCGACTCGTCAGGGTTGACGTCACGGGGCGTCGGAGCGGCCCGGTCGTCGTCCCGTCTGCCTGGAGTCCGGTCATGTTCACGGCCTACCTCGTCGTCACCCTTCTCGCCGCTGCGACCAGCGGCTACTCGGCCGCCAACCACCTGATCCGACCCCGGTGGATGCTCGACAACCTGGCGGGTTACGGCGTGCCGCTCACCTGGGTGCCCGCACTGGGCGTGCTGAAAGGGGCCGGTGTCCTGGGACTGCTGATCGGCATCGGACTGGTCCCGATCGCCGTCGCGGCGTCGGTCGGACTGATCCTCTACTACGTGGGTGCGGTGATCGTGATCGCGCGCTCGGGCCGCTGGGCCCATCTGCCCGCCCCGCTGCCGTTCCTCCTGCTGGTCGCGGCATCTCTGGCCCTGCGCCTGGCGTCGTCCTGAACGGGCCGCAGGCCGCCCCCGCCCAGCCGCCCCCGTGCAGCCCGCCCCGTTCCGCCGCAGCGGCCCGCCCGTCAGCGGCCCGCTTCCACCGGCACGCCCATGACCTCCCGGGCGTGCCGGTTCGGGACCAGTCCCAGCTGCCACGCCTGCCAGCCGTCCTCCAGGCGCACGCCGCGTTCCAGCATCACCGCCAGGGCCTCCGCGCAGTCCTCCAGCTTCCCGTCACGCGACGCGTGCCCTGCGGCCATCAGACGCGACAGTTCCTCCTGGGCCACGACCGTGCCGACCTCGATGCCGCCGGGCGAGGCGTACGGCAGCAGGGTGCAGCGCAGGAAACGCGCCCAGTCGCCGCCGCGTTGGTCGCCGTAGGAGGCGAACAGGGCCGCCGCCTCGTCGCACAGCTCCAGCGCCTGCGGCGCACGGCTGTTCCCGGCGTCGATCATCGCCAGCTCCAGGCACGTCCAGGCCTCGCCGTGCGCGACGCCGATCCGGGCGAAGTCCGCGCGGGCGTCGACGAGGAGCTGGCGGGCGAAGCCGGAGTTGCGCAGGCTGCCCGTCCTGGCCGCGAGTTGGTCGCGGGTGACCCGGCCGGAATGGTGCCGGGCGCAGGCCAGCCCGTACACGTCCCGCATCCGGGAGAACATCGTCCGCGCCCGCTCCAGCTCCCGTACCGCCTGGTCGCGGTCGCCGGACTCCTCCAGGGCCTGGCCCAGGTAGTACAGGGTCCACGCCTCACCGCGGGCGTCCTCGTTCTCGCGATGCCTGGCCAGCGCCTGACGCAGGTCGTCCACCGCGGGCGCCGGGTCGCCGTCGACGAGCCGGGCGCGCGCCAGCTGGGTCAGCGCCCACGCCTCACCGCGGCCGTCGCGGGTGCGGCCGTACAGGTCCAGGGCCACCTCCAGCGCCGTCCGCGCGGCGGGCACGTCGCCCGTGCGCAGGAACACCTGGCCCAACTGGAACTGCGACCAGGCCTCACCGTGCAGGGACTCGCCATCCCGGTGCAGCGCCAGCGCCGTCTCCAGCAGCCGCAGGGCCTCGGCGAGATTCGCCCGGTCGCGCTCCACGGCGGCCAGCGCGTGCAGCGACCAGGCGCGGTCCTCCGCCTGCTCCTGCGAGTCCTGCAGCGCGATCGCCTCGTGCAGCTTCGCCGCCGCCTCTGTGAGGTTGCCCTGGTGGTGCAGGGTGATCCCGAGCGAGCACAGCGCGAGCGCCGCGCCGGCGTCGTGGTGCGCCTCCCGGTACAGACCCACCACCGACGACAGCGTCGTACGCGCCTTGTCCAGCTCGCCCAGCTGCCGGGCCGCGATGCCGGTGCGCCAGCGCACGGAGCGTTCCAGCAGCCCCTGGTCCACGGCCTGGGTGAGCTCGCTGATCTCACCCAGCCGGTACAGGTCGCCGCGCAGCAGGCAGTAGTCGCACAGCGCGCCCAGCAGCCCGAGCACGGCCTGCTGGTCCACACCCTCCGCGTGCCGCAGCGCCGAGGTGATGAAGCTCGACTCGTCGTCGAGCCAGCGCAGCGCCGCGTCCAGCGAGGGGAAGCCGTACGCACCGAACTGCCCGGCCCGCGTCGACATCTTGCCGTCGACCATCCGGATCACCGCGCCGGCCAGCTCCGCGTAGTTCCGGATCAGCCGCTCCTGCGCCGCGCCGCGGTCGGCGGCGTCCTCCTCGTCCGTCAGCCGGTTCCCGGCGAAGCGGCGCACCGCGTCGTGCAGCCGGTAGCGTCCCGAGCGCACATGGTCGATCAGCCCCGCCTCCGCGAGCGACGCCAGCAGCCGCTTCGCCTCCTTCTCGTCGGTCGCCAGCAGTGCCGCGGCCGCCGCCGGACCGAGCGAGGCCCGGCCCGCCAGTGCCAGCCGGCGCAGCAGCCGCCGCCCCTGCTCCGGCTGGTCGGTGTAGCGCAGCAGCAGCGCCCGCTCGACCGGATCCAGCGGTCCCAGGGCGCGGAGGTCCGCCGCCAGGCGGTCCGCGGAACGCTCGCCCAGGGACGAGCCCGCCGTCCGCAGCGCCAGGGGCAGGCCGCCGCACAGCTCCCGGACCTCCTCCGTGGACCGGACGTCGTACGGCTCCGGTGCGGGCCCGGCCGCCGCGGCCCGCAGCAGCTCCTCCGCGCCCGCCGCGTCCAGCGCCTCCACCGGCAGCTGGTGCACCCGGGCCGGGATGTCGTCGGGCAGGTCGAGCGGCGCGCGGGCGGTCACCAGCACCAGACTGTCCGACCGTTCCGGCAGCAGCGTGCGCACCTGGTCCGGGTCGCTCGCGTCGTCGAGCACCACCGTCACCGGCAGCCCGGTCAGATACTGGTGGTACAGCTCGCTCAGCCGCCGCACCTGCTGCTCCGCGGAGGCGCGTTCACGGAAGAGCAGCTGCTCGCGCGGTGCGCCGAGCCGGTTCAGCAGGTGCAGCAGGGCGTCACGGGTGGGCAGCGGCTGCTCGCCGTCGCCCCGGAGATCGACCACGCACGCGCCGCGGAACAGGTCCTTGAGATGGTGCGCGGCGCGCACCGCGAGAGTCGTGCGTCCCGAGCCCGGATCTCCGTGGAGGACCACCACCACCGGAAGGGTCTGCGTCGCCGCGCGCGCCGCGTGCACCCACTGGGTGATCTGCGCCATCTGCGAGCGGCGCCCGGCGAACGGGCCCCCGGGATCGGGGAGATGGCCGAACGACTGCTCCAGCACGGACCTGCGCCGTGCCGCCGCCGACCGGTCGGCGCCACGCAGCTGCGGCACGACGGACGCCTTCTTGGCGGTGACCGGGCGGTTCGAGGCCGCCAGCATCCGCTGCTGGTCCAGGAACGGGCGGATGCCCCGTACCTCCAGCGCCGTCAGCCACTGGAGCCGCAGCTGCTCCACGCCGCCGGGCTGCGCGAGCGCTCCCGCCCTGCGGTGCGCCGCGGGCCAGTGCGTGGCGGTCACCTTGGCGACGGTGGTCGCCGCCCCGGCGACGGCCACGACGGCACCGGCCCCGAGCGCGGTGCCCGTCGCCGTCCCGAGGGCGACGTCCGCGCCGATCGCGGCGACGGCGGCGACGGCGGTGACCAGCACCGGAGCGCCCAGCGTCTCCCGGCTGAAGCGCCGCGACAGCGGCAGCTGCCCGGCCTCGGCCTCGGTGAGCGCCTGCTCGTAGGCCGCGTACTCCTCGCTCGCGCTCGCCGCCATCGAGTCGAGAGCGGCACGTCCCCGCGCGAGCAGTGTCCCGGCGTCGGAGCTGCCGCCCGAGCGCCGCACCTCCTCCTCCACCGCTCGTGCCAACAGCCGTTCCGCTTCAGCCCGATGGCCGTCCCGCATGCGTGTCCCCCGTCCCCGTGGAAAATCCCGGATCCTGTCTCGCTACCCATGTGGCGCGCCGTCAAGTGTCGTTGTCCTGGGGAGGATGTGCGAGAGGTTCCGGCGGCGGAGTCGCTGAGCGGGGTGGCAGACTGGCGGCTCTTCCGGGATTCCGGGACATCGGGATCCGGGCCGTGCGAGGGGGACCGGGATGAGTCTGGTGATCGAGAGCCGGACGTCGGAGCTGCCGTACATCGAGCGGGTGTGGCGCAGCCGCAGCGACGACGTCGCCCGGATGATGTCGGTCGCCACGGCCCACTGGGAGCTGGTGTTCTGGGAGCACCGGGGCCGGACGCAGGCCGCCGTGCTGGGCCCGGAGCCGAGGGCGTCCCGGGCGCCGGTGCCGGACGACGCCGTCTTCTTCGGGATCAGTTTCGCGCTGGGCACCTCGATGCCGCACCTTCCCGTGAGCAGTCTGGTGGGCGGCAACGCGGAGATCCCCGACGTGACGCGGCGTTCACTGTGGCTGAAGGGTTCGGCCTGGCACGTGCCGGACTACGACAACGCGGAGGCGTTCGTCCTGCGGATGGTGCGGGAGGGGATCGTGGACCAGGACCCGATCGTGCCCGCCGTGCTCGGCGGCGCCCGCCCGGACGTCTCCGACCGCACCCTGCAACGGCGTTTCGTCGCGGCGACCGGCCTGACACAGGGTGCCGTCCGGCAGATCCAGCGCGCACGGCAGGCGGCGGTACTGGTCCAGGAGGGGGTGCCGGCCCAGGACGTCGTCCACCGTCTTGGGTACTTCGACCAGCCGCACCTGGCACGGTCGTTGAGCCGGTACATCGGCCGGAGCGCCACTCGGCTGAGCCTCCCGGACGGCGCGGAGCCGCTGTCGCTTCTGTACAAGACCTGAGTCCCGTCCCGGCCTAGTGTTCACGACGTGGCCGAAGGGGTCGGCCCGTCCCGGCCGGAGCGCCGTCAGGGCCGGGACGCACGGCGGACTCCGCACTCATCATGGAGGAATCATGCGCAAGGTTGTCTCGGGTCTGTTCATCTCGCTCGACGGTGTCGCACAGGCCCCCAACGAGTGGCAGTTCGCGTTCGACGAGGAGATGGGCGCGGCGATGGCCGACACGCTGGAGACGGCCGACACGATCCTGCTGGGCCGGGTGACGTTCACCGAATGGGCCGGGTACTGGCCCACCGTGACCAGCGGCGAGGACGCCGGTTTCGCCAAGTGGATCAACGAATCGCCTAAGTACGTGTTCTCGTCGACGCTGGACGGCGTCGACGACTGGTCGAACAGCACGCTGGTCAAGGGCGACCTCGCGGCCGCTGTCGATGAACTCAAGTCGGGCGAGGGCAAGGACATCACCGTCGCCGGCAGCCCGACGCTGGTGCGCTCGCTGCTGGAGCAGGACCTGTTGGACGAGCTGGTGCTGCTGATCCACCCGGTGGTGGCCGGCGAGGGACGCAAGAAGCTGTTCGACGACGACGCCGCGATGAAGAAGCTGGAGCTGGTGAGCGCGAAGCCGACCAGCAGCGGCGTGATCATCGCGACCTACCGCCCGGTGCGCTGAGCGGCGGGCCGGGCGGGTTCGCCGGCGCGGGCTCGGAGCGCGTCGAGGCCGACCTCGACGGCGAAGGGCGCCACGGCCTTCACCACGCCGGTGAACACGTCCCCGTCCCGGTGGACGCGGGCTGCCGGGTCAAGGACGTACGTGCATCCACCCGGGCGGTAGGAACGGCACCCGGCGCCGACGACCTGGCCGCCGGCCGGGACGGCCGACGCCACGCCCCCGCGGTGCCGCTCCGCGCCCCCGGCCCCCGTGCGCAAGGATGGAGGTATGGCGAACCGACTTGCGCAGGCCACGTCCCCCTACCTCCTCCAGCACGCCGACAACCCCGTCGACTGGTGGCAGTGGGAGCCAGCGGCCTTCGACGAGGCGCGGCGGCGCAACGTGCCCGTGTTCCTCAGCGTGGGGTACAGCTCCTGCCACTGGTGTCATGTGCTCGCCCACGAGAGCTTCGAGGACGCGGAGACCGCCGCGTACATGAACGAGCACTTCGTCAACATCAAGGTCGACCGTGAGGAGCGGCCCGATGTGGACGCCGTCTACATGGAGGCCGTGCAGGCCGCGACCGGGCAGGGCGGCTGGCCGATGTCCGTGTGGATGACGGCCGACGGGGAGCCGTTCTACTTCGGGACCTACTTCCCGCCCGAGCCCCGCCACGGCATGCCGTCCTTCCGGCAGGTGCTGGAGGGCGTCAGCGACGCCTGGACCGGCCGGCGGGACGAGGTCGGCGAGGTCGCGCGGCGGATCGCCTCCGATCTGGCCGCGCGGTCGCTGGTGGCCGGCGGCGACGGGCTGCCCGGCGAGGAGGATCTGGCACGGGCGCTGCTCGGACTCACCCGTGACTACGACGAGCGGCACGGCGGCTTCGGCGGCGCGCCGAAGTTCCCGCCGTCGATGGTCCTGGAGTTCCTGCTGCGGCACCACGCGCGCACGGGCGGCGAGGGTGCGCTGCAGATGGCCGCCCACACCGGTGAGGCGATGGCCCGGGGCGGGCTCTACGACCAGCTCGGCGGCGGGTTCGCGCGCTACTCGGTGGACCGCGAGTGGGTCGTCCCCCACTTCGAGAAGATGCTCTACGACAACGCCCTGCTGTGCCGGGTGTACGCCCACCTGTGGCGTGCCACCGGCAGTGATCTGGCCAAGCGGGTGGCGCTGGAGACCGCCGACTTCATGGTGCGCGAACTGCGCACCGCCGAGGGCGGGTTCGCCTCCGCGCTGGACGCGGACAGCGACACGGCGGACGGCGGTCACGCCGAGGGCGCGTTCTACGTGTGGACCCCCGCGCAGCTGCGTGAGGTGCTCGGCGACGAGGACGGGGCACGGGCGGCGGAGCTCTTCGCGGTGACCGAGGAGGGCACCTTCGAGGAGGGTTCGTCGGTGCTGCGACTGCCCGTCGGCGAACCGGACGCGGACCTGCGCGCCCGTCTGCTCACGGCCCGCGAGGAGCGTCCGCGTCCCGGCCGTGACGACAAGATCGTCGCCGCCTGGAACGGCCTCGCCGTCGCCGCCCTCGCCGAGACCGGTGCGTACTTCGGCCGGCCGGACCTCGTCGAGCGGGCGACGGAGGCCGCCGACCTGCTGGTGAGGGTGCACATGGACTTCGAGGCCGGCGGCGTGCGCCTGCACCGGACGTCCAAGGACGGGCGGGCCGGGGACAACGCCGGGGTGCTGGAGGACTACGCGGACGTCGCCGAGGGCTTCCTCGCGCTGGCCGCGGTCGGCGGTGAAGGGGCGTGGCTGGAATTCGCCGGGTTCCTGCTGGACATGGTGATCGACCGGTTCCGGGGGGAGGGCGGCCAGCTGTACGACACCGCCCACGACGCGGAGCCCCTGATCCGGCGCCCGCAGGACCCCACGGACAACGCCGCTCCCTCGGGCTGGTCTGCGGCAGCCGGCGCGCTGCTGACGTACGCCGCGCACACCGGCTCCGAGGCACATCGCACCGCCGCGGAGGAGGCCCTGGGCGTGGTGAAGGCGCTCGGGCCGCGTGCCCCGCGGTTCATCGGCTGGGGTCTCGCGGTCGCGGAGGCGCTGCTGGACGGGCCGCGCGAGGTGGCGGTCGTCGGCCCGCAGGGCGACCCGGCGACGCGGGAGCTGCATCTGACGGCACTGATGGGTACGGCGCCGGGGGCGGCGGTCGCGGTGGGGGAGCCGGACGGTGACGAGTTTCCGTTGCTGCGGGACCGTCCTTTGGTGAACGGCAGTTCGGCCGCGTACGTCTGCCGTGGCTTCGTGTGCGATTCACCGACCACAAACGCAACAGAACTTGCCCGGAAACTCACCGACTGAGACGAGAAGAGCTGAATTTAACGGTCAGGCCCCGGAACGAAATCCTCCGCCTCTATTGTCCTGAACGCAGGTGAGTTGACGCGCGTACTGGGGAGTGACGCGCGTGGGGGAAGTACGTGCCGACGGCCAGGGGGGTCCTGCCGCGGCGCAGTGGCAGGGGGGCCATTCATGCTCATATCGCTGTTCGTTGCTGCCATTTCGGTGGCGCTCTTCTGGATGGCGGCGTTCACGCTCTGGTGGCAGATGCACGCCTGGCGTACGCCGGAGACTCTCGCGGCGACACGGTTCGACCGGCCCGACGGAGGGGTCGGTCTCTCCTTCTCGCTGCTGCTGCCGGCCCGCCACGAACAGGCGGTGCTGGAGCACACCATCGAGCGGCTGCTGGAGTCCAGCCACTCCAACTTCGAGATCATCGTGATCGTCGGACACGACGACCCGGAGACCGCCGCGGTCGCCGAACGCGCCGCCGCCCGCGATCCGGTCCGGGTGCGCGTCATCACCGACACCCACGAGACCAAGAACAAGCCGAAGGCGCTCAACACGGCACTGCCGCACTGCCGCGGCGACATCGTCGGGGTGTTCGACGCCGAGGACCAGGTCCACCCGGAGCTGCTGGCCCACGTCGACCACGCCTTCACCTCCACCGGCGCCGACGTGGTGCAGGGCGGGGTGCAGCTGATCAACTTCCACTCCAGCTGGTACAGCCTGCGCAACTGCCTGGAGTACTTCTTCTGGTTCCGCAGCCGGCTCCACCTGCACGCGCAGAAGGGCTTCATCCCGCTCGGCGGCAACACCGTCTTCGTACGCACCCCGGTGCTGCGCGAGGCCGGCGGCTGGGACCCGAACTGTCTCGCGGAGGACTGCGACCTGGGGGTGCGGCTGTCGTCCGTCGGCAAGAGGGTCGTCGTCGCGTACGACAGCGACATGGTCACCCGGGAGGAGACCCCGGGCACCCTGATGAGCCTGCTCAAGCAGCGCACCCGCTGGAACCAGGGATTCCTCCAGGTCTACCGGAAGAAGGACTGGAAGCAACTGCCCGGGCGCGGGCAGCGCATGCTGGCCCGTTACACCCTGATGACGCCGTTCCTCCAGGCGTACTCGGGCGTGATCATCCCGGTCAACGTCGCGATCGCGCTCTTCCTCGACGTCCCGGTGGGCGTCGCCATCGTGACCTTCCTGCCGCTGATCACGGCGATGGTCACCTTCGTCTTCGAGATCGTCGGACTGCACGACTTCGGCAAGCAGTACGGCCTGCGGGTCCGTGCGATCCACTACGTCAAGCTCGTCGTCGGCGGCCCCTTCTACCAGGTCCTGCTCGCCGGCGCCGCCGTGCGCGCGGTCTGGCGCGAGCAGCGCGGCCGTAACGAGTGGGAGCTCACCAGCCATGTCGGCGCGCACCTCACCGAGGTGTCCGGGACCAGAGAGGACGCCCGCCGGTGACCACCACCCTGCCTCCGGCCCCTGAAGCCACCGAGCCGGTGTCCGCCGCACCCGCGAAGGCGACCACCACCACCGCCGCGCCCGCGCACGTCCGCCCGGTCGTGCGGTTCCGCAGTTCGCGGCCCGACCTGCTGCTGTGCGGCGTGCTGCTGTGCGTGATCCTTCTCGTCCAGGGCTGGAACATCACCCAGTTCCCGACGCTCAGCGACGACGAGGGCACCTACCTCGCCCAGGCGTGGGCGGTCCAGCAGGGCGAAGGGCTCGCCCACTACACGTACTGGTACGACCATCCGCCGCTCGGCTGGATCCAGATCGCGTTCCTGACCTGGATACCCTCGCTGATCGCCCCCGAGACGATGAGCGTCGCCTCCATGCGGTTCGCGATGCTGGCGGTCAGCGCGGCGTGCGCGGTGCTCCTGTACGTGCTGGCGCGCCGGCTGTTCCTGCCGCGGTGGGCGGCCGGGCTGGCGATGGCCCTCTTCGGTCTCTCGCCGCTCTCCGTCGTGCTGCAGCGCGAGATCTTCCTCGACAACATCGCCGTGATGTGGATGCTGCTGGCGTTCTGCCTGGCCGCGTCGCCCAGCCGGCATCTGTGGCACCACTTCGCCGCGGGGCTCACCGCCGCCGTCTCCGTGCTGACCAAGGAGACCATGCTGGTCGTGCTCCCCGCGCTGCTGGTGACGATGTGGCGGCACAGCCACCGCGACACCCGTAAGTTCGCGGTGACCGGAGCGATCACGGCCTGTGCGCTGATCGGCCTGTCCTATCCGCTGTACGCACTGCTGAACAGCGAGCTGTTCCCCGGCGCCGGCCATGTGTCGCTGATCGACGGCATCACCTACCAGATGAGCCGGCCCGGCTCCGGATTCATCCTCGACGAGGGCACCGGCTCCCACGGGGTCCTCACGTCCTGGCTCTACTACGACACGGTGCTGCCCGTCGGCGGACTGGCCGGCGCCGCGCTCCTGCTCGTCACGGTCCGCTGGTCGGTCACCGCACGGGCACTCGCCGGCCCGGCGCTGGTGGTGGCGATCCTCGCGGTCGTCGCGATGCGGCCCTCGGGCTATCTCCCGGCGATGTACGTGATCCAGGCGCTCCCGTTCCTCGCGCTGGTCCTGGCGGCCGCGGCGGCCAGCGTGGCCCACGCCGTACTGCGCCGCGGCAACTGGGGCGCGGGACAGGCCCGGCCGGGCCTGTCCACGGCGCCAGCCCGGGCGCGCGCCGCACGCCTCACCGCGGCGGCTCTGCTGGCCGTGGCGGCGGTCGGGTACGTCGTTCCCCGCTGGTACGACGGCAACAGGGCCGCGCTCACCGTCGACGCCAACGCCCCGTACCGGGCCGCGGCCGCCTGGATGCAGAACGAGGTCGACGACCCGGCCAACACCCGGGTGCTCGTCGACGACGCCCTCTGGCTGGATCTCGTGCACGACGGTTTCGAGCCCGGCACCGGGGCGATCTGGTTCTACAAGGCGGACCTCGACCCGGCGGTGGCGGAGACGATGCCGCGCGGCTGGCGCGACCTCGACTACGTCGTGTCGTCACCGACCGTACGGCGTGACGCCGTCGACCTGCCCAACGTCAAGTCCGCGCTCGAACACTCGACGCCGGTCGCCGTCTTCGGCACGGGCGAGGACCGTATCGAGATCCGCCGGATCGCTGGAGGCGAGCTGTGACCACCCCCCGTACGGGCGCCGAGGAACTCGGCGATCCGGAGCTGAGTGCTACCCAGGTCGCCGAGCCCGGCGCCGTCACCATCGTCGTCCCCACCTACAACGAGTCCGGCAACATCCGTGAACTCCTGCGCAGACTCACCGACTCGGTCCCGTCCCGGCTGCCCTGCGAGGTGCTGTTCGTCGACGACTCGACCGACGACACCCCGGACGTGATCCGCAGCGCCGCGCAGGACTGCCCGTTCCCGGTCGGCGTGCTGCACCGGGACACTCCGGACGGCGGGCTCGGCGGGGCCGTCGTCGAAGGCATGCGGAGGGCCGGCTCCGACTGGATCGTCGTCATGGACGCCGACCTCCAGCATCCCCCCGCCCTGGTACCGGACCTGGTCGCGGCGGGCGAACGCGCGGGCGCGGACCTGGTCGTCGCCAGCCGCTACATCCGCGGCGGCAGCCGCGAGGGCCTCGCCGGCGGCTACCGGATCGCCGTCTCGCGCGGCGCGACCTGGCTCACCAAGGCACTGTTCCCGCGGCGGCTGCGCGGGATCAGCGACCCGATGAGCGGCTTCTTCGCGATCCGGCGCAGTGTGGTGACGGCCGACGCGCTGAAGCCGCTCGGCTACAAGATCCTGCTGGAACTGGCGGTGCGCTGCCGCCCGGAGACCGTCACCGAGGTGCCGTTCGTCTTCCAGGACCGGTTCGCCGGCGAGTCGAAGTCGACGGCGAAGGAGGGCATGCGGTTCCTCGGTCATCTCACCGGGCTGCGCACCGCGTCCGCGATGGCCAGGATGGTCGCGTTCGGCCTGATCGGGCTGACCGGCTTCGTGCCGAACCTTCTCGCGCTGCACCTGCTGACCGGTGCCGGCATGCACTACCTGCCGGCCGAGATCGTGGCCAACCAGTTCGGTGTGGCCTGGAACTTCCTGCTCATCGAGATGCTGCTGTTCCGGGACCGCAGGCGGCACCGGCACTGGGCGGACCGGGCCGGCCGCTTCGCGCTGCTGGCCAACGCCGATCTGCTGCTGCGGATCCCGCTGATCGCGCTGTTCGTGTCCTGGCTGGACATGGCGGTGCTCCCGGCGACGGCGCTCGCGCTGCTGACCACGTTCGTCGTGCGCTTCGCCGCGACGGAGGCGCTCGTCTATCTGCCGCGTGGGAAGAGCGCCCCGCGCGCCGCCCGGCAGGACATGCGGGTCACCAGCTCCTGAACCACCCCACCGACATCCCTCGGAAGAGAGCCGCACGAAGGGAACCCGCTCATGCCGCCACCGCTCCGGATCCCCCGCCGACCCAGACGCAGGACCGCCCTGCTCGCCGTCGGCGCCATGACCACGGCGCTGCTGATGTCCGTCCCGCAGACGGCCCAGGCCGGCCCGCCCAACCTGATCTCCAACCCCGGCTTCGAGACGGCGGGCACGGGTGACATGCCCGCCTGCTGGTCCAAGTCCGGCTGGGGGGACAACGACTTCACGTTCGAGACGGTCGCCGACGCCCACTCCGGCACCAAGGCGATGAAGGTCTCGCTGACCCGCCGTGTCGACGGCGACCGCAAGGCCCTGATCACCGAGACCACGGCCTGCGCGCCGCAGGTGACGCCGGAGCGGCAGTACGACCTGTCGCTCTGGTACAAATCGACCACTCCCGACGCCTCCGTCACGCTCTTCCGCCACGACACCACGGCCGGCTGGCAGTACTGGACGGACCTCAAGACCCTCGAGACGAGCGCCGGTTACCAGCGCGCCGAGGTCCGCACCCCCGCCGTCCCGCCGGGCACCGACCGGATCGCATGGGGCGTGTCCGTGTACGGCACGGGCTCGGTCACCACCGACGACTACGTGATGGAGGAGGTGTCGGTCCCGGCTCCGGATCCCACCTGCACGGGCACGCCGCAGGAGTGCCTCAAGGGCCGCTGGGACGTCCTTCCGGTGCAGAACCCGGTGCGCTCCATGCACTCGGTGGTCATGCACAACGGCAAGGTCCTCGTCATCGCCGGCTCGGGCAACGACCCGGCACTCTTCGAGGCGGGCACCTTCACCTCGGCCGTCCACGACCCGGCGACCGGCACCTTCAGGACGATTCCCACGCCCGTCGACATGTTCTGCGCGGGCCATGTGCAGCTCCAGGACGGCAAGATCCTGATCATGTCCGGCAACAAGGGCTACCCCTCCGCGGACGGTTCGATCGGCTACCAGGGCCTGAAGGACTCGTTCGTCTTCGACCCGGAGACCGAGACCTACACCCGCACGAACGACATGAACGGCGGCCACTGGTACCCGTCGGCGACCATCCTCGGCAACGGTGACGTCATCTCCTTCGGCGGGCTGAAGGAGGACTCGACGGGCAATGTGACCGCGGAGAAGTTCTCCGCCGCCCAGAACAAGTGGCTCCCGATGAACGAGGTCAACCAGACCTGGTCGTACTGGGGCCTGTACCCGTCGATGATCCTCATGCAGGACGGCCGCCTCTTCTACTCTGGCAGCCACACCTTCGGAAACGGCACCCCGGGCACCGGCGCCTCGATCTACGACTACGAGGCCAACACCATCACCGACGTGCCCGGCCTCCGGGCCAAGGACGAACGCGACGAGTCGGCGAGCGTGCTCCTGCCGCCCGCGCAGGACCAGAGGGTGCTGACGATCGGCGGCGGCAACAACGAGACCAACCCGGTCGCCAACCGCTACACCGACATCATCGACCTCAAGGTGCCGAACCCCGCGTACGTGCACGGCCCTCTGCTGCCGCAGGGCGAGGTCGACCAGGGCCTCGGCCGGCGCCCGCAGACGGGCGCCGAGGGCAAGATGTACGTCTCGGCGGTGCTGCTGCCCGACGGCAAGGTCTTCGAGACCGGCGGCGCCCTGCACGACCGGGCCGACCCGGTGTACGAGGCGTCGTTCTTCGACCCGGTGACCAACACCTACGAGGCGGGGCTCGCGGCCGACCCGATCCCGCGCGGCTACCACTCCTCCTCCTTCCTGCTGCCCGACGGCCGCGTCATGTCGGTCGGCGACAACCCCGGCAACGGCACCTACAACCACAACGTCTCGATCTACACGCCGCCGTACCTGCTCAAGGGGGCGCGGCCGCAGATCACCTCGGTGATCGACGGGCAGTGGACGTACGGCGACACCCAGCGGATCACCGTCGACCGGCCGATCGCGAAGGCGGAGCTGATCCGCCCGGCGGCGGTGACGCACTCCTCCGACCCCAACCAGCGGTTCGTGGACCTGCCGATGACGGTCGACGGCAACAACGTCGACCTGAACGTCACCAGCAACCCGAACCTGGCGCCGCCGGGCTGGTACATGCTCTTCGCGGTCGACGCCAACGGCGTGCCGTCGGTGGCGGAGTGGGTGCACCTCGGCGGCCCGCCCGCCATGGCGAAGGCGGCGGCCGGCCATCCCTCCGCCCATGTCCACGACTTCGCGGACGATCTGGCGCGGGCTCCGAAGAAGCCGCTGAAGAAGCGGAGTTCGGTGGCGGTGGACCCGCAGATCGCCGGCTGCGACCGGCACTACGGCAACGCGGGCGTCTGCGTCCCGACCACCTTCCCGAAGGCGGTTGCCCGCACGACGGCCGCCCGCTGCGCCTGGCTGGCAGCGCACGACTACGGCCGCCTGAAGGTCAACGGCGGGGACGACCCCCTGCGGCTCGACCCGAACCGGGACGGTGTGGCGTGCGGGAAGGGAGACGTGCGCAGGCGGTGAACGACCGCCGGTGAGCCACGCGTACGAGCCCTGTCCGCCGGCCGGCGGACAGGGCTCGGCCTGTTTCCCGGCCATGGGCCGGCCGGCTCGGTCGGTGCCCGGTCAGCCGGAGGCGCCGCTGGTGCCGAGGGCCTGGAAGTCGACCATGCCGAAGGCCTGGTGGACGTAGACGTTGGTCAGTCGCGGGTTGCGGTAGTTCAGGGACTTGCCCGCGGTGATCGGCAGGTAGTACGCGCCGTCGGTGACCGCGTGGTTGACGCGGCGGTGGATCCGTGTGGCCTCGGCGGGGTCCGTCGCGGCCGCGGCCCGGTCGAAGAGGTCGTTGATCTCGGGGTCGTCGATCCCGGAGTGGTTGGTGTTGCCGGTCTGTGTGATGAGGCGGCCGTCGGCCAGGGGCTGGAGGAAACCTGAGCCGGTCGGGTAGTCGGCGCCCCACGCCAGCATCAACAGGCCGTAGCCCTTGTCCTCGACGGTGCGGGGAGAGCCGACCTCGTCGTAGTACCGCAGTGCGTCGTACTGCTCGATCTCGGCGGTGATGCCGACGGCCTCCAGGGCGCTCTGCAGCACGACCGCGGACTGGACCTCCTTCTCCCTGACGCTGCGTACGGCGATCGTGGTGGTGAAGCCGTCGGGCTTTCCGCACGCCCGCAGTTCCGCCTTGGCCTTCTCGCGCTCGGGCTTGCCGTCGGTCAGACCGAACGGGTCGTAGTCGTCGGCACCCAGGACCGTCGGGGGGAGCATGCTGCCGCGCAGCGAACCGGTCTTCGGGCCACCGCGCGCGTAGTGGAGGGCGGTGGGGTCGGCCGCGTACAGCACGGCCTTGCGGCAGTGCACGTTGTCCAGCGGCGCGGTCTTCGAGACGAGCGAGACGTAATGGAGGTAGCCGTTGTGCGGGTTGTCCGCGTCGGACTTCAGCTTCGGGTCCCCCAGCACCTTGCGCGCGGCGGTCTGCGTCAGGCCGGCCTGCCGGGCGTCGAGGTCGGCGGTGCCCGCGAGGAGCCGTGAGGCCACGTCGTCGTCGGAGGAGACGGTCAGTTCGATCCTGTCCGGCAGCGCCTTGCGCAGCGGGTCGGTGGCCCGGTCCCAATGCCCGTTGCGGACGAGGAGCAGCGACTTCCCAGGCCGGTAGGACTCGAACCGGTACGGGCCGGAGGAGACTGGCTTCTCACCGTAGCGGGCGCCGGTGTCCTTCTGCCGTGGCACGGGGGCGGTGGCGCCCATGGCCAGCAGGTACGGGAAACGGGAGTCGGCCTTGGCCAGCCGGAACACGAGGGTCAGGTCGTCCGGTGTGCCGACCGACTTCAGACCGCCGTTCCCGGCGTCCTCGTACGGGCCCGGATAGTTCTGCTTCTGGTCCAGTGCCTCGACGAGGTAGGTGGGGCCGCCGCTGACGGTGTCCTGCGCGAAGACCCGCTCGATGCCGTACTTGACGTCCCTGGAGGTGATCGGCGTGCCGTCCTCGAACTTCAGGCCGGGCCTCAGCTTGACGGTGTAGGTCCTGCCGTCCGGCGAGACCTCCGGCCGGGCCGCCGCCAGATCCGGTACGAGGCCGAGTCCCTTGCTGCCCGGCCCGGCCTCGTACGTCAGCAGGGTGCGGGCGTAGAGGCGCTGCATGTTCCACACCCACCCGTAGTAGGAGCGCGCCGGGTCCCAGGAGTCGGCGTCGCCGGAGCTCGCCAGGCGCAGGGTGCCGCCCTTCCTGTCGGACGCGTTGACCACGGCACCGACCGCGGCGTCGAAGCCGCGTGCGGAGGAGGCCGTGTCATCCCGTTTCCCCTCGGACTTGTCCCCGTCGCCGCCCCGGTCGGCGAGCAGGGCGGTGATCCCGCCACCGGTGACGAGGACGAGGGTGAGAGCGATCGCCGCAAGACGGCGCCGCTTGGCGCGGCCGGGCGCCTGGGCGGGGAGGCGGCCGGGTGATGTGGGGCGCGTGGCCAGCGGCCGGTCGGTGACGACGGGCGGCTCGGTGGCAGGCGGCGCGGGCTGCTCGTCGGTGTCGGCCGGTGGCCGGCTCGCTGCCTGCTCGTCGGTGACGGCCGCCGGCTCGCTCGGGGGTGTGGACGGCGCGGGGGGTTCCTCGGCGGCGACGGACGGCTCGGCCACGGCTTGCTCGTCGGTGGGCGGCGCGGGCCGTTCCTCGGCGGCGACGGACGGCTCGGCCACGGCTTGCTCGTCGGTGGACGGCGCGGGCTGCTCGTCAGTGGCGACGGGCCGCTCGGTGGCAGGCGGCGCGGGCTGCTCGTCGTCGGCGGCCGCCGGCACGCCCGGGGGCGCGGTCGGTGCGGTCGGTGCGGTCGGTGCGGGCGGGGCCGCGGGGCTCTTGGCGAGGTGGATGCGCGGATCGGGCGCGGGCGCCGTCGCGGCTCGGAGCACGGCGCCTCGCGTGAGACCGGAGCCGGGCTCCGGGCGGCCGCCCGCGCCGACGGGATCCGACCGGTCCCGCGCCGGGTCCTCAGCGGGCGCGGGTTCCGGGGCGGCGGTCCGGCCGGGAAGGGCCGACGCCACCGCTTCCGGGAGCCAGTCGGTCTCCTTCGGCAGCCCGCCCGCGTAGGTCTGTCCGCCCGTCTCGCCGAGGATCCGCGCGAGCTCCGTCAGCAGTTCCGGCACGGTGGGCCGGCGGCCGGGGTCCTTCTCGAGACACCGGCCGACGAACTCCGTACCCGGCGGCAGACCGCCCAGGTCGGGTTCCTCGTAGACGGCGCGGAAGTTCACCGAGTGCGGGGCGCCGCTCCCGAACGGTCCGGCCCCGGTGCCGGCGAAGGCCAGCACCGCACCGAGGGAGAACACGTCGCTGGCGGGGCCGACCGTCCTTCCCGTCACCTGCTCGGGCGACATGAACCCGGGTGTTCCGATCACCATCCCGGTCTGTGTCAGCACACTCGCCTCTGAGGCGATGGAGATGCCGAAATCGATCACCCGGGGGCCGTCGCCGGCGATCAGCACGTTCGACGGCTTCAGGTCCCGGTGGATCACTCCCGTGCCGTGGATGGCCTCCAGGGCCTCGGCCAGCCCGGCCCCCAGGTGGACCAGCGACCGGCGGGGCCATGTCCCGTGGGCGCGTACCGCGCCGTCGAGCGGCAGCCCGGGGACATAGGCGGTGGCGAGCCAGGCGGGGGATCCGGTGGGATCGGCGTCGACCACGGCCGCGGTGAAGAAGCCGTTGACGCGCCGCGCGGCCTCCACCTCGCGGGCGAAACGGCGCTGGAAGTCCGGGTCCTCCGCCAGTTCGGCGCGCACCACCTTGACCGCGACCATCCGGCCGCTGGTGGAGCGACCCAGGTACACGCGGCCCATGCCACCCGCTCCCAGGCGGGCGAGGATCCGGTACCGCCCCACCTGACGCGGATCCGCCGCATCCAGCTCCCGCAACGCCGGCCCCCAGCCTCTGACCCCGCCCCCCGGGGATCGTCGGAAACGATTAGACCAGATCACCGCGGCCGGCGCCCCGCCGCAACTCTCCTGCGTTCCCCACCCGTTGACGATAGGTCTGGACCAATCTACGGTGGTCGGCGCACCCCCCGGACCTACCCCCACAGGCCGAAGGAGCACCGCATGCCGACCCGACGGTTCGCACGGTTCACACAGATCGCACGGTTCACACGGCTCACACGGTTACCGGTCATCGGTGCGGCGATGCTGCTCGCCACGACCGCCCTCACCGGCGTCACGACCACGGCGTCAGCCGCCGCGCAGGAAACGTGCCCACTGAAGCCCAGGCCCACCGGCAAGGTCCTCCAGGGCTACTGGGAGAACTGGGACGGCGCCGCCAACGGCGTCCATCCGCCCTTCGGCTGGGCCCCGATCGACGACCCGCGGTTCCGCGCCCACGGGTACAACGTCATCAACGCCGCCTTCCCGGTGATCCGTTCGGACGGCACCGTCCTGTGGGAGGACGGCATGGACCGCACGGTCAAGGTCGCCACCCCCGCCGAGATGTGCGCGGCCAAGGCGGCCGGGGCCACGATCCTGATGTCCATCGGCGGTGCCACGGCCGGTATCGACCTCAGCTCGGGCGCCGTGGCCGACCGGTTCGTCGAGACGATCGTGCCGATCCTGAAGAAGTACAACTTCGACGGGATCGACATCGACATCGAGACCGGCCTCGTCGGCAGCGGAAACATCAACCAGTTGTCGCCGTCGCAGGCGAACCTGATCCGCATCATCGACGGCGTCCTCGCACGCATGCCCGCGGGCTTCGGCCTGACGATGGCGCCGGAGACGGCGTACGTCACCGGCGGCAGCGTCGTCTACGGCTCTATCTGGGGCGCGTACCTGCCGGTCATCAAGAAGTACGCCGACAACGGCCGCCTCTGGTGGCTCAACATGCAGTACTACAACGGCAGCATGTACGGCTGCTCCGGCGACTCGTACGCGGCCGGGACGGTCGCCGGATTCACCGCCCAGACCGACTGCCTCGCCAGGGGCCTGGTGATCCAGGGCACCACGATCAGGGTCCCGTACGACAAGCAGGTACCCGGTCTGCCCGCCCAACCGGGCGCGGGCGGCGGTCACATGGCGCCCGCGGCGGTGGCCCAGGCCTGGAACCACTACAGCGGCGCGCTGAAGGGCCTGATGACCTGGTCGGCCAACTGGGACGGCTCCAAGGGCTGGACGTTCGGCGACAACGTCAAGGCGCTCCAGGGGAGGTGAGGGCCGTCAGAGCGGCAGACCGCCCTCGAGCACGTCCAGCGTGCGGTCCACGAGAGCGACCAGGTCGTCCTGCTGGCCGCGCTCGCCCCAGTGGATCAGGGCCTCGCGCAGCGCGGCCATCACGGCGGCGGTGAAGACCCGTACCTCCAGGTCGTCCGGTTCCCGGCCCGCGCGGTCGGCGATCGGGCGGGCGAGCAACTGGGAGGTCTCCGCCATCGTCTCTGTCATCCGGGCCCGCAGGGAGGGGACCTCCAGCATGAGCCGGGTGCGCATCTGCATCTCCTCGGGCTCGTGCTCGAGGATCGAGGCGACGGCGCCGGTCAGGATGATCCGCAGGGACTGGAGCGGCGGTTCGTCCGCCGGCCTGGCCCGCAGCACCGCTTCCATGACCGGGTCGTACTCGTCGGTGAGGACGATGTCTTCCTTGGTGGGGAAGTAGCGGAAGACCGTGGAGGGGGAGACCTCCGCCGCCGCCGCGATCTGCTCGACCGTGGTCGCCTCGTACCCCTGCTCGGCGATCAGCCGGTACGTGGCCTTGCGGATCGCGATACGGGTCTTGAGCTTCTTACGCTCCCGCAGCCCCATCGGGGGCTGATGCTGTTCGAACGGGAGAGGTGCGGTGGCGGCCATGGTCGTCATTGTCGGGCATCCGCCGCCGCCCCGGCCACGTCCGGGGCGGCGGCCGGTGTGCTCCCCGGCCTCGGCAGCAGGGCCGCCGCGAGGAGCGCCGTGATCAGCGCGGCGATCCCGGAGACCAGCAGCACCACACCCATGCCCCTGGCGTACGCGGCGTCCGCGGCCGCGGTGAGCGCCGGGTCGCCCAGCAGATGCGCGGCGACCACGGAGTCACCGGCCGCGTCGGGCGCGCCGGCCGGCAGCCGGCTCTCGTAGACGGCCGCCAGCAGCGACCCGATGAGCGCGATCCCGATCGCGCTGCCGACCTGGCGTACGGTCGTCAGCAATCCGGAGCCGGAGCCCGCGCGGTCCGGCGGCAATGTGTCGATGGCGGCCGTCATCGCCGGCACCATCGAGAAGCCGAAGCCGAGCCCGGCGACCGACAGCCACAGCGCGGTGAAGCCGTAGCCGCTCTCCAGGGTGACGCGGCTGCCGAGGAAGCCGGCGAAGGCGAGGACGACGAGCCCGGCGGTGATCACGGCGCGGGCGCCGAACCGTCCGGCCAGCGGGGCGCTGCCCTTCGCGGCGACGATCAGCCCGCCCATCAGCGGCAGCATCCGCACCCCGGTGCCGAAGGCGTCGTTCCCGAGGACGGCCTGCAGATACGGCGGCAGCACGAACATCAGCCCGGCGAGCACGAACATCGCCAGGGTCACGGTCAGGGTGTTGAGCAGGAACGGACGGTCGGCGAGGAGCGCCATGTCGAGCATGGGGCGCGCGGCGCGTCTCTCCCGTACGACGAGGGCGGCGATCAGCACCGCGGCGGCGGCGAGGGCGCAAAGGACCGCCGGGTCCGTCCAGCCGCGGACGGGCGCCTCGATGATCCCGTAGATCAGCGCGCCGAGGCCGGTGGCGGTCAGCGCCGTGGACAGGACGCCGACCCGGGGTGCCGAGGGGTCGCGGGTCTCCGGCAGCAGGAACAGGCAGGCGGTGATCCCGATCGCGACCATCGGGACGTTGACGACGAAGACGGAGCCCCACCAGAAGTGGTCGAGCAGCCAGCCGCCGACGACCGGGCCGAGGGGCAGTCCGAGCGCGGAGGCGGCGGTGACGATGCCGACGGCCTTGGCCCGCTCCTGGCCGGCGAACAGCGACGGCACGACGGCCATGCTCAGCGGCATCACGAAGGCGGCCCCGACGCCCATGGCGGCGCGCGCGGCGATGACGGTGGCGACGTCGCCGGCCAGCGCGCCGAGGAGTGAACCGGCCAGGAAGACGCCCAGGCCCGTCACGAGCATCCGCCGGCGGCCGAACCGGTCGCCGAGGAGCCCGGCGGGGAGCATCAGGGCGGCGAAGACCACGACATAGCCGTCCGCCATCCACTGCTGCTGCCCCGTGGTGGCGCCGAGCTGTTCCGCCATGGCGGGCAGGGCCACGTTCAGGATGGTCATGTCGAAGCCCAGGACGAGCAGGCTCGCGACCATCGCTGCCAGGGCCCACCAGCGACGGGGGTCGGGTGCGGACACGGCGCACCTCCTTCGGAGAGTGAGTGTCAAGTGACAGTAACTCTCAAAAAGAAGTGAGCGTCAATATGTGGTTGGGTCCTCGCGTCGGGCGTCCGGGCTCAGGAGTGCTGGTAGGCCACCAGGGAGATCCCCACGTAGTGGACGATGAACGCGGCGAGCGTGAGGGAGTGGAACACCTCGTGGAAGCCGAACCAGCGCGGCGACGGGTTCGGTCGCTTGAGCGCGTAGATCACGCCGCCCGCGCTGTAGAGCAGTCCGCCGACGATCACCAGCACGAGCACGGCGATGCCTCCCTCGCGCATGAAGTCGGGGAGGAAGAACACCGCGGCCCAGCCCATCGCTATGTAGCAGGGCGTGTACAGCCAGCGCGGAGCGCCCACCCAGAACACCCGGAAGGCGATCCCGGCCACCGCCGCCGCCCAGACCGCCCACAGCAGCACCCGCCCGGTGGACGGCGGAAGCAGGAGCAGCGTGAGCGGCGTGTAGGTGCCGGCGATGATCAGGAAGATGTTGGCGTGGTCGAGCCTGCGCAGCACGGCCGTGGCGCGCGGGCCCCAGTCGCCGCGGTGGTAGAGCGCGCTGACGCCGAAGAGCAGGCATGCGGTCACCACGTAGACGCCGCAGGCGATCTTGGCCTTGGTCGAGTCCGCCAGTGCGGTGAGGACGATCCCCGCGATCACCACGGCGGGAAACATCCCTGCGTGCAGCCATCCGCGCAGCCTCGGTTTCACCGGGGGCGGGTCCATCTCGGTCACGTCGGGCATGGCTGCAGTCATGCCCGAATGCTACCTACGCAACCGTAGGTAACAGTGACGAGTGGCGATGCTCACGTGAGAGGGCCTCTGGACATATGGGCATTCGGCATCGATGATCAGATGAGTGCGGTCGGCACCGGATGAGCGCCAGCCAAAAGTAGGTACGAAGCATCCGGGTCGCGGCCCCCACGGGGCACAAACCAAACAAACCCTCACTTAGGAGCGATCGTGGCGCGCGACATCGCGGCTCCCAGCGTCCCCACCCATCACCAGGAGCTCATTTCCTGGGTCGACGAGATCGCAGCTATCACGCAGCCGGACAACATCGTCTGGTGCGACGGCTCGGAGGCCGAGTACGAGCGGCTGGCCGAGGAGCTGGTGGCCAAGGGCACGTTCAAGAAACTGGACCCGATCAAGCGCCCCAACTCCTACTACGCCGCGTCCGACCCCTCCGACGTCGCCCGCGTCGAGGACCGCACCTTCATCTGCTCCGAGAAGGAGGAGGACGCCGGCCCGACGAACCACTGGAAGGCGCCCGCGGAGATGAAGGACATCTTCGCCGGTGAGAAGGGCATCTTCCGCGGCTCGATGAAGGGCCGCACGATGTACGTCGTGCCCTTCTGCATGGGCCCGCTCGGCTCGCCGCTGTCCGCGATCGGCGTCGAGATCACCGACTCCGCGTACGTCGCCGTGTCCATGCGCACCATGACCCGCATGGGGCAGGCCGTCCTCGACGAGCTCGGCACCGACGGCTTCTTCGTCAAGGCCGTCCACACGCTGGGCGCGCCCCTGGCGGAGGGCGAGGCCGACGTCCCGTGGCCGTGCAACTCCACCAAGTACATCTCGCACTTCCCCGAGACCCGTGAGATCTGGTCCTACGGCTCCGGCTACGGCGGCAACGCCCTGCTCGGAAAGAAGTGCTACGCGCTGCGCATCGCGTCCGTCATGGCCCGCGACGAGGGCTGGCTCGCCGAGCACATGCTGATCCTCAAGCTCACCCCGCCGCAGGGCGAGTCCAAGTACGTGGCCGCCGCGTTCCCGTCCGCCTGCGGCAAGACCAACCTCGCCATGCTGGAGCCCACGATCTCCGGCTGGACGGTCGAGACCATCGGCGACGACATCGCCTGGATGCGCTTCGGCGAGGACGGCCGCCTCTACGCGATCAACCCCGAGGCGGGCTTCTTCGGCGTCGCGCCCGGCACCGGTGAGCACACCAACGCCAACGCCATGAAGACGCTCTGGGGCAACGCCGTCTTCACCAACGTCGCGCTCACCGACGACGGCGACGTGTGGTGGGAGGGCATGACCGAGGAGCCCCCGGCCCACCTCACGGACTGGAAGGGCAACGACTGGACGCCCGGTTCCGCGACCCCGGCCGCCCACCCCAACGCCCGCTTCACCGTCCCGGCCTCGCAGTGCCCGATCGCCGCGCCGGAGTGGGAGGACCCGAAGGGTGTGCCGATCTCGGCGATCCTCTTCGGTGGCCGCCGCGCCTCCGCGGTCCCGCTGGTGACCGAGTCCTTCAACTGGCAGCACGGCGTCTTCCTGGGCGCGAACGTCGCCTCCGAGAAGACCGCCGCCGCCGAGGGCAAGGTCGGCGAGCTGCGCCGCGACCCGTTCGCCATGCTGCCGTTCTGCGGCTACAACATGGGCGACTACATGGCCCACTGGCTCAAGGTCGGCGCCGACGCGGACGCCTCCAAGCTGCCGAAGATCTACTACGTGAACTGGTTCCGCAAGAACGACGCCGGCAAGTTCGTCTGGCCCGGCTTCGGCGAGAACAGCCGCGTGCTGAAGTGGATCGTGGAGCGCCTCGAGGGCAAGGCCGAGGGTGTGGAGACGCCGATCGGCATCCTGCCGACGCGTGACGCGCTCGACACCGAGGGCCTGGATCTGCCGGAGGAGGACCTCGAGTTCCTGCTCAAGGTCGACACCGAGGTCTGGCGCGAGGAGGCGGCTCTGGTTCCCGAGCACCTCAACACCTTCGGTGACCACACGCCCAAGGAGCTGTGGGACGAGTACCGCGCACTGGTGGCCCGCCTCGGCTGAGCCACCCCGCAGGCCGCGTGGCGGGGCGCCCCGACATCCGCCCTGACCAGTGGGGGTCACGAACGACCCGTCACGTGTGAACGGCCCCCGGAGCCCCCTCAGGCTCCGGGGGCCGAAACCTTTGATGTCCGGCGGCGCGGCGTCTTGTGCCCACGCCTCGCTCACATGTTCCATGGGATCTTCACGTTCAACGATGAACTGAGCCTGTGGGGGGCATAGTTGAGCACGTTTCAGCACACCCGACGACGCATCGCCGCCATGGTGGCGGCCGCGGTCGTCAGCGGCAGCGGCATGGTCCTCGCGGCGCCCGCCGCGCACGCGAGCGAGGCGTCCGACGTGGTCGCCAAGCTGCCGGTCTCCTCGTTCTCCGACATGGTGGTCGACTCGCGGAACCAGCGCGTCTTCATCTCCGACAAGTCGACAGCCGCCCTGTACGGGGGCGTGGTGGTCGCCTACGACTTCGAGGGCCACCGGGTCGGTTCGTTCAGCACCGTGACCCGCGCCTCCGGTCTCGCGCTGAGCGAGGACGCGACCACCCTGTACGTGGGCCAGCGCGAGGGCGTCTTCGCCTACGACACCCTGACCCTTCAGGAGACCGGCCGTACCGCCGCCTACCAGGACTACTGCGGCCGGGAGCTCGCGGTCACCGGAACCAAGCGCTGGCACACCACCACCCCGGCCTCCAACGACTCCTACTGCGACCAGAACCGGACCGACCTGGACTCGGTGGTGGGCGGGGTGCACACACGCACCGACTGGAACGCCGCGGGCAGGCTGCTGCTGGCGACCGGCGACGGGGCGGCGGACCGGCTGTTCATGGGCCAGGCCAAGGGGCCGGTGGCGCCCGACCCGTTCCTCACCTCGTTCGACACCTCCGGCGACTCGCCGGTGCGTGGCGACGCCCGCCGTTTCGCGGACGCGGAGGGCAAGGGAGCACTGGAGCTGAAGGACATCGCCGTCAGCGCGGACGGCACGCGCCTCGCGGTCGCCGACGCCGCGTACGGCACCCGGCTGCTGAACTCCGGGGACCTGAGCGACGCCGGCACCGGCTACCAGCCGCTGCCCACGGGCGCGACCGCGTCGGCCGTCGCCTTCAGCGGCGACGGGAAGTTCGTGGCGCGCGGCGCCTCGGCCGCGGGCAGCACCGCCGACCTGCTGATCCAGCCGGCCGACCCGGCGAACGGCACGACGGCCATGGAGTTCGCCTACGAGGGCGACCTCGACGGCAACCGGATCGTGCCGCGCGGTCTGGAGTGGTCGAAGGACGGTTCCCGGCTGTTCGCCGTCACCACCAACGCGTACGGCAACGCCTTCTGGCTCCACATCGTGCAGCCGCCGGCCGCCCAGTACGACTCCCGCTTCTCCGGTGCGCTGACCCACACCCCGGGACAGGCCGTCGTCGGCGAACCGGTCGGCATCCGCGGCCGCCTCGAGCTCGACGGCACCGCGCCGGCCGAGCCCGTCAGGGTCGGCGCCGTACGCACCACGGCCGACGGCACCCGCAAGCTCGCCGAGGCCGAGGTGGCGGCGGACGGGACCTTCACGGTGCTGGACGTGCCCGACGCCGTCGGCAGCACGACCTACACGGTCTCCTTCCTCGGCGACATGACCCACCGGCCGGCCGAGGACGTCTCGGTCACGATCGACGTGGCGAAGGCCGCGACGTCGGTCTCCCTCACCGCCCCGGCGGAGGCGTCGATGAGCGCAGGGGTCACGATCACCGGCAAGCTGACGGCCCAGGGGCGGGCGCTCCCGGCCGGCGCCACCCTCGCGGTCGAGCGCACGGACCGGCTGGGCACGGGCACCCTGTCGTCGGTGCCGGTCGCGGCGGACGGCACCTTCACGGTCAAGGACGTGCCGCGCGCACGGCGCGACGTGACGTACACGGTGTCGTACGGAGGCGACGACCTGCACACCGGCAGCGAGGCGTCGGCGACGGTGTTCGTCACGCGCTGAGCCCGGACATACGTGTGCCGTACCCCGGAGCCCCGGGGCACGGCATGTCCGGCGGGATCCGGGGCTCAGGCGCCGGGTGGCACCCGGTCCGCGGCCTCCCCGGCCGGGGGCACCTCCCGCGCGAAGGATGCGGGAGGAGGACCGGGCCCGTCAGGGGGCGCCCACCAGCTGCTGGTCCTTGAGTGCGGCGGTATGCGCGTCCATCCGCTCGGCGGACAGGATCGCGGCGGCTGTGTCGGCGCGCGACGCGGCGACGACGAGGGCGCGGCCGGCGAGCGCGAGAGCGCGCCGGTGCAGATCGGCGGGGTCGGCGCCGCTGAGGCCCGCGTGGCGGGCCGGCGGCGCGCCACGGAGCCTCGAGACCTGCTCGGCGATGGCGTCCGCCGCCTGGTCGAGGCCGAGTTCGTCGGTCACGGCGAGGAGCGCGGCGAGGTGACCTGCCAGCTGGATGTCCAGCTCTTCCTCGCGGCTGCGGTGGGGGTACTGCGCCTCGTCGGCCATCGAGTGGACCGACTTGGTGCGGATCGGCTCGTACATGGGGATGGCCTCCTGCTCACAGTCAGGAGACCATCCTACATTGGATCGAGTCTAAAGTTGAGTCGCTTCGGGAGTCCCGTCGCCGGGAAGCCCTACGGCTGCCCGTATCCGTCCAGGAACGTGCCGATCCGGGTCACGGCGTCCGCCAGGTCCTTCGCCGTCGGCAGGGTCACGATCCGGAAGTGGTCCGGCTCCGGCCAGTTGAAGCCCGTGCCGTGGACGACCATGATCTTCTCGGCCCGCAGCAGGTCCAGCACCATCTGCCGGTCGTCCTTGATCTTGTAGACCTTGGGGTCGAGCCGGGGGAACAGATAGAGCGCCCCCTTCGGCTTCACACAGGTCACCCCCGGGATCTGCGTCAGCAGGTCGTACGCGACGTCCCGCTGCTCCAGGATCCGTCCGCCCGGCAGCACCAGCTCCTCGATCGACTGCCGTCCGCCGAGCGCCGTGGCCACCGCGTGCTGCGAGGGCATGTTGGCGCACAGCCGCATGTTGGCGAGGATCGTCAGACCCTCGATGTACGAGGACGCGTGCGCCTTGGGGCCGCAGACCGCCATCCAGCCCGCCCGGTACCCGGCCACCCGGTAGTTCTTGGACAGCCCGTTGAAGGTGAGCACCATCAGGTCCGGGGCGAGGGCGGCCGTGGGCGTGTGGGTGGCGCCGTCGTAGAGGATCCGGTCGTAGATCTCGTCGGAGCAGACCACCAGGTTGTGGCGCCGGGCGATCTCGGTGAGGCTGCGCAGCATCTCGTCGTCGTAGACGGCGCCCGTCGGGTTGTTCGGGTTGATGATCACGATCGCCTTGGTGCGGTCGGTGATCTTGCGCTCGATGTCCGCGAGGTCGGGCATCCAGTCGGACTGCTCGTCGCACCGGTAGTGCACGGCCGTGCCGCCGGACAGCGACACCGACGCCGTCCACAGCGGGTAGTCGGGCGCCGGTACGAGTACCTCGTCGCCGTCGTCGAGCAGCGCCTGCATCGACATCTGGATCAGCTCGGAGACACCGTTGCCCAGATAGATGTCCTCGACGCCGAGCTCGATGCCCTTGGTCTGGTAGTGCTGCATCACCGCCCGCCGCGCGGACAGCAGCCCCTTCGCGTCGCCGTAACCATGGGCGGTGCTGAGGTTGCGGAGGATGTCCTCGAGGATCTCCGGCGGGCACTCGAACCCGAAGGCGGCCGGGTTGCCGGTGTTCAGCTTGAGGATGCGATGACCTGCCGCCTCGAGCCGCATTGCCTCCTCGAGGACCGGGCCCCGGATTTCGTAACAGACGTTTGCGAGCTTCGTGGACTGGATCACCTGCATGTCTGTGAGCTTACGGGCGGACCACCCTGATCGCTCCGTGTTTATGGGCCACCGGGTGCACGGCGTGAATGTCTGCTTTGCTGCCCGCCGGGTGGCACGGTCGCGGCCCCTTCGAAACCGGGGCGAGGAAGGCCGGACGCCTGTGAAACCGGCAGTGGGCGGCATGGGTGTTGTCCTCGTCACCTTCCGGTAGGGTGACTCGCCCGAGCAGGCTCCCGGCGATCCGGGAGCGGTGCCACGACCGAGGAGGTGAGACCCATTCCCGCAGGAGCAGTCTGGGCGCTCTCTCCCACAGCCGTACGGTCCACCGGGCACAGGTGACCGCGAGGGCGCCCCCGCCGGTGCCCCCGAAAGGCTTTCATGTCGGTCCCCGAGCTGTACCCGTCCCCTTCCTCCGTCTCGTCCGTCGTCTCCGCGCTCCGCTCCGCCGGCTGCGTCTTCGCCGAGGACGAGGCGGATCTGTTGATCTCCGCGGCCCGCGACCACCACGAACTCGCCGCCATGGTCGAGCGGCGCGTCGTCGGTCTCCCGCTGGAGCACGTGCTCGGCTGGGCCGAGTTCTGCGGCGTACGCGTGGCCGTCGACCCAGGGGTCTTCGTGCCCCGTCGCCGCAGTGAGTTCCTCGTCGCACGTGCCATCGCCCTGGCCCCGCCCCGCCCCGTCGTCGTCGACCTGTGCTGCGGTTCCGGAGCGCTGGGGGCGGCGGTGCTGCGCGCCGCCGGCGCCGGTGAGCTGCACGCCGCCGACATCGAGCCCGCCGCCGTACGGTGCGCCCGGCGCAACGTCGAGCCCGTCGGCGGCCGGGTTCATGAGGGGGACCTCTACGACCCGCTGCCGGCCGCGCTGGCCGGCCGGGTCGACGTGCTCATCGCCAACGCCCCGTACGTACCCACCGGCGAGATCGGGCTGCTACCGTCCGAGGCCCGCGACTTCGAGCCCCTGGTCGCTCTCGACGGCGGCGCCGACGGGCTCGACATCCAGCGCCGGGTGACCGCGCGGGCCGGCCGGTGGCTGGCACCCGGCGGGTCCCTGCTCATCGAGACCAGCGAGCGGCAGGCGCCCGCCACCGTGGCCGCCTTCACCCGCCACGGACTCGAGACGGAGGTGGCCGTCTGCGCCGATCTGGACGCCACCGTCGTCATCGGGACACGGCCGCGTCACCACGACGGCGCGGACGGCGCCCGGGCCGGCCGGCCCGGCGGCCGGCATGGCGGGGCCCCGGGGCGATGACGCACCCGGGGCCCTGCCGGTCGGCGCGGTCGGCGCCGACCCGAAGTGTCAGACGTTGGCGCAGCCGTTGCCGCCGGCCGGGTTCAGCAGACCGATCACGCTGATCGCGTTCCCGCAGGCGTTGATCGGGGCGTGGATCGGGATCTGGACGAGGTTCCCGGAGATCACGCCCGGGGAGCCGGCGACGACGCCGTCGGCACCCGAGTCGGCCATGGCGGGCGCCGCGCTGCCCAGAGCCATGATGATGCCCGCGACGACTGCTGCAGCCTTCATGTGCTTCATTTCGATCCTCTCAGCAGTGACACCATGCGTGGCCACGACCTTCGCGCCACGCTGCCGGATTCGGTGCAGGCGTGCGTCACCGCAGAACTAGTAACGATTTGTTTCCCGCGCGGAAGCAACTCCGAGGCCGGTGATTGGAAAAGTCACTCGTATGCCTCATGATTCATTCTTCGAACCGTGTTCCGGATTTCGCTCTCGAATTCCGTGATACGGCCGCTCATTTGTTCCGGGGCAAGGCGACGCCCCCGGGCGCGTGTCGCGCTCGGGGGCGTACCGGGGGAAGGTGCGACTAGTCGACGGCCGAGCCGTTGCCGGACAGGACCGGGATGTCGCTGAGGATGTGCGACAGCGGCTCGTCACCCTTGGCCTGGGTGGAGTTCTCGACGCACTGCTGGTTCTGCGGCGCCGACAGGATCGGCACGTCCTGGACGGCGATCGGGACCAGGCCGATGAGGGAGCCCACGTTGGCCTTGGCCGGCAGGCCGATGCAGGGCTTGTTGAGCGAGCCCTGGATGAGGCTCATCTGGGGGCTCATGTCGCCGTGGGTGGAGGAGTTGCCGTAGTCCTGCGAGGCGAAGTTGCCGCTCGCCGAGTTGGTGCCCCCGTCGTTGCCGAGGGCCAGAGCCTGCGGGGCCATCATTGCGCCGGCACCCGCCATGGAAGCCGTGACCATGGCCGTCGTCAGAATCTTCTTGATCACTTACTTGTCCCTTTTCGCTATGAACGCTCGAACGAGGAGCAAGCTGATCAACTGCTTCGGCGCCGTTTGGTTCCGGGTGTTCACCCGAATGCCGCAATGTGGATCGGGACTGGTGCACAATTGGCGGCCCTGCAAGCTATCCGATCGGTGAATTCAATATGACAATTTTGGCGACCGGGCCCGTGTCCGCCGAGGAGAAGGGACGGCGGCGGGCCGTCAAGGAGGGCGTCGGCGGCGGCCGGGCCCTCGCCTGGCTGCTCGTGATCACGGGCGCGGCCGGGCTGCTGGCGGCGTGGGTCATCACGATCGACAAGATCAAGCTCGCCGAGGACCCGGCCTTCACCCCGGGCTGCAGTCTCAACCCGGTGGTGTCCTGCGGCAGCGTCATGGAGAGCGACCAGGCGACCGTCTTCGGCTTCCCCAACCCGATGCTGGGCCTGGCGACGTACTCCGTGGTGATCGGCGTCGGCATGGCGCTGCTGGCCGGTGCCCGTTTCGGGCGGGCGTACTGGCTGGGGCTGAACGCCGGCTGCGGTTTCGGTGTCGGCTTCTGCACCTGGCTGCAGTACCAGTCGCTGTACGAGATCAACGCGCTGTGCCTGTGGTGCTCCCTGGCCTGGGTGGCCACGATCTTCATGTTCTGGTCCGTGACCGCGCACAACGTCCGCCACCGGCTGCTGCCCGCGCCCGCCTGGCTGCGCGGCTTCCTCGACGAGTTCGGCTGGGTGCCGCCGGTCCTGCACACCGGTGTGGTCGGCATGCTGATCCTGACCCGCTGGTGGGACTTCTGGACGTCCTGAAGCGGTGTGCGACGACGAAGGACCCCGGCGGCCCGCTGGCCGCCGGGGTCCTTCGTCGTGCGGGGCGACTAGTCGACGGCCGAGCCGTTGCCGGACAGGACCGGGATGTCGTTGAGGAGGTGCGACAGCGGCTCGTCACCCTTGGCCTGGGTGGAGTTCTCGACGCACTGCTGGTTCTGCGGGGCCGACAGGATCGGGATGTCCTGGACGGCGATCGGGACGAGGCCGATCAGGGAGCCGACGTTCGCCTTGAGCGGCAGGCCGACGCAGGGCTTGTTGAGCGAGCCCTGGACGAGGCTCATCTGAGGGCTCATGTCGCCCTCCGTGGAGGCGTTGCCGTAGCTCTGGGTGGCGCCGTTGCCGCTCAGCGAGTTGGTTCCGCCGTCGTTGCCGAGGGCCATCGCCTGCGGCGCCATGGATGCGCCGGCGGCCGCCACGGAGAGCGCCAGCGCTGCCGTAGCCGTAACCTTCTTCAGCATTTTCTGTCCTTCTGTCGCTTGGGTGCCCGCCGATGGAGCGCACTGGACAACCAGGAGCCGAAGCGTTTGGTTCTTGCGATTCACTCCAACGGCCCTGTCGGCCGGGTGCCGTTCCGCGCGCGGGCCGAAGACATGCCGACGGGGACGGCCCGCCGCGCGTCGCGGCGGGGCCGTCCCGGTGGCCGCGGAACCGTCCTGCCCGGTCAGCCGCCCAGTGAGACGCCGCCCAGCATGGGCGTCAGCGAGCCGGCCGTCTTGAGCACCTGCCCCGGGGCGTCGCCCTTGACGTTGTTGAGCTCGGTCGCGCTGCCCGCGACCTCGCTCACCGTGGAGCCCTCGACCGTCTCCATGTCCGGGAGCGAGGTCACCAGCTCGGCGACACCGCCGTTGAGGCTCATGGGCGGCATGCCCGCCGAACCGGCGGCGAAGGCGGGAGAGGCCGCCCCCAGTGCCGCCACGGAACCGGCGATGATCGCGGCTGCCTTCGAGTACTTCATCTTTTCGAATCCCTTTCCCCGGCGGGTTCTCCGCCGTCGACAGGGGTAACGAGCCGCGGACGTACGGGAAACCCCGCATCCCGGCCTTTCTCCCGCGTCCGGCGCGACGTGTCCCCGCCCGCACGCGGTTCCTCTCAACGACCGAACGGCGAAACGGTTTTGCCGGATCACTCGTTGGAATGGCTCCGTTCGCGCCGTCGACGACCTGCCGTCATGTGTGACAGGCCCGTATGTAAGGCGAATGAAATGGCAGCCAAATGGCCGTACGTGCGCGTCCGGCGTGATTTCCAACTAGCTTTCTGACAAAGTGCACTCCTGTTTTGTCGACTTGATCGAAAATGGAGAGCCACCCATGCCGGAGTCGCCGGGCTTCGCTGCGCGAGGCGTCCTGGGAGCACTGCTCTGCACGGCGTTCTCGGCCGCTCCGCTCATGGCCGCGGCGGCCCCGGCCCCCACGCCGCCGGAAGCGTCCGGCATCCCCTTCACGCCGCGTTACCACGCGGTCCACCACGGCGGGATCGTCCGCGCCGCGAACTCCGCCATCACCTGCCGTAGTCCCAAAAGCACGTCGGCCGCGCCCTGTTCGTCCCTCCAGCGGGGTGCGCAGGGAGCCAACGGCGACTACGACATGTTCTACGTCGACCTCGACGACGACCCCAACACGTACAACTCGAGCCGGGCCCGCCTCGCCCTGCCGGCGGACTCCCGCGTGCGTTACGCCCGCCTGTACTGGGGCGGGAACCTCCGCGTCGGTGAACAGAAACCCCCGAAGGACAACGGCCGTGTCCTGATCGCCGAACCGGGCGGTGAGTACAAGGAGGTGCTGGCCGACACCCGGATCGCACACCGTGACGCGGACGGCAGCGACTCGTACCAGGCGTCCGCCGACATCACGCCCCTGGTGCGCGGCAGCGGCACCGGCTACTGGACCGTCGCCCAGGTCAACGTGGCGATGGGCCACTCGGAGGCAGGCGCCTGGGGCGGCTGGACCATGGTCGTGGCCTACGAGAAGGACACCGAACCCCTGCGCGAACTCGTCCTGTGGGACGGCTTCGAGAGCGTCCGCCCCGGCCGCGCGCAGCACTCCGTGACACTGACCGGCCTGCGGATCGGGCCACGCTCCGCCGGACGTGCCGGGCTCGTCGCCTACGACGGCGACCGCGGCGCGCGCGGCGACTCGGTGAGCGTGCGGGCCGACGACGGGAGACCGCTTCTGATCGAAGACCGCGCGAATCCGGCCGACGACGGCATGAATTCGACCATCGCCGATTTCGGCACCACGGTGACCGGACGGCGGCCCGCCCACGTCAACACGCTCGGGTACGACTCCGACGTTTTCGACATCCGGCCCGCCCTGACGGACGGCGCGAATTCGCTGACGTTCCGCTTCGGCGCCGAAGACAACGGGCATTTCCTCGGCGCTCTCTTCGTGCAGGCCGACGCGCGCCGCTGATTCACGCACCCACAGTCCACCGCGTTCGAAGAAGGCCGCACGTGCTGCAAAGAAACTGGACTGAGAAAAGCCGAATGACGGTGTTCCACCTGGTTCAGCCGGTGGAGGGGGGAGTCGCACGGGTCGTCACCGACCTGGTCAGGGCACAGGTCCGCGAGGGCATCCGGACCGTCGTCGCCTGCCCCCCGCAAGGGCAGCTTCCCCACCTGGCGGCACAGGCCGGCGCGCAGGTGCGTCCGTGGCCCGCCGGGCGGGAGCCGGGTCCACGGCTCGCGGGCGAAGTACGGGCCGTCACCCGGCTGATCCGGGCCGGCGCACCGCACATCGTGCACGCGCACAGCGCCAAGGCCGGGCTCGCCGGGCGGCTCGCCGTACGCGGCCGGGTACCGACGGTCTTCCAGCCGCACGCCTGGTCGTTCGACGCGGTACGGGGGCGCAGCGCCGAACTCGCCCTGACATGGGAGCGCCACGGCACGCGCTGGAGCACCCGCACCCTCTGCGTCAGCGAGAGCGAGCGCCGCGCGGGCGAAGCGGCGGGCATCCGTGCCCGCTGGGCGGTGATCCGCAACGGCATCGACCTGACGTACTTCACCCCTCGCGGCCGCGGCGGCCGAGAGGCGGCCCGCGCCCTGCTGCCGGAGCTGAACCGTATGCCCGCGCCGACGCCCCTCGTCGTCTGCGTGGGCCGCTTGTGCCGGCAGAAGGGACAGGACGTGCTGCTGCGGGCCTGGACCGAGGTGGCCCGCGCGGTCCCCGGCGCCCGGCTCGTCCTGGTCGGCGACGGGCCGGACCGGGAGGCGCTGCGACGGGGCGCCCCGCCGGGGGTGCTCTTCGCCGGCGACCGCGCCGACATCCGGCCGTGGCTGCACGCCGCGGACGTGGCCGTACTGCCCTCGCGCTGGGAGGGCATGGCGCTCGCCCCGCTGGAGGCGATGGCCTGCGGGCTGCCCGTCGTGGTCACCGACGTCGGAGGCGCCAGGGAGAGCCTGCCGCCCGGCCAGGAGCCGCACGCGCTGGTTCCGCCGGAGGACCCGCCCGCGCTCGCCGCGGCGCTGGCCCGGCTGCTGACCGGTCCCGCGCTCCGTCAGGACCTGGGCCGCCGGGCCGAGGAGCACACACGGGCCACGTCCGACGTGCGCACGACGGCAGCTGCCGTCATGCGCCTGTACCAGGAACTACTGAGCCCGCACCGGCCCTTGACGAGGGAGCGCAGCGAACGATGACGACGGAGAGTGCCCCCGCTCCTCACAGCGCCCGGGCGACGGCCGCCCGCCGCCCGGCGCCCTCGGTCCACGCGCCGCGCCGCACGGCGGCCCGCCGTCCACCCGTCCGTTCGCACCGCCTGTCCGCCCGCCGTGAACGTCCGACCGCGCTGCTCCTGGCCGACGCCACCGCCGCCGTCGTCACCCTGGCCCTCGCACCGGCC
Source organism: Streptomyces kurssanovii (assembly GCF_040677245.1). Classification (NCBI taxonomy): domain Bacteria; kingdom Bacillati; phylum Actinomycetota; class Actinomycetes; order Kitasatosporales; family Streptomycetaceae; genus Streptomyces; species Streptomyces kurssanovii. The sequence continues at coordinate 63,415 of NZ_JBFAQK010000022.1, forward strand.
CTGCTGTGGCCCACGGCTCCCTGGCCTGCCGCCTCGGCCGTACCGCTCCTGCTGCTCCAGGGCGTGCTGCACACCTGGCGCGGCCTCTACCGGCACAGGCTGTCGCCGTCCGCGCTCGCCGAACTGCCGGCGCTCCTCGGGCTCGCGACGCTCCAGTGGTACGCCCTCACCGCCGCCTTCGCCGCCCGGGACGCCCACTACGGGGTCATGCTGGCCGCACCGGCCCTCGCCGCCGGCGGCCAGGCGCTGCTCGCCTGCGCCGGCAGGGCGGCCGTCCACCACGCGCGCCGTCGGTCGGCCGCGCGCAGGCCGCGGTCCGCGCTCGTCGTCGGCCGAGGGCCGGTCGCCCAGCAGGTCACCGCGACGCTCTACGCGCACCCCGAGTACGGGATGCGGCCCGTGGGGCAGGTCGATCCCGACGAGCTGGGCGGGCCGGTCCAGACGGCCCTGCCCGTCCTGGTCGGACCGGCGGAGGTCAGCCGCGCGGTCATCCAGAACGCCGTCGGCCACGCCGTCTTCACCCGGCCGCCCGGGACCGGCCCGGAGAGCGCGGCGCTGCTCCGCCTGTTCGCCCGGCACGGCTGCCGGGTGTGGCTCGTCGACGGCACGCCCGCGGAGCACGGCACGCCTCGCGGGGCACCGGGCGGGGACCACCTGTGGGGATTCCCCGTCAGACCGCTGGACGCGGCGCGCCGGCCGTCCGCCCTCGCGGGGAAGCGGGCCATGGACGTGTGCCTCGCCGCCGTCGCCCTCGTCGTGGCAGCGCCCGTGCTGGCCGTCTGCGCGCTCGCCGTCCGTCTCTTCGACGGGCCCGGAGTCATCTTCCGGCAGGAGCGGATCGGCCTGGACGGACGGCCGTTCGTGCTGCTCAAGTTCCGCACCATCAGCCCCGTCGACGAGCACGAGTCCGCCACCCGCTGGAGCGTGGCCGCCGACCGGCGGATGAGCGTCGTCGGCAGCCTGCTGCGCCGCACCTCCCTCGACGAACTGCCGCAGCTGTGGAACGTGCTGCGGGGCGACATGAGCCTCGTCGGCCCCCGGCCGGAACGCCCCTACTTCGTCGCCAGGTTCAGCCATGTCCATCCCGGCTACCAGGCGCGGCACCGGATGCCCGCCGGCATCACCGGGCTCGCGCAGATCCACGGCCTGCGCGGCGACACGTCCATCGAGGAACGCGCCCGCTTCGACAACCACTACATCGACACCTGGTCGCTGTGGCAGGACGTCTGCATCCTCGTCCGCACCGCCGCCTCCGTGCTGAGGCTGGGAGGCAGCTGATATGACAGCCGTCACCTGGACCGCCGTGCGGCACAGGCGCACACCGCCCTTCCTCCGCCTGCTGCCCCTGGTCGCGACCGTGCTGCTGCCGGCGGCACCGCTCCCGGCGGTCGGCGGCGGGGCGGGCACGGTGAGCCCGGCGGACATCGCCTCCGGTGTGCTGGTGGTGTGGTGCGCGGCGCAGATCCTGCACCGCCGCTCCCGGCCACTGACGCCCGCCGCCGCCGTCGTGTTCGGCCTGCCCGTCGTCGGCTTCGCGGTCGCGACGGTGACCGCGGCCCAACCGCACGCCGCGCTGCCCGGGTTCGTGCGCTACCTCCAGGTCTTCGTCCTCGTACCGCTGGCCGTCGTGCTGCTCGTGAAGGACGCGCGTGACTTCCGGATCGTCGCCGGCGCCCTGGTCGTCCTGGCGCTCGTCCAGGGCGCCGTGGGCACCTACCAGTTCGCGACCGGCACCGGCGCCTCCTACATGGGCGAGGACATCCGGGCCGTGGGCACCTTCGGGCCGACGGACGTCATGGGGATGGCGACCGTCGTGTCGTACGGGCTCCTCTCGGCGCTCGCCCTCGCCCTGCGCCCCCCGGCCGACGCGCCAACCTGGCTGAGGCCGTGCGCGTTCACAGCCGCGGCCGTGCTCGTCGTGCCGCTCGCCCTGTCGTTCAGCAGGGGCGCGTGGATCGCCACGGTGATCGCCGCCTTCGCCGTGGTCGCGCTCTGCGGACCGCGGCAGGCGCTGCGGGTCCTCTCGGCGGTGGCCGCGCTCGGCGTCGTACTCGTCGGGGGCCTCGGCATCGGCTCCCAGATGATCTCCGAGCGCGTCAGCAGCATCACCCGTGTCACCGACGCGCCGGACCGGTCGGTCGGCGACCGGTACGCGATGTGGGCGGCGGCGGCCGGGATGTGGCGCGACGAGCCGGCGGCGGGGGTCGGGCTGAAGGGCTTCCCGGCACACCGCGACGGTCATGCGTCGATCGGCCTGTCCGCCGGCAGCGACATCGCCGGTGCGGGCAGGGAGTTCGAGAAGCAGCCGCTGCTGTCGCCGCACAACATGTACCTGCTCGTCCTCGGCGAGCAGGGCCTGATCGGGCTGACCGCGTTCGCCGGCAGCCTCGCCGCCGTCCTCGTCCTCGGCCTGCGCCGGCTCGCCGGCGGACCGCGCGGGCGGGCCGCGGACTGCGGGCTGACGGCGGTGGGCCTGATGCTCTGGCAGACCGTCGACTTCCTCTACGCGGACATCGGCGGCCCGTCGACGGCCCTCACGGGCGTGCTGCTGGGCCTGGCCGCCTGGTGGGCGCTCGGCGGAACGAGGCGCGCGTGACCGACGACCCGCGCCCGGCCGCCGGCCGTCGCCCCCCGGGAGGCGCGTCCCTGGCTCCGGGCCGCCACGCGACACCGCCGGCGGCCGCCGCCGGAGCCGCGCCTGCCCTTGCCCAGGAACGGGTGAGCCGGGGCGGGATCCCTCACGGCGCCGCCGACGGCGGACCTCCCCACGAAGGCGGCGAGCAGCGGCCCGTCGTGGCCGGGGAGCCGCGCGGGAGACCGGCACGGCGGGGCCTCGGCACGGCTACCGGGCCGTTCTCCCGGGCCGCCGCACCGGCGCGGGGGCGGCACGCCCGCGGGGGCGGGCGGACGGGCGGCGCGGGGCGCGGCACACCGCCCGCGCTCGGGCGGTTCCTCGTCCGGGCCGCCGCGGTCACTGCCGGGCTCACCGCGGCAGGGGCCGTGCTCGGGCTGGTGCGGGACCAGACCATCGCGCACTACTTCGGGGCCGGCGTGGAGAGCGACGCCTTCCTCATCGCCTGGACCGTCCCCGAGATGGCGTCCACGCTCCTCATCGAGGACGCGATGGCACTGCTGCTGGTGCCCGCGTTCAGCCATGCCCTCGCCCGGCGGGCCGCCGGCCGCCGGATCGCCGATCCCGTGGGGGAACTGGTCTCCGCCACCTTCCCGCGGCTGTTCGCCCTGCTGACCTGTGCCGCCGCCCTGCTGCTCATCGGCGCGCCGCTCGTCGTGCGGGTGCTCGCGCCGGGCTTCGGCGACCCGGGGCTCGCCGTCGACTGCACCCGGATGACCGCGCTGACCGTCCTCACCTTCGGCGTCACCGGATACCTCAGCGCCGCCCTGCGCGCCCACGGCAGCTTCCTCCGCCCGGCGAGCGTCTACGTCGCCTACAACGCCGGCATCATCGCCACGACGCTCGCCCTGCACTCCGTGTGGGGCGTCCGCGCCGCCGCGGCCGGTGTCGCCGTCGGCAGCCTGCTCATGGTGGCCGTGCAACTGCCCGCCTTCGCCCGCCGTGTGACCCTGCGGCCCCTGGTGCGCCGCCCCCGGTCCAAGGCGCCCCTCCTCGGCGCCGCCGTCCTCGCCCCCGTCGTGCTCTTCGCCGTCAGCCGACAGTCCCAGGTCCTCGTCGAACGCTTCCTCGCCGCGCCGCTCCCCGCCGGGGCGATCTCCCATCTCAACTACGCGCAGAAGGTCGCGCAGATGCCGATGGTGCTGTCGCTGATGGTGTGCACGGTGACGTTCCCCGTCGTCGCCAAGGCCATGGCGGAGGGCGACCGCGACCGCGCCCGCCGCCGCGTCGAGCAGGACCTCGCCATGGCCGGCGCGACGGTGCTGCTCGGCACCTCGATGGTGATCGGGTACGCGCCCCAGATCATCGAAGTGCTCTTCCAACGCGGCGCGTTCGACGCGCAGGACACCGAAACCACCGCCACCGTCATGCGCGTGTACGCCGCCGGCCTCCTCGGCCACTGCCTCGTCGGCGCGCTCGGCCGGCCGTTCTTCTCCTCCGGCCGGCCCACCTGGTTCCCGGCCGCCGCGATGGCCGCGGGGCTCGCCGTCACCGTCGCCGCCGGTGCCGTCACCGTCGGCGCCTTCGGCGTGAACGGCATCGCGGCCGCCAACGCCGCCGGCATCAGCACCACCGCGCTGCTGCTGTTGTGCGGCCTCGGATCCCGGGGGGTCGCCATCCGGGTGCGCTCGGTCGGCGTCCGTATCGGACGGCTCACGGTGGCCGCGGCCGCCGCCACGGCGGCCGGCCTCTTCGCCGCGCCGCTGACCGGCGGCCCGCTGCGGAGTCTCGCCGTCGGCTGTCTGCTGCTGCCCGCCGTCTTCCTGCTCACCGCCCGCGCCCTGCGCGCCCCCGAAGCCGTACACCTGCTGGGACTCGCCCGACGGAGGCTGCTTCATGACCACTGACACCGCGGCGCCACCCGCCGCCCCGGCCCTCGCCCGGCCGTGGATCCTGATGTACCACGCCGTGGGCGACCCCACCAACGACCCGTACGGCATCGCCGTCGCGCCCGACCGTCTCGAACTCCACCTGCGCTGGCTGCGCGACCGCGGCCTGCGCGGGGTCGGGGTGGCCGACCTGCTGCGCGCCCACAGCGCGGGCGACGCCGCCGGCCTCGTCGGCCTCACCTTCGACGACGGGTACGCGGACTTCGTCGAGACGGCGCTGCCGCTCCTGGCCAGGCACGACTGCACGGCCACCGTGTTCGTACTGCCCGGCCGGCTCGGCGGCACCAACGAGTGGGACCCCGAGGGTCCGCGCCGGCCGCTGCTCACCGGCCGGCAGATCAGGGCCGCCGCGGACGCGGGCACCGAGATCGCCTCGCACGGTCTGTTCCACCGCCGGCTGGCGGGCTGCCCGGACGACGTACTCCTCGAGGAGACCGCCCGCAGCCGCGAACTGCTCCACGAACTCACCGGCACGGCCCCGGCCGGGTTCTGCTACCCGTACGGCATCTTCGACCGGCGCGCCGCCGACGCCGTGCGCCGCGCGGGCTACACGTACGCCTGCGCCATCGCCCCCGGCGCGGCGGCCGGCCCGTACGCCCTGCCCCGCACGCACATCAGCCAGGCCGACCGCGGCACCCGGCTGTGGGCGAAGCGGCTGCGGCACCGGGCACGCCACCGTCCGGCGCTCGGCCCGGCGCGCCTCGGCGGTGCCGGATGAGGGTCCTGCACATCATCACCGGTCTCGGCGTCGGCGGCGCGGAACAGCAACTGCGGCTGCTGCTGCGCCATCTCCCCGCCGAGTGCGACGTCGTGACCCTGACCAATCCCGGTCCGGTCGCCGACGGGCTGCGCGCGGACGGGGTGTCGGTCACCCACCTCGGCATGCGGAGCAACACGGATCTCACGGCCCTGCCGCGACTGGCCGGGCTCGTCCGGCGTGGCCGTTACGACCTCGTGCACACACACCTGTACCGGGCCTGCGTCTACGGGCGGATCGCCGCCCGGCTGGCCGGGGTGCGGGCCGCCGTCGCCACCGAACACTCCCTGGGCGGCCAGGAGATCGAGGGCCGGCCGCTCACGCGGGGCACCCGCGCGCTGTACCTCACCACCGAACGCCTCGGCGCCGCCACCGTCGCCGTGTCCCCGACCGTGGCGGGCCGGCTCCGCGACTGGGGCGTCCCCGGCCCCCGCATCCACGTCGTGCCCAACGGAATCGACGCGGCCCGCTTCCGTTTCGACGCCTCCGGGCGGCGCGCCACCCGGAGGCGGCTCGGCGTCCCCGCCGACGCCTATGTGGTCGGCGGCGTGGGCCGGCTCGTTCCCGGCAAACGCTTCGACGTCCTGATCGAGGCGGTCGCCGCGCTGCCCGACGTCCGGCTGCTGCTCGCCGGCGACGGTCCGGAGCGGGACGCGCTGCACGCCCTCGCCGTACGGCTCCGGGCCGCCGACCGGATCCGGCTGCTCGGCGAGTGCGACGCCGACGGCGTCGCCGCGCTGCTGTCCGCCGTGGACCTGTTCGTGTCGGCCTCCCGCGAAGAGGCGTTCGGGCTCGCCGTGGTCGAGGCCCTCGCCGCCGGGCTGCCGGTACTGCACAGCACCTGCCCCGCCGTCGACGACCTTCCGCAGGCCGACGCACCGGGCGCCACCCGGCTGCGCGACGGCGGCGTCCGTCAGCTCGCGGAAGCGCTGCGGGCCCGCACGACCGCGGGCCCCTGCCGGCTGCCGCCGCCCCGCGCGGTCGGCCGCTACGACATCGCACGGGGCAGCAGCCTCCTGATGGACGTGTACGCGCACGCCCTGGACACCGCCCGGCCGGACCGCGCCCGGCCGGAGCACTTCCATCCCGACCCGACCCGGAGAGCACTCCCATGACCGAGACGCCCGAGCAGGAGCCCGCCGCCCGCGGCCGGTTCCGCCGCCTCGCGAAGATCACCCTGCCCGTCTGGTGGCCCCTGCCGGTCTGCGCCCTGCTCGGCACGGCCTGCGGTGCCTCCTACGGCCTGCTCAAAGCACCCGAGTACGCCTCCACCAGCTATGTCGTCGCCGTGGCCGCCAAGGGCTCCGACCCCGCCGCGGCGCTCGGCTTCGCCCAGGCCTACGGGCGGATCGCGACCAGCGACTCGACCCTGGCGTACGCGCGTGTCGCGGCCGGCGTGCCGGCGGGCGAACTGCGCGACCGGGTGGAGACGGAGACGTCCCCCGACTCGCCGATGATCGCGATCACCGGCACGTCCACCGATCCGGACCGGGCCGCCGACATCGCCAACGCGGTCGCCGACGCCGTGTTCGTGAGCAGCAATCAGGTGTCCAAGAACACCGGCGTCTCCCTGACCCTCTTCTCGCAGGCCGTATCCCCTGACGAGTCCGTCTCCCCGTCGCTGCCCGTCGCCACCGCGGTCGGCGGCTGCGCGGGAGGACTGCTCGGCGGGCTGGCGCTGCTCGTGGGACCGCGCCGCAGGGCCGTCGTCACCACCGCGGGTGTGCCCGCCCCCGCGCACCGCGCCGAACCGGCGGGCGAACGGGAGCGGGTGTGACCCCCGGCGGCGGGCGGCTGATCTCCGTCACCCTGTGCCGCGACCCGGAGGCCTTCGCCGCACTGGCACCGGAGTGGAACCGGCTGCACGACGACTGCCCCACCGCCACCCCCTTCCAGAGCCATGCCTGGCTCCATTCCTGGTGGCGTTCCTACGGCACGAGCGGCCGGCTGCGCGTCGTGCTCGTCCGCCGCGACGGCCGGCTGATCGGCGCCGCACCGCTGACGCTCACGCACGGCCCCATGCCGCTGCTCGTGCCGATGGGCGGCGTGATCTCCGACCACTGCGACGTACTGGTCGACGGCGGCGACGTCCGGGCAGCGGTGGGGGCGCTGGAGCGGGGCCTGCACAGGGCGGCACGCCATGCGCTGATCGACCTGCGCGAGGTGCGTCCCGGCGCGGCGGCGGAGCGGCTCTACGAGAGCTGGAAGGGCGCCCGCGCCCGGCTCGACGACTCGGTCTGCATGGAGCTCCCGGCCGCTCCCGTCGAGGAGCTCGCCAAGCGCATGACGAGTGCCAGGGCGCAGCGTGTGCGCGCCAAACTGCGCAAGATCGACGCGCTGAAGATCGAGGCCCACCCCGTGCCCGAGGCGGAAGTCGCGGAGGCCGTCGCGCACTTGCTGCGGCTGCACGAACTCCAGTGGCGGGGCCGCGCCGTCAACCCGGAGCACCTCAGACCCCGGTTCGCCGCCCATCTGGTGCGCGCCACGCGGGCGATGGTCCGCCGCGGCGAGGCCGTCCTGACGGAGTTCCGGATGGAGGGCGAGGTCGTCGCGGCCGCGCTCACCCTGCGCTCGGGGAGCATGGCGGGCGGCTATCTGTACGGGGCGGACCCCGCGCTGCGGGACCGGAAGGCCGACGTGGCGACCATGCTGCTGCGCCACGACGCGCGGCAGGCCGCCGACGACGGGCGGGGCGTACTCAGCCTGCTGCGGGGGGCGGAGCCGTACAAGGCGCACTGGCGGCCGGAGACCGTCACCAACCAGCGGCTGCTGCTCGCCCCGGCCGCGCTGGAGCCGCTGCTGCGGCTGCACGAGACACGCGCCCGGCTGCGCGACCGGGCCGCCGGTGCGGTGCGCGAGCGGCTGCCCGCCGCACGCGAGTGGCGCGACCGGCTGGGCAGCCGGCGGGCGGCCGCCGCGAGGCGCTGACACGCCTCGGGCCGCCGCCCGCACGTCCCGGGGGCCGCGGCGTGCCGGGGCGCGAATGCCCCGGCCGCACCGCCGCCGGCTTCCGCTGTCAGAAACCCGGCTGTCCGTCCGGCCACGGGAATTCGACACAGAACTGCCGGTCTCCCACCCACTGTGCGACCCAGTCCCCGAGGTCCATGGGGACGCACCAGTCGACGGGGTTCATCACGATGTCGTCCGGCAGCGGCGAGGGGAGCGGCACGCCGGGGTCCGTGCCGTCCGGCGGTGCGGGCTGCGGCGGTGACGGTTCGGCGGGCGGCTCCAGCGGCCCGGGCCCGGTGGGATCCGGCCCGACGGGACCGGGCTCGACAGGCACCGGCTCGGCAGGGACGGGTTCGACCGGGCCGGGGTCGGCGGGCACGGGCTCCGCGGGACCGGGCTTCGCAAACAACTTCGAGCGGAACACTTTCGAGGACTGCGGATTGTCTTCGCACTGCCACACCCCGTGCGGGCAGTAGTCTGTGATCGTCTGGTAGAGCGGCTTGTGACGGTCGATCCATTCGAGCATGCGGCGCATGTACTCGGGATTGTCGCCGTTCCGGAAAAGCCCCCACTCCGGATACGAGATCGCCTTGTTGTGCGCCGCGGCGAACTCGACCTGCTTCCGCAATCCGTACGGAGCATTCACCTGTTCGTCGAACGTCCCGCCCGGAGGCTGGTCGTACGAGTCCATTCCGATGATGTCGACCACGTCGTCACCGGGGTAGCACTCGGTCCAGGGAATGGCGTCCTGACCGCGATTCGGAGCGAAGTCGAATCGGAACTTCTGCCCGGGGACGGAACGCATGGCCGTGACGATGCGGTTCCAGTACGCCTTCCACGCCTCGGGGTCCGGCGCACAACGGTGTGTGTACGTCGTGCCGTTCATCTCCCAGCCGAGGACGATCACCGTGTCCGGGACACCCGACTCGACCAGCCGGGCCGCGAGGGTGCGGAAGTGCTTGTCGAAGCTGCCCTGTGCCCCGGCGGTCAGCAGCGCCTTGACCGCGAAGTCCGGCAGCCGCGCCTCGTTGCGCTCCAGCATCGGGACGTTGAGGACGAACATCCGGTCCTCGGCGCCGCGCCGCCAGTCGGCCCACGGACGCAGGAACTCCGGCCGGCCCTCGATGTTGGCCCAGCGGTCGCCCGGGAGGTACGTGTGAGCGACCTTCAACTCCCGCCCGCCGAGCCAACGGGACAGTTCGGCCATGCGCTCGACACCGGGCGGACCGTAGTGGAGATAGGCCCCCACGGCCACCGGTGGCTTCTCCGGAGAATCAGGACCGTCGTTCGCGCGGGGGGCCGCACCCGCGGTCGATATTCCGGAAACAGCGCTGGAGACGAGAAGACCGGCGGTGACCGTTCCGATGCCCGTGCGGATGAGACGGCGCCTCTGTGGCATGAATTCCTCCTCTGTGGGGCCCGTACCGGGATGCAACGACCGTAGGCAGAAAGTCGTACGAACGGGCTGCCCGAAGAGGAGTCGGTAGGCCATTAGCGAAGAGGCGCGCTCCAGTCAGGACCATCCAGGTGAAAGATATGACTCGAATGCCGATCATCGACACGGGAGTGCCCGCTCTCGTGCTCCGGCTCGACCGGAATCCCTTTCACCACGGCACCCTCGGAGCCGTCAGATCGCTGGGCCGCGCCGGTGTGGAGGTGCATGCCGTGGTCGAGTCGGCGCGCAGCCCGGTCGCCCGGTCCCGCTATCTGCACCGGGCCCATGTCCGACCTCCGGGCGAACTCCGCCCGGAGGACTTCGTCGACCTGCTGCTCGACGTGTCCGAACGGATCGGCCGGCCCGCCGTGCTCATCGCCATGGACGACCTCGGGGCCGTCAGCATCGCCGCCAACGCCCCCCGTCTCGTCCCGCGGTTCCTCTTCCCCGACCAGACCGCCGACGCCACGGCGGGGCTCGCCGACAAGGCCGAGCTGGTCCGGCTGTGCGAGCGGGCCGGGATCGCGCACCCGGAAACGGTCGTCCCGGGGAGCGCCGCCGAGGCCGCCGCCGCGGTGCGGCAGCTCGGGCTGCCACTGGTCGCCAAGTGGAGCAGGCCGTGGCTGCTGGACCCGCGGACGGGCCTGCGCAGCACGAGCCTTGTCACCTCGCCCGTCGCGGTGCGGCGGCTGTTCGAGCGCACCGGACAGGCCGGCAGCAGGCTGGTGCTCCAGCGGCTGCTGCCCGAAGGGCCGTCGTGCGACTGGTTCTTCCACGGCTACTTCTCCCGGCGGTCGGACCTGCTGCTCGGCGGCACCGGCCGCAAGGAGCTCTCCTGGCCGCCCGGGGCCGGGCTGACCGCGAAAGGCAGTTGGCAGCACAACGACGAGGTACGGGCGGCGGCGCTCGAACTGGTGGCGCACTCGGGCTACCGGGGGATCCTCGACCTCGACTTCCGGCGCGACCCGGCGGGCGGCGCCTACCGGCTCCTCGACGTCAACCCGCGGCCCGGCGCGCAGTTCCGGCTCTTCACCGACGAGGGCGGGCTCGACGTCGTGCGGTCCCTCTACCTGGACCTCACGGGCAGCCCGGTGCCGCGGACCGCCGACCGGCCGGGACGGGTCTTCGTGGCGGAGAACTACGCGCTGCTCTCCGCGGTCACCGGCGGCCGGCACCGGACCCGCGGACGCGCCGGCGCCGCGCACCGTGGGGTCGAGACCGCCTGGTTCGCCCGCGACGACCTGCTGCCGTTCCTCGCCATGGCGGGAGCCGGGCTGCGACGCGGCCTCGTCAAGGGCACGGACCGCCTGCGACCGCTGCCGCGGCAGTGGACATCGCCTTCCATCGCCGGACCAGAGGCCACACCAGAAGGAGCGGGAACCGGATCATGTACGACTTGGCAGTGATCGGCGCCGGCCCGTACGGGCTCTCCGTCGCGGCACACGCCGCCGCGGCGGGGATGAGCCTGCGGGTGTTCGGCAGAACCATGGCCTCCTGGCGGGACCACATGCCGGCAGGGATGTTCCTCAAGTCGGAGCCCTGGGCCTCCGACCTGTCGGACCCGGGCGCCAAGTACACCCTCGCCGACTACGCCGCCGTGCGCGGCTTCGAGGCGGCGCACGGCCGTCCGCTCCCGATCGCCGACTTCGCCGGGTACGGCATGTGGTTCGCCGAGCACGCGGCGCCGCCCGTCGAGGAACGGACCGTCACCCGGGTCGTCCCGTCGACCCGCTGCTTCCGGGTGGAGACGGCGGACGGCGACGGCATCGAGGCGCGGACGGTGGCGCTCGCCGTCGGCATCATGCCCTTCCGGCGCGTGCCCGAGCCGCTCGCGGCGCTGCCCCCGTCCCTCTGCTCGCACAGCAGCGGCCACCTCGACCCGAGCGGGTTCGGCGACCTCGACGTCACCGTCGTCGGAGCCGGCCAGGCGGCACTGGAGACGGCGACCCTGCTCGCCGAGCACGGGGCACGGCCGCAGCTCGTGGCCCGCACGGACCGGATCCGGTGGAACACCGTGCCCCTGCCGCAGCGGCGCGGACGGCTGAGCACCCTGCGCACCCCGCTCAGCGGTCTCGGCAGCGGCTGGACCACCTGGGCGTGGTCGCGGCTGCCCGGGGCGGTGGGCCGGCTGCCGACCGGCCCCCGGGAACGCCTGACGGCCGGCGCGCTCGGACCGGCGGGCGCCTGGTGGCTCCGCGACCGCTACGAACAGCGGGTGCCCGAACTGCTCGGCCACAGCCTTCGGCGGGCCTCGGTGCGGGACGACGGCCGGGTGCGGCTGGAGCTGAACACGCCCGGCGGCGGGACCCGTTCGCTCGACACCGGCCATGTCGTCGCGGCGACCGGCTTCGTACCGGACCTGGACCGGCTGGGCCTGCTCGACCCGGGTCTCCGGCAGGCGCTGCGCCGGGCGGGCACCGGGCGGGCGCCGGCGCTGACCCCTCGGTTCGAGTCAAGCTGCCCGGGGCTGTTCTTCGCCGGTCTGCTGACCGCTCCGACGTTCGGTCCCGCCATGCGGTTCGTGTACGGCACGGCGTTCACCGCCGACCGGCTCGTCGGCGGTGTGCGGCGCCGGCTGCGCCGATGACGTGCCGGACGGCGGGACCGGGGCGGTGCGCTCAGGCCGGGTGCCGGTCGTAGAGCCAGCCCCTGCGGGACTGCGGGGTGGCGGGCCTGGTGGCCGGTTCCTCCGCGACGGGTGGCGGAGGCGGGAAGAGACTCAGCCTCGTCCACTCCCCGTCCGGCCTGCCCGGCATGGTGCGGCCGGCGGCCGTCCACTCACGCGCCAGCTGGTCGTAAATAGGACTGCTGCCCGTCGGCGCGGCCGTCGGATCCGTTCTCGTCTGGACGCGCTGCCATCGAGCCGGCGCGGTAATCCTTGCCATATGACCGCAAACGCGCGGCCGGGGCCGAAGTCACTGCCGAGGCCGGGTGGTGGGGGACGGGTGGAACGGTCTTTCGAGCCGGTCGCCCACGGCAGTGAGATTCACCCGTACGACTCGGGGCGCGCCGCGTCCGATCACCCCTGCGGGAACCGAAGATACGCATCAACGCGCGCCGCGGAAAAGGGGATCGATGCGACACATGGCGACCGTGCTGGTGTTGCCGGCACTCCTCGCGGGCCTCACCGCATGCCAGAGCACCGGCGGCACCCGTGCGCAGCCGGCGCCCGGGGCGTCCGCCGGGGCGTCGCGGGCGGCCGCGACCGGCATCGGCGACACCGCCGACATCGGCGGCGCCCGGTTCGGCGAGCACCTGCGGGTCGTCCTGCGTGGCTTCGTCGACCCCGCCGTGGCGACGGGGACCTCACCGCGGCCCGCCACCGGACACCGCTGGGTCGGCGTGGAGCTCGGCCTCGCCAACGTCGGCGGCACGGCCCACGAGTCACCCCTCGGCAGGACGTGGGTCGTCGACGACCGCGGCAAGCGTCACCCGGCCGTCCCCTCCGGGGAGCTGACGACCGGCCTCCCGCTGAAGGTACGGACGCTGACCGTCGGTGAACACGCCGACGGATGGCTGGTCTTCGAGGTGCCGTTCGGCCGCCGCGCCGTGGGGCTCGACTGCACGGTCGGTGGCGAGCGGCACAGCTGGCGGCTGTGAGGCAACCGCGGGCGGCCTCGCTCGGCGTGGAGGAACGGCACTTCACCGTCCGGTTCCCCCGTCCAGGTGAACGAGGGCCGGAAGGCGGCGTGCCCGCCACTAGGGTGCCGAGCCATGACCACAGCGAACACCCCCCGATCCGCCGTGAACCGCAGCCGGCTGGGCACGCTCTCCCTGCTCGCATGGACCGGGGATCCCGCTCAGGGACATGACACGCCCTATCTGCTCACCTACTCCCTCGGCGACGGCAGCGACGGGCCGGCCGCGGGGGAGGAGGCCGCCCTCGCCATGATCGCGGAGCTCGGGCTGACCGTCGGCGACACGATGCACGACCACACGCACGACGGCTCGCACCCGATCCAGCTGCTGGTCGAAGGCGGCCAGGCCGTCGTCAACATGCCCTACCTGAAGGCGCAGTGCCCCGCGCCGCCCGAGTGGCTGGCCGCCGCGGACCGGCGCGGCCACGTCCACTTCATGATCGCGAGCCGCCCGTGGCCCGAGGGGACGCCGGGCGAGCCCGTCAGGGACGAGGCCTTCCAGTCCTTCCTCGGTGACGAGACCACCCTCACCAGCTCGGCGCACGTACTGCTGCCGGTGTCGCGGCTGCGCCGCTGACATGGAGCCTCGGCCAGGAGCCCGCGTCCAGGGGCTCCGGTCAGAGGCTCCGGGGTCAGGAAGCTTCGAAGGCGAAACGGAGCGACCGGACGCGGTTGTCGAAACTGGAGTCGACCAGGCACGGCGCGCCCACCGTCCGGAGGCCGCCGGTCCTGGTGAGCAGTTCACGGAACAGGGCCTTCATCTCCTGCCTGGCCAGGTGCGCGCCCAGGCAGTGGTGCGGGCCGCCACCGCCGTACCCCAGGTGCGGATTGGGGCTGCGCGTGATGTCGAAGGCGTCCGGATCGTCGAAGACGGCCTCGTCACGGTTGGCCGACGCGTAGAACAGCACCACCTTCTCGCCGGGACGGAAACCGTGGCCGCCGAGCTCGCACTCGGCGGCCACCGTGCGGCGGAACTGGATGATCGGGGTCGAGTGACGGACGATCTCCTCCACGGCGCCGTCCGCGTACCCGTCGAAGTCCGACTCCAACAGGGCCCGCTGGTCAGGGTGTTCGCTGAGCAGCGACAGCCCGTGCGCGATCGCGTTACGCGTCGTCTCCACGCCCGCGACCAGCAGCAGCGAGAAGAACGCGCCCAACTGCCGCGAGTTCAGCGCCTGGCCTCCCACGTCCGCGCACACCAGGGCGGAGATGAGATCCCCCCTGGGGCTGCGGCGCCGTTCACGGGCCAGGCCCGCCATCACCAGCTGCATATGGGCCAGGGCGCGCAGTCCGCGGCCGGGCATCCGGAGCCTGGACCGCAGGCCGCGCTGCACGCCCACGTTCTCGGAGGCCTGGTCGATTCGGGCCGCGATCTCGGCGCGGGCCCCGCACGGGACGCCCATCAGGTCACAGATCACCTCGAACGGCATGCGCGAGGCGACCGAGGGGACGAAGTCCTGCGGACGGCCGGCCAGCATCTCGCCGACGATGCGCCGTGCGACCTCCCGGACGTTGTCCTCGGTGGCGGCCAGCAGCCTCGGCGTGAACGAACGGGCCACGATCCGGCGCAGCGTGGCATGTTCCGCACCGTCCATGTTGACCATGGAGTTCCCGAAGACCGCCTTGGCCCAGGAGGCCGGCTCCGGAGTGGTGACACCCGGCGCGCTGGCGAAGTCACGCGGCCGCCGGCTCGCCTCGGCGACGTCGGCGTGCCGGACCAGCGCGTAGAAGCCGGGACGGTCCCCGAACCGCACGGGGGTGTCGCGTGCGCGGAGCTCGGCGAAGGCGGCGAGCCGGGCCGGACGCGGCAGCCGCCAGAACGACGGATCGGACAGATCGGCCTCGGGGGCGTGTGCGGCCGGCCGCGCAGCGGCCTGGCCGGGAATCTCCCTACCCACGGCAACCTCCAGGTGCTCGGGGCCACATGCTGGCCCATCGCGGCGTCAGCATGCGTCCCGACATTGCTGCGGACGGGCGGAATTTGCACGGGTTCGGCCGTCCGGATCGTTGTGGCAGGGCGACGGAGACTCCGTTCGGCACATGAGGGGACGTACACAGCGATGAAGTTGACCACCCGGGGAACTCTGGCGGCGGTACTGGCATGCGTGGGCTCGGCCGTGGCGGCGGCGCCCGCGGTCGCCGGGACGTCCGTGCCGGTCGTCCTGCCGCTCGAGAGCCTGGAGACGGCGGTACCGGTCGAGGCGCCCGACCTGCGCACCGGAGTGCCGGTCCCCGTGCCCGGCGCGCCCGAAGGGCCGCGGCACGTGACCGGGACCCTGCTGCCGCAGGACACGCTGCCTTCGGTGCCCGTCAGCAGCGAACTGCCCCGGACGCTGCTGGAGGTCCCGGTGGAGAACCCGCTCGGCGAGGGCGACCTCGGCGTCGCGGAGGTGGTGGGGCAGGAGTCGGACGTGAAGCTGGCGAGCCCCGGTGCGTCGCTCGGCGCGCCCGTGACCGCCCCCACCGGCGCGTTCGGACTGCCCGAGCCCACTCTGCCGCAGGCCGCGCTGGTCGCGCCCCTGCTCCAGGCCTCGCCGGCCGGCACCCTGCTGTTCCGCTAGCGGACACGGCCGCTCCCTCGGACGGGGGAGCAACCCTTTGACGGCGCCGTCGTTGTCCCCCACGAGGACCGCCGTCGACACGGCGGCGCGGTACGTCGCGGGGGACGGCGGTCATCGCGTGAGGACACCGACGGGAGGGGCGACGCCATGAGCACGGGCACCAGGGGCGCCACCCTCGGCGGAGCGGTGACGGGCGGCCGGTCTCCCGCCCGCCGGCTGGTACTGCGGGCCCTCTTCACGGTCGGGGCCCTCGCCGGCACGGCCGGGGCGCTGCTGCCGCTCCTCGCCAGGCGCGGCGGGGACGCCGGGGAGTCCGGCGGGAACAGGACGGCGACGTCACGGTCGCTGGAGCGGTTCGCCGAGACGTACCAGGGCCGGCACATCCAGGGCAGTGCCACGGTGATGGTCCCCGCCGGCGACGAGGACCGGCACGCGGACGGGGCAGCCGCCGACCGGGTCCGCTCCGGCCGGCCCGCCGGGGCCGCCCGGCAGGTACCGAGCGTGGAGGTCCGCATCGACGGCCGCCCGCTGCATGTCATGCGGCGGGCCGACGGCACGTACCTGAGCCTCGTCAACCACTACGAATCGTTCCCGACGCTACGGGACGTGGCCCGCGCGGCCGTCGACGAACTGGGCGACGCCCAGCTCTCCTTGACACCCATGACCGCCGTGCACAGCGCCTGAACAGGGAGGGTCGGCACCCCGTGTACACCCGCAAGAACCAGCGGAACCTGACCCGTTCGGAGAAGCGGCGGCTGGTCGGGGCGCTGCTGGGACTCAAGCGCTCCGGCCGGTACGACGAGTTCGTCAGGATGCACGGCGAGTACTACGTCTCCGACGCGGAGGACCGTCCGCGTGCCGCCCACATGACGCCGTCGTTCTTCCCCTGGCACCGCGGCTTCCTGCTGGAGTTCGAGCGGGCGCTGCAGAAGATCGACTCCAGTGTGTCCGTCCCGTACTGGGACTGGACGACGGACAACTCGCCCGCGTCGCCGCTGTGGGCCGACGATCTCATGGGCGGCACCGGACGCCGCGGCGACCGGCAGGTCATGACCGGACCCTTCGCCCACGTCAACGGAGACTGGCGGATCGACGCCCGGATCTCCGAGGGCGACTTCCTCACCCGCGACCTGGGCCGCCCGGGCAACCCGGTGTCCCTGCCGACGAAGGCCGAGGTGGCCCAGGCGCTGGACGATCCGCTCTACGACGCCGCGCCGTGGGACTCCACGGTGTCGCGTGGTTTCCGCAACCGGATGGAGGGCTGGAGCGCCGGCGGCTCCGACCGCTGGCGCCTGCACAACCGGGTCCACCGATGGGTCGGCGGCCTGATGATGAGCGCCACGTCTCCCGACGACCCGGTCTTCTGGCTCCACCACGCGTACATGGACCTGCTGTGGACGCGCTGGCAGAAGGCGCACCCGGGGTCCCGCTATCTGCCGGACAAGAGGCTCGAACGGTCCGATCCGCAGTACGGGCGGGTCTTCTCGGCCGACGAGCCGATGCCGCCGTGGGACATGAAGCCGTCGGCGCTGATGGACCACACACGCTTCTACCGGTACGCCTGAACGGACCCTCACACATGGCCCGGTCGCCGGGCACCCCCCTGATGTCCGGCGGGCACGACCGCCGTGTCCGGGCGGGCATGACTGCGGCCTCCCCCGGAGTGGTGAAGGGGAGGCCGCAGCGGTCGGTGTGGTCAGCCGCCGTAGGCGCCGTGGTCGCCACCGTCGACGTTCGCGCACACGTTGCCGAAGGTCGGGTTGAGCAGGGCGATGACGTTCACGGTGTTGCCGCAGACGTTGACCGGCACGTGCAGGGGCACCTGGACCGCGTTGCCGGACACGACGCCGGGGGAGCCGGCAGCGCCACCGTGCGCTCCGGCATCGGCGGCAGCCATGCCGGCGCCGCCGGCCAGGATGGCACCAGTGCCGGCGACTACGGCGGCTGCCTTCGCGATACGCGACATCAACTTCTCCTTGCGGGACGAGAGTGGGCCGCAGGATTGCGGCCAGCACGTTCCGTTCAACGCCGGAACCGACCGGGCGGTAACGGATCAAAATCAAACTTGTCGCTCGATCCGACCAGGCGTCCGGCCCAGCGCCCTGTCCGCAGCCGACCATCGATCGTTTGTTCGGTTTCAGGGGTACCGTGAGAGACATGGCAGCACATCTCCAGGGATCACTCTTCGACCAGACCGACGACATCCGTCTCGGTCCGCTCGGCGACATCCGGCGCACCGTGCTCGGGGACGGCGCCTGGATCGACGTCCTGCCCGGCTGGCTCTCCGGAGCGGACGCCCTGTTCGACGAGCTCGTCGGCACCGTGCCCTGGCGGGCGGAACGACGGCAGATGTACGAGCGGGTGGTCGACGTGCCGAGGCTGCTCGCCTACTACGGGGAGGACGACCCGCTTCCGCATCCCGTGCTGGACCAGGGACGGGACGCCCTGTCGCGGCACTACGCCGAGGAGCTCGGCGAGCCGTTCCGCACCGCCGGTCTCTGCTACTACCGGGACGGCCGGGACAGCGTCGCCTGGCACGGGGACACCATCGGTCGCGGCTCGCGCGAGGACACCATGGTCGCCATCCTCTCCGTCGGCGCGCCGCGCGAGCTGGCCCTCCGGCCCCGGCGGGGCGGCGGCGCGCAGGTGCGCAAGGCGCTCGGTCACGGCGACCTGATCGTGATGGGCGGCTCGTGCCAGCGGACCTGGGAGCACGCCGTCCTCAAGACGGCGCGCCCGGTCGGACCGCGCATCAGCGTCCAGTACCGGCCGCGGGGCGTGCGCTAGCGCGACGTCAGGGTGTGCGGCGTACGGCGCGGCCGGCGAGCACGCCGGTGCGGGCGCCGTCCTCGACCACGAACCGGCCGTCGATCAGCACGTGCGGGATGCCGACGGGCAGCGTGCGCGGCTCCTCGAAGGTCGAGCCCGCCGCCACCGTCCGCGGATCGAACAGCACCAGGTCGGCGCGGTACCCCTCGCGGACCAGACCCCGGTCGGGCAGCCGCAGCCGGGCGGCCGGGCGGGAGGTCAGATGGGCGACGGCCTCCTCCAGCGACAGGATGCCCAGCTCGCGCGCGTACCGGCCGAGGTACTGCGGGAACGTGCCGTAGGCCCGCGGATGCGGCTTGTCGCCCTGGAGGATGCCGTCGCTCCCGCCGGTGTGGACCCGGTGGCGCATGATCTGACGCACGTTCTCCTCGTGGCCGACGTGCTGGAGGATCGTCGAACCGAGCCGGTCCGCGATCAGCAGCCGCCGGGCGGTCGCCCAAGGGGCCTCGCCGCGCTCGTCGGCCGACTGCTGGATGGTCCGGCCGACGTGACCCGCCACGGCCGGATCGCTCACTCCGGAGATCTCGATGGTGTCCCACTCGATCGGGACGCCGTGGCAGCCGTCGGAGCCGACGACCTCCAGGTGGTGCCGGATCCTCTCGGCCGTCGCGTCGTCCCGCAGCCGCGCCAGGACCGCGTCGGGGCCGCCCTCGCCGGCCCAGCTCGGCAGCATCGCCACGAGCGTGGTGCAGCCGGGGGTGTACGGATAGGTGTCCAGGGAGATGTCCGCGCCGGCGTCCAGCGCGTCGTCGAGCAGCGCGAGCAGATCGGGCGCCTTGCCCTTGTTCACACCGAAGTTCATGGTGGCGTGCGCGAGATGCAGGGCACAGCCGGCCTCGCGGGTCAGGTTCACCATCTCCTCGTACGCCTGGAGGGCGCCGGCGCCGTAGGAGCGGTGATGCGGGCAGTAGTAGCCGTCGTACCCGGCCACCACGCGGCACAGCTCGGCCAGCTCCGAGTCGTTCGCGTACATTCCCGGCGTGTACGTCAGGCCGGACGACATGCCGACCGCGCCCTGTGCCATGCCCTCGGCCACCAGCTGCTTCATGCGCGTGAGCTCGGCGTCGGTGGCGGGGCGGTCCTCCCAGCCCATCGCGTACATCCGCACCGTGCCCTGCGGGATCAGGTACGCGGCGTTCACCGCGATGCCCTCACCGCCGAAGTTCCGGTCGAGGCGGTCCAGGTACTCGCCCACCGAACGCCAGTCGAAGTCGATGTCGGAACCGTCGCCGTTCCAGCCCGTGATGGCCTTGCGCACGGCGGCGAGGGTGTCGTCGTCGACGGGCGCGTACGACAGTCCGTCCTGCCCCAGCACCTCGAGGGTCACGCCCTGGGCGGCCTTCGCGGAATGGTCGGGGTCGCGCAGCAGCGCCAGATCGGAGTGCGCGTGCATGTCGATGAAGCCGGGGGCCAGGGCGAGACCGTCCGCGTCGAGGACGCGGGGGGCGGTGGGGCGGGGGCCGGTGCCTTCTCGCCGTATCTCGGCGATACGGCCGTCGCGGATGCCGACGTCGGCACGGAAGGAGGCACCGCCGGTGCCGTCGATGACGCGGGCGTCGCGGATGACGAGGTGCATGGGGGTGCCTTTCGGGGGGCGCGGCGGGGGTGCGGGTGGCGCCTGCGGCGGGCGTGTTCCCCTCCCCGCCCCTTCGCCGAAACCGGGCTCTGCCCGGACCCGGCACCGCGCTGCGCGCGGTGTTTCGGGGCTCCGCCCCCGGACCCCCGCGCCTCAAACGCCGGCGGGGCTGAAGTTGCCTCCGCCGCCGGCGAGGCTGGAGTTGCCCGGCTGGGCTGAAGCGCCGCGCAGCGGCATTTCCAGCCTGCCTGGGGGCACCTCCCACGGCCAGGCCGTAAGGGGAGTTCGAGGGCACCGCGCGAAGCGCGATACACCGCCCGCAGGGCGGTACGGGGTCCGGGGCCTGCACGCCACGCGGCGGAGCCGCACATCGGCACAGCGGGAAGGGGCGGGTGGGGGAACAGCCAGCCGCAGGTCAGAAGAACGTGCGGATGAAGTCCGTCACCGTGCCGTCCTCCTCCACCACGGGAATCAGCTGCCACTTGTCGAACGACGTGCACGGATGCGACAGCCCCATCCCCACCCAGTCGCCGACCTCCAGGTCCGCGTCCGGGGTGGTGGTGAGCCAGCCGTGCTGGTCGGAGAGGCCGGTGACGGTGATGCCGTCGGCGGGGCGGATGCCGCCGGTGCGGGCGTCGCGGACGGCCTGGGCCTTCGGGAGGTCGAGGTCGTACGCCGCGTCCCGCTTGCCCGCGTTGACGAAGGCCTGGTCGGGGGTGGGCCGTGAGACGACCTGGGCCCACAGGCGGAACGCGGGCTGGAGCGCGCCCTCCTCCGGGACCCGGTTGAAGGGGGTGAGGTGCCGGTAGTGGCCGTCGTCGTGCGAGACGTACGCGCCGGAGCGCAGCAGCTTCAGCACGGGGCGGGACAGTCCGGGGATCTCGGCGAAGACGTCGGCGACCGCGTCGAACCACGCGCTGCCGCCCGCGCTGATCACGATCTCGTCGGTGCCGGCGAAGCGGCCCGAGCCGTCGAAGTCCGCGGCGATCGCCACCAGCCGCCGCAGCCAGCCGCGTACCCGGTCGCCGTCGGCCTGCGGGACCTCGCCCTCGTATCCGGCCACGCCGACCAGGCGCAGCGTTCCGGTGGCCGCCACCGCGTCGGCGACCGCGGCGCAGTCCGCCTCCGTACGGGCTCCGGTGCGGGCGCCGTCTCCGGCGCCGAGTTCGACCACGACGTCGAGGGGGCGCGAGACGCCCCGCAGGGCCTCGTCCATGAGCTCGACGCCGCGGACGGAGTCGACGTAGCAGATGAGGCGGAAGTCCGGGTCGGTGTCGAGTTCGCCGGCGATCCAGCGCAGGGCGGCCGCGTCGACGACCTCGTTGGCGAGGAAGATCCGCCGGATCCCGTAGGCGCGGTAGACCCGGGCCTGGTGGGGGACGGCCGCGGTGATGCCCCAGGCGCCGCGCTCCAGTTGGCGTGCGAAGAGCTGCGGTGACATCGAGGTCTTGCCGTGCGGGGCGAAGGCCAGGCCGTGGCGCTCCGAGTACGTCTCGAGCAGGGCGAGGTTGTGCTCGACGGACTCGGCGGACAGCGCCAGGACGGGAGTGGTGAAGCCGCCGGTGAAGAGATTGCGGCGGGAAGCCGCCAGCTCACCGACGGTGAGGCCTTCCGCGTCGGGCGGGAGCGCCTTGAACCGGTGGTCGGCCGGTTCGTCGGCGAGCCGTGCGACGGCGTTGTCGGCAGCCATGGGAGCCCTCCTCCATCGCGTTGCAGTATGTGCAACGCCCATTGCGTATTTCGCTTGAGGCTGTCTAACATCCGAGCCGACGCGGGGTCAATGGGCCCAGCGACCGACCCAGCGAGGAGCCCACGCGATCATGACCGCGAGCGCGTACGGACCCATGGACGTCGTCTGCCTCGGCGAGTCCATGGTCACGTTCCTGCCCACCCGGGCAGGGCGTCTCGCCGATGTGCCGTCCTTCGTCCGCGGCATCGGCGGCGCCGAGTCCAATGTGGCATGCGCGCTCGCCGCCGCGGGACACCGCACACGCTGGGTGGGCCGGGTCGGCGCCGACGGCTTCGGCGACCACCTCGTGTCGGCGATCACCGCGTACGGGGTGGACACCTCGGCGGTGACCCGGGACCCGGAACGCCCGACGGGCGTCTACTTCCGCACGGCGACCGACCGGGCGACGGACGCCCACGAGGTCGTCTACTACCGCGCGGGCTCCGCCGCGTCGGCGATGTCCCCCCGCACCGTGCCGTCCGACGCGGTCCGGTCCGGCCGCGTGCTGCACCTCTCCGGCATCACGGCCGCCCTCTCGCCCGACTGCCTCGCCCTGATGCGCGACCTCACGGCCCGGCGGGACGGAGGCCCGCTCGTCTCGTTCGACGTGAACCACCGGCCCGGCCTGTGGCGTGACCCGTCCGCCGCGGACGTCCTGCTGGAGCTGGCCCGCGGGGCGGACATCGTGTTCGTCGGGGAGGACGAGGCGGAGGAGGCGTGGGGCGTACGGGGCGCGGACGCGATCCGCGCGGCGCTCCCGGAGCCGTCGGTGGTGGTCGTGAAGCGGGGTGCGGCGGGAGCGGTGTCCTTCACCCGCCGCCCGGACCCCGCCCTCGGCAACGACCCCGGCGCCGGCAGCGACACCGTCACCACCGTCCCCGCGCCCCGCGTCGCCGTCACCGCCCCCGTCGGGGCCGGTGACGCCTTCGCCGCCGGGTTCCTGTCCGCCACGCTCCGCGGGCTCACGGCGCGGCAGCGGCTGCGGCACGGGCACCTGTGGGCCGCGGCCGCACTCACCGTCCCCGGGGACCTGGCGGCGCCGCCCGCCGCCGGTCACGCCGACCGGCTGGCCGCCCTGGACGACGAGGCCTGGGGGAGACTGCACCTCGGCCCCGGGTGGACGGGGGAGGACCAGGAGGTACGTACACCATGAGCCAGACCGTCGACCGAGCGCTGAGCATCCTTCCGCTGCTCGCGGAGGGGCCGGCCGACCTCGGGCAGGTCGCCGACCGCCTCGGCGTGCACAAGTCCACCGCGCTGCGGCTGCTGCGCACCCTGCACGAGCACGGCCTCGTCCACCGCCAGCAGGACCAGCGCTACCGCCTCGGCGCACGCCTGTTCGCGCTGGCGCAGGAGGCCGTGGAGAACCTCGACATACGCGAGATCGCCCATCCGCATCTCGTCGCCCTCAACGAGCAGATCGGGCACACCGTCCATCTCGCCGTGTACGAGGAGAGCGAGGTCCTCTACATCGACAAGGTCGAGAGCCGCTACCCGGTGCGGATGTACTCCCGTATCGGCAAGCCCGTCGCGATCACCGTCGCGGCCGTGGCGAAGCTGCTGCTGGCCGATCTGCCGGAGGCCGAGCGGCGCGCACTCGCCGAGAAGCTCGACTTCCCCATGTACACGTCCCGTTCGATCCCGAACGCCGGCGCCTTCCTCAAGGAGCTGGCGACCGTGCGCGAACAGGGCTGGGCCACCGACCTGGGTGGCCACGAGGAGTCCATCAACTGCGTCGGGGCCCCCATCCGCGGTGCGGACGGCCGGGTCGTCGCCGCCATGTCGGTGTCCGCGCCGAACGTCGTCGTCACGGCCGACGAACTCCTCACCCTCCTCCCGCTGGTGCGCCGCACCGCCGACGCCATCAGCCGGGAGTACTCAGGACAAGCACCCCGACAGGAAGAACGCCCATGACCGAGAAGACCGCCCTCACCCCGAGCACCCACACCGCGCCGCCCGCCAGGTTCTCCCACGGTGTGCGCAAGGGCAACATCCTCCAGGTCGCCGGTCAGGTCGGCTTCCTGCCGGCCGAGGAGGGCAAGGCCCCCACCCCCGCGGGACCCACCCTGCGTGAGCAGACCCTCCAGACCTTCGCCAATGTCCAGGCGATCCTCGAGGAGGGCGGCGCGAGCTGGGACGACGTGATGATGATCCGCGTCTACCTCACGGACACGGCGCACTTCGCCGAGATGAACGAGATCTACAACGAGTACTTCAAGGATCTGACGGTCGCCCCCGCCGCCCGTACGACCGTCTACGTCGGCCTCCCCGCCGGCCTGCTCATCGAGATCGACGCCCTGGCCGTCCTGGACTGATCTTCCTGAACCCGCCGCTCCACGGCACGGCGCTCCCCGAAGCGCCGTGCCGCGCTCCCCCCTGGCCGAAAACAGGCGGAAAGCGCCTGGATCCGCCTGAAATCCCCTGAACGGACGCTCCCCATGTTCCTCGCCGCTGACGCGCCCCCACCGCCCGTACCGCACACGGGCGGACTGCTCACCCTCATCGACGGCACCGCCGGTCTGCTGACCGTCGCCGCGCTCGGTATCGCGCTGCTGCTCGTCCTGATCATCAAGGTCCGGCTGCAGCCGTTCGTCGCGCTGCTCGCCGTCTCCATAGCCGTCGGCCTCGCGGCGGGCCTGTCGGTCACCGAACTCTTCGGCACGGTGCAGAAGTCCGCGGCCGTCTCGGTCATCGAGTCCGGCATGGGCGGCATCCTCGGCCATGTCGCCATCATCATCGGCCTCGGCACGATGCTCGGTGCGATCCTCGAAGTGAGCGGCGGCGCCGAGGTGTTGTCCTCCCGCCTGCTGAACCTCTTCGGCGAGAAGCGGGCCCCGCTCGCCATGGGCCTCACCGGCCTGATCTTCGGCATCCCGGTCTTCTTCGACGTCGGTATCTTCGTCCTCGCGCCGATCGTCTACGCGGCGGCCAAGCGCTCCGGCAAGTCGATCATCCTCTACGCCATGCCGCTGCTGGCCGGTCTGTCGATGACCCACGCGTTCCTCCCGCCGCACCCCGGTCCGGTCGCCGCCGCCGGCCTGTTCGACGTCTCCCTCGGCTGGGTCATCCTGATGGGCGTCGTCGTCGGCATCCCCGCCGTCATCGCGGCCTGGGGCTACGCCGCGTGGATCGGCAAGCGGCTGTTCGTCGAGGTCCCGCAGGACATGCTGGAGGCGGCGGAGGACGCCAAGGCCGCCGTCGCCGCCGAGCAGGCGGCGGCGGGCCGGCAGCCGCAGGAGGCGCCGGTCGCGCTCGGCACCGTCCTCGCCATCATCGGTACGCCGCTGGTGCTGATCCTCGCCGCGACGTTCTCCTCCATCGCGCTCGAGGAGTCCACGCTCCGCTCGGTCGTCGAGTTCTTCGGCAACCCGTTCGTCGCCCTGACGATCGCGCTGGTCATGGCGTACTGGCTGCTCGGCATCCGGCGCGGCTGGTCCCGCAAGTCGCTCGAGTCGGTCTCCACCCAGTCCCTCAAGCCGGTCGGCAACATCCTGCTCGTCGTCGGCGCGGGCGGTGTGTTCGGCGCGGTCCTGAAGGCGAGCGGCGTCGCGCAGGCCCTGTCCGACACCTTCAACGACGTCGGCCTGCCGATCATCGTGCTCGCCTACCTGATCTCCCTGGTGCTGCGCGTGGCGCAGGGCTCGGCGACGGTCGCGATCGTCACCACGGCCGGCATCGTGCTGCCCCTCGTCGAGAACGGCGGCCACTCGCAGGCGTTCCTGGCGCTCGTCATCATGGCGATCTCGGCGGGTTCGATCTTCGCCTCGCACGTCAACGACGGCGGATTCTGGATCGTCGCCAAGTACTTCGGCATCTCGGAACGGGACACGCTCAAGTCGTGGACGGTCCTCGAGTCGGTGCTGTCGGTCGCGGGCTTCGCGGTCGCCGCGGCGCTGAGTCTGGTCGTCTAGCGACGCCAGGGGCAGGGGGGAGGGACGCGTCCCTCCCCCCTGCCCCTTAGGCTCGGCGCGTGCTGACATACGAACAGGTGCGTGACTGGGTCCGCGGCAGGTACGGCCCCCGGCATGCCGAGCGGCGGATCACCGACATCGGGTACGCCTATGCGGTCAGCACCCAGCCGGACGCGTATCTGGACGGGGACACGTCCGCGATGACGTACGGCAACGGGCCCGAGCTCGTGGTGAAACGGACCGGCGCCGTCTGGCAGTTCGGGTCCGGCCCCGCGACGATGCCGTTGTACGACGTCCGTTCGGAGGACGAGCTGCGCCGGGCGATGGCGGCCCTGCTTCCCGGGTGGGACCCCGACCGGCCGCACGAATCGGTCCCGGTGACGCAGGCGCAGCCCGGGTTCCCGCCGGTGGCACCGGCGTATCCGGCGAGTCCGGCCGCCCCGCCGGCGTACCCGCCCGCCCCGGCGTATCCCATGAGCCCTGCGGGCCCGCCCGCTCACCCCGCGAGCCCGGCCGCACCGCCGGCGTACCCCATGAACCCCGCGGCCCCCGCGGCGTACCCGACGAGTCCGGTCGCCCCGGCGGCGTACCCGGCCGCGCCCCAAGGGCCCGAGTTCGTCGCCGCGGACGCGGACAACGCGGTGCTCGTCGACGCGGTGGGTGTCTCGTTCGACCAGCGGGACGTCGTCACCGACTTCGTCTGGCAGGACGTCCAGGCCGTCCACCACACCGTCCGCGGTCTGTGCCTGCTGGTCGGAGTGACCCACCGGAACGGCGTGTTCCATGAATGCCGGGTCGGCGCCGGCCGGCAGAAGAAGCTCCGGGAGTGGTCGCAGCAGCTCGCCCTGACGCTCGGCCACTACCGAGGCGGCGGCCCCGGCATGTGACCGACCCGGCGGGCGGTCCCGGTCAGCCGAGGCAGAGGACGAGCAGACACACCTTGGCCGGGGAGGTCGTCGCCGTGTCCGTCGGGCGGGTCTGCGGTTCGTCGGCCCCGGACCCCGACGTGGCGGGCGCGGTGGGGGACGGCCGGACGGCGGGGTCCGTCGTCGCCGGCGCGGTGGTCGGTGAGTCGGGGGCCTTCGTCGGCCGGGCCTGCGGTGCCTCGGGCGCCGCGGACACGGTGCGCGCCGGCACCGCCCGGTCGGGTGCGGTGGTCGGGGCCGAGGAAGCAGGCGCGGTCCGCGGGGCGGAGACGGCGGCCTCGGACGAGCGGGGCTCGGGAGATTTCGTGGCGCGTTCGGCGGGCTGCGTGGGGGACGCGACGGGCCGGCTCTTCCTGGCCTCGTCCGGGACCGTCGGGTCCGGTGCGGCGGCCGCGCTCGCGCCGCCCTTGCCGGAGTCGGTGGGCAGCGCGGCGATCGTCAGCGCTCCGCCGACGATCGCGAGCGCCGTGCCCGCGGCGGCCCGCCGCTTGTTCTTCTTCCAGCGGGCCAGCTGCCGCCGGCGGGCGGCACGGCCCTGCCCGGTGGACGTGCCGCCGGCCGTCGCGCCGTCCTGGCCGATGCCGGAGGCGGCCTCCGGCCGGGCGGGGAACTCCTCGGCCCCGTACGGCTCCCAGGCCGTGGCGGCCGTCGCCGCGGTGGTCCCCACGCGGTGCGTGGGCGGGGCTATGTCAGGGGCGTACGCGCCGCAGCCGGGGCACACCAGGGCGCCGTTGAGGTGCCGACGGCATGAGGAGCAGTAGTCCATGTGCTTCTTCCTGTGCTGACTACGCCGCCAAGGACATCGGCGACCTGTTCACGTTGAGCGTGCTGGGCCGGTCGGCGAGCAACGCTAACGGCGGCTGCCGGAGGCGGTGCGCAGTACCTGTGACGCTTTTGGAAAGATTGCCTTTCACCGCTCCGGAGGGATTGCGCTCCCGGACGGCCGTACTCGTGCCCGGATGTGCCGGTGCCGCGCGGGAGGTGTCCCGCGCGGCACCGGTCGTCGAACGGTCAGGCGCAGTACTGCTGCTCCTTGCCGATGGAGCGGTACATGCAGTCCGAGTTCTCCAGGAGTTGGAGCACCGCGTCGCGGTTGCGGCTCGTCTCGCGCTCGATCACCTCGTCGGGCGGGTAGAAGCCGCCGCCGCCGAAGCCGGCCGGGTACATCTCGAAGGTGTACCCGAAGATCTTCTGGTTGCCCCACAGCCAGTCGTCGATCGAACCGTCGGTGATGTAGAGGTCGCTCGACTGCTCCGCGGTGTAGCCGTTGCTCGCGGCCATCTTCCTTCCGACCGCGGCGAAGGCGTCACGGTCGTCCTGGGTCATGCCGGGGGCGGTGTCGGCGTTGGTCCAGCCGAACGGCCAGAGCACCAGCTCGCTGTACGTGTGGAAATCGATGCCCGTGGCGATCTGCTGCTTGCCGCCGACCACCCGGCTGCGGACGAAGTCGGCGACGACCTTCACCTCGGGAGCGGACTCGGCGGCCCTGCCGCGGTAGGTCTCCGAGCCGGTCGAGCCCGAGGAGCCGCCGCAGCAGCCCCACTTGTAGTTCCAGTTGCGGTTCATGTCGGTGCCGACGTACGACGAGCCGGAGTTCGGCTGCCGGTTCTTGCGCCAGCTGCGGTAGGAGCCGGAGGCGATGTCGTACTCGCCGCCGTCCGGGTTGAGGTCCGGGACGATCCAGATCTCGCGGCCGTTCACCGCATTGGTGATCCGCGAGTCGCTGCCGTAGTCCTCGCCGAACTCGCGCAGCAGGTAGAGCGCCATCTCGACGGTGAGATGCTCGCGGGCGTGCTGGTGGTGCGTGAAGAGGATCTCCGGCTCGTTCTCGTCCGTGCCCACGTTGTCGCTGATCTTGACGGCGACGATGTCACGGCCCTGGTAGCTCTTGCCGATGACCCGCTTGCTCATGATGTTCGGATACTGCGCCACGCGCTGGTTGATCTCGGCCGTCATCTCCGCGTAGTTGTGGTAGCGGGAGTCGGCCGACGGGAAGTCGAACGGCTTCACGTCCGCCGCCGTGCGGTGCCGCGGCGGCGCGGGCAGCGCCTCGAGAGTGTGTCCGAGGGCGCGAAGCCGCCGGGCCTCCGCGGCCGTTGCGCTGACCACGACCGTGTGGTCGTCGGCCTCGTCGATCGACACACCGGCGCTGGCGATTGCGGTGCGTTCGGCGACGGTGTCGGGCCCGTGGATCCGGTACTGCCTGATCTGCTCGTCCTCGGCGGCGGCGGGTGCCGGCCGGTCCGGTGACGGTGCGGCGCCGGCGCTGATGGGCGCGGCCACCGCGAGCGCGAGGGCGGCCGCGAGGGTGGCGGCCTTCCTCCGGTTCGCACGTATGCGAAGTCGCATGCTGTCTCCTGGGTGGGGAGTTGTGGGGGGTGCTCAGGTGCGACGTGCGGGTCTGTGCCGGTGTTCGAGCACATCGTGTCGGGGTGACATGCTCGGGTCAAGGAGAGCTTCGGCCGATCCTGGCCGCCGCAGGATCGGTACAGCCCCTTGCGCGATCACCCGCGCGGCGCTTTGGTGACAGCGATCACCTGGGACGAGCGGAAGGCGGCTGTGCCATGGCAGGCACCACCGAGCAGGACGCGGACGGGACGCTCTCCGTGCCGCGCAAGTCGAGCTGGAGGTACATCGGGCCCGGGATCGTCGTCGCGGCGACCGGTGTCGGGGCCGGAGACCTGGTCGCGACGCTGATCGCGGGCAGCAAGTTCGGATACACGCTGATGTGGGCGGCCGTCATCGGCTGCGTCGTCAAGATCTCGCTGGCCGAGGCGTGCGGACGCTGGCACCTGGCGACCGGGCGCACCCTCTTCGAGGGCTGGCGGTCCCTCGGGAAGTGGACCACCGTCTACTTCGCCGTCTACGTGGTCGTCTGGGGATTCGTCTACGGGGCCACCGCGATGTCCTCCAGCGCGCTCCCCATCGTCGCCCTGTTCCCGGACGGCCCGAGCCTCAAGGTGTGGGCGGTCCTCACGGGCCTGGTCGGCCTGGTCTTCGTCTGGTTCAACCGGTACGCCGTCTTCGAGAAGGTCATGACGGCGCTCATCGGCATCATGTTCGTCGTCGTGGTGTACGTCGCGATCCGCGTCACGCCCGATGTCGGCGCCGCGTTGGCGGGCCTGGCCCCGGTGCTGCCCGACGGGTCGCTGCTCTACACCCTCGGCTTGATCGGCGGTGTCGGCGGCACGATCACCATGGCCGCGTACGGCTACTGGGTCAACGCCAAGGGCTGGACGAACACCGGCTGGATGAAGGTCATGCGCCTGGACAACCGGGTCGCCTACATCACCACCGGCGTCTTCGTCGTCGCGATGCTCATCGTCGGCGCCGAGCTGCTGCACGCCTCCCACCTCGCCCTCACCAAGGGCGACAGGGGGCTGATCGACCTCGGGACCGTCCTGGAGGACAAGTACGGCGCGGTGACCGCCAAGCTGTTCCTCGTCGGCTTCTTCGCCACCTCGTTCTCGTCCCTGATCGGCGTGTGGCACGGCGTCAGCCTGATGTTCGCCGACTTCGTCGAGCGCTTGCAGCTCGACCGCAAGGGCGTACCCGTCGAGAAGGGCACCGTGGAGGAGGTGGCGGCCGGCCGGAAGGAGCGCTCGCTGCCGTTCCGGGCGTACCTGCTCTGGCTGACGTTCCCGCCGATCGCGCTGCTCTTCCTGGACCAGCCGTTCGGCCTCGTCGTCGCCTACGGCGTGCTGGGCGCGTTCTTCATGCCGTTCCTGGCGCTCACCCTGATCTGGCTGCTCAACTCCTCACGCACCCCGGCCGAGTGGCGCAACGGCATCCTCAGCAACGTGATGCTGGCCGCCGCGGGGCTGCTGTTCGTCGTGCTGTGCGTCCAGCAGGTGCGCGAACTGCCCTGGTGAGCGCGCATGCGACGAGGGCCCGTGCCGCCGGGGGAGCGGCGGTACGGGCCCTCGTCGTCCATGGGGGGTGCTAGGGCAGGTTGTGGACGTGCGGTCCGACCGCGTTGGACCAGGCGTTGCCCGCCGTCGCGTCCCAGTTGGTGGACCAGGTCATCGCGCCCCGCAGGCCAGGGTAGGTCTTCGAGGGCTTGAACGAGCCGCAGTTCGTGCCGCGGGCCAGGCAGTCGAGAGCGTTCTTCACGATCGACGGGTCGACGTAGCCGCTTCCCGCGCCGCGGGTGGAGGCCGGGACACCGAGGCCGACCTGGGAGGCGTCGAGGCCGCCCTCGAGCTGGATGCAGGCCAGCGCGGTCAGGAAGTCGACCGAGCCCTGCGAGTACACCTTGCCGTCGCAGCCGAGCATCGAGCCGCTGTTGTAGTACTGCATGTTGACGACGGTGAGGATGTCCTTCACGGCCAGCGCGGTCTTGAAGTACTCCGTGCCGGTGTTCTGCATGTCGATGGTCTGCGGCGCCATCGTCAGCACCAGCGACGAGCCCGCCTTCTGCGACAGCTGGCGCAGCGCCTTGGTCAGGTACGTCGAGTTGATGCCGTGCTCCAGGTCGATGTCGACCCCGCTGAAGCCGTATTCCTGCATCAGCGCGTAGGCGCTGTTCGCGAAGGCCGTGGCGGACGCGTCACTGTTGATGGTGACGTTGCCCTTCTCGCCGCCGACCGAGATGATCACGGACTTGCCCGCGGCCTTCTTCGCGGCGACGTCCGCCTTGAAGTCGGCGACGGAGGCGTATCCCACGGCCGGGTCGAGGTTGAAGACGATCTGGCCCGGCGTGGTCGTGGAGTCGGCGAACGACACCGCGATGATGTCGTACTGCGACTGCACGTCGCGCAGCTTCTGCACGGTGGCGCCGTTGTTGAAGTTCTGCCAGTAGCCCGTCAGCGCGTGCTTCGGCACCGCGGGGTTGCCCGGGTTGCCGCCCGTGGGTCCGGTCCTGCCGGTGACCGCGGCCGACTTGGCCGACTCGCCCGCCGTGTTCGTGGCCGTGACCTGGAACTGGTACGAGGTGTCCGCGGAGAGACCGGTCACCGTCGCCGACGTACCGGAGACGGACTGGACCCTCGCGCCGTCACGGTAGACGTTGTAGCCGGTCGCGCCGGAGACCGCGCCCCAGCTGAGGGCCACGGAGGAGGACGTCACCGCGCCGACGGTGGGAGCCGCGGGCACCGGCGGGACCACCGGGTCCGGATCGGTGCCGCCACCGCCGTCCGGGCCGAAGACGTTCACGTCGTCGGCGTAATAGGCGGCCTGGCCGTACCAGCCGTGGGTGTAGACGGTCACCGACGTGGTGTTGGCGCCCGTGGTGAAAGAGGTGGTGAGCTTCGTCCAGCTGCTGCCGCCCGGCGTCCAGGTGGACACGTCCGTCGTCCCGGTGCCGCTCGCCCCCAGGTACACGTAGCTGCCCTGCACCCACGCGCTCAGCGAGTACGTCGAGTTCGGTTTGACCGCGACGCTCTGCGAGCACTTGGCGTTGTCCTGGCCGGCGGGCGTGGCCTTCAGCGCGGAGGCGCCGCTGTGCACCGGGGAGGAGACGGCGGCCCCGCTGCCGCCGGAGCAGGACCAGTTGGTGAGGCCCGACTCGAAGCCGGCGTTCTTCGCGACGTTGACGTCGGCGGCCTGCGCGGTCCCGGCGGTGCCCATGAGCGTCAGCCCGGTGCCGACCGCGAGCGCCAGACCGGCGCCCAGGGCCCTCCTGCCGGATCGCGCCGGGCGGTTCCAGGCAGGACCCGGCCATCTCCGTGAGCGTGTGGTGCGGTCCACTTGCGGCCTCCGGTGGGGGAGTTGGGGGGTGGGGATGGGGATTGCGGACGGTGGCCACCGTTGGGCGTACAAACTGGTCCAGACCAATCGGGTTGTCAAGACCTCTGGCAGTGATTGGTCCCCGGAACGGTGTTCACTGCCTGGGCGGGGGTGGCTAGAGTGCTCATGCAGGAACACGGAGTAGCGAGCACCAGCAGCAGGAGCACGGAGCAGTAGGGATCTGCGGCCGCCGGACACCCCGGTGTCCGGAGCTGAACGGGGAACGAGCGTGCCGACCGCAATAGCAGTCACCAGCGCCGACCTGGTGCTACCGCCCACCGATCGACAGACGCCCACCGCCGCCCTGCTCCACCCGCCGGAGGAGGCTCCCCTCGACGCCGCGCTCAGCGACATGAGCGTCCTGCTCGAGCAGCACGGCTACGTCGTCGGCCTCTACCCCGCCTCGCTCCCCGCCGCCCACCAGCGCCGGCTGCACACGGTCCGTGCCGTGCTGGAGAGCGACCGCATCGCCCTGCTCAAGCTCGACCTGCCGCCGCTCGGCGTCGCCGTGCTCGCCCGGCAGCTACGGCAGCTGTCGATCTGCGACTTCGGCGCCGGAGTCGTCGCCTCGGCCGCCCGGTTGCTCTCCCACTACATCTACGCCGGCGCCCTGCTCGGATCCGTCGCCCGGCTCGACCGCATCCCGGTGAGCCTCACGTCCCACGCCAAGTCCTGGATGCCGGGCTCCCAGTTCGGTGTGCTGGCCGGCCCCCGGCCCCAGATGGTCAAGCTCGGCGGGGCGGGCCGGCTGGCAGGGCCCGACTTCGCCACGCAGCTGATCGTCGCCAGAGGGCAGCTCCAGTCGGAGTGGGTGACCGGCACCCTCGCCCCGGCCTGGCGCGTGCAGCAGCTCCACGAGGTCCCGCTGCCCCAGGACTCCGCGCGCTGGTGGGGGACGGGACGGCTGATCGAGTTCGCCGCCTTCATCCCCGACATCTCGGTCCTCTACCAACTGGTGTCTTCCGTACGGCGAGAGGTGTGCACATGGTGCGGCATCCAACTCATCGGTGACCGCTGCGGCTTCTGCTCCGCCCCGCTCACGGCCGCTTCCAGCCGCACCGGGGCGACCAGGGCGCTGACCGCGGGGCCATGAACAGCCACGCCCGGCCGCCTGCCGTGACCACCCCCACGGCCGCCGCCTCAGCCGCCGCCCGCGCCGCGTCGTCCACCGCACCGACCGCTTCCGCCTGCCCCGCCGTGCCTGCCGCGTCCGTACCGTCCGCCCCATTCGTCCCACGTCATCGAACGAGGTCGTCCCACCCATGAATTCACGGCAGCGCCGCGGCGTTCTCCTGATTCTGCTCTCGGTCGTCTGCGGCGTCGCCGCGTTCGCCGGCGTGCTCACCGTGATCGCCGACGTGAACTCGAAGGTCGGACCCGAGACCACCGCCTACCGCGTCAAGAGCGACATAGCCCCCTACACACCGCTCGAGGCCGGGCAGTTCGAGAAGGTCTCGATACCCGAACGCTGGCTGTCCCGGAGCGCGGTGACCGACCTCGGCGTACTGCGGGGCAAGATCGCCGTGACCGAGCTGCGTAGCGGATCCCTGCTCCAGAGCGACATGATCGTGCAGAAGCCGGAGCTGGAGAGCGGTCAGCAGGAGATCGCCATCATGATCGACGCGGCGACGGGCGTGGCCGGAAAGATCCGGCCGGGCAACCTGGTCAACATCTTCGCCACCTTCGCCGCGCAGAACGACTCCGGCACCGACCAGTCCCGGCTCATCGTCGCGAACGCCAAGGTCATCGACGTCGGAGAGCTCACCGCCCTCGACCGCAGGAGCGGCGACCGCGGCAACGCCCCCCGCGAGGCGGTGCCCATCACCTTCGCGCTGAACACGGCGGACGCCCAGCGCGTCGCCTACGCCGAGTCCTTCGCCGAACATGTGCGCCTGGCCCTGCTGCCCGACGGGAGCCCCACCACCCTGCGGCCCGGTGACGGCAGCTACGACCTCTCAGAAGACAAGAACAAGTGAGGGCCGGATGACGACGCGTATCCTCCCCGCCGTCGGCGACCCCGACGCCGCCCGGTCCATCGTCAGCCTCCTGGGCCGGCTCCCCGACGCGGAACCGGCACCACCGGTCGGCGACTCCACCTCGCTCGTCGACATGCTGGCCCGGCTCGCCGCCGAGTCGCTCGACGAACTCCCGGAAGTCGTCCTGGTCCACGAGCGCATCGGGCCGCTGCCCGCCCTCGAACTGATCCGGGACGTCGCCCTGCGCTTCCCGGCCGTCGGCGTCGTGCTCGTCACCGCCGACACCAGTCCGGGCCTGTACTCGGCGGCCATGGACTCCGGCGCCCGCGGCCTCGTCGCCCTCCCCCTCGTGTACGAGGAGCTGGCGCAGCGCGTCCAGGCGGCGGCCGGCTGGGCGGCGGGCGTACGCCGGCACCTCGGCCACGGTCCCGAGGCGGCGCTCGGCGGACCGGGCGGCACCGTCGTCACCGTGAGCGGCGCCAAGGGCGGCGTCGGCACGACCGTCACGGCGATCCAGCTTGCCCTGGCCTCGGCGGCCTCCGGTCACTCCGTCGCCCTCGTCGACCTCGACCTCCAGGGCGGTGACGTCGCCTCCTACCTGGACGTCCAGTTCCGCCGCTCCATCGTGGACCTCGCGGCCATCCGGGACATCGGCGCCCGGGTCCTCCAGGACGCCGTCTTCAACCACGAGACGGGCGTGGCCCTGCTCCTCGCCCCGGCGGAGGGCGAACGCGCGGAGGACGTCAGCGACCGGCTCGTCCGGCAGACCCTCGGCGCCCTGCGGCAGCGGTACGAGACCGTGGTCGTCGACTGCGGCACACAGGTCAACACCGCCAACGCCGCCGCCATCGAGTCGGCCGACACCACCCTGCTGCTGACGCTGCCGGACGTGGTGACCGTACGGGCCACCAAGCGGATGGTGCGGCTCTGGGACCGGCTCCAGATCCGCAAGGCGGAGGAGACGATCACCGTCGTCAACCGCCATACGCGGACCACGGAGATCCAGCCGCCGCTGGTCTCGAAGATCACCGCCACGAAGGTGGCACGCACGGCGATCCCCGCGAACTTCAAGGAGCTCCAGGGCGCCGTCGACGCGGGCCGTATGCAGGACCTCGACGCCAAGTCCTCCGTCAAGCAGGCCATGTGGGCGCTGGCGGGCGAGCTGGGGCTGGTCAAGGACGTGCAGGGGGACGTGAAGCAGAGCCGCTTCGGGGCCGGACGCCGGCACGGGCGCGCGAAATGACAGCGCCCGCCCCGCGCATACGGGACGACCGGGGCCAGTCGGCGATCGAGTTCACCGGCATGGTGCCGATCATCCTCGTGACGCTGGCCGTCCTGTGGCAGTCGGCACTCGTCGGCTACACGTTCGTGCTCGCGGGCAACGCGGCGGACAAGGCGGTCGCCGCAGGGGCGCGGGCGGAGGGCGGCGGCGCGGCGGCCTGCGCGGCGGCCGCGGAGGAGGACCTGACCGGCGGCTGGTCGGCGGCCGTCACCTGCGGGCCGGACGGAGACCTGTACAAGGCCGAGGTCTCCTTGGAGGTGCCGCTGCTGTTCCCCGGCGTCAACCTGCCGATCACGGTCAAGGGCCGGGCGGGCGCGGCCGCCGAACGGAGGGACGGGCCATGAGACGCCGGGACCTCCGGGACGACCGCGGCCAGAGCGCCGTCGAATACGGCGGCTGGCTGTTCCTGCTGCTCTTCGTGATGACGATCGCGGTGCAGGTGGGCCTCGCCGTGTACGCGGCCCAGCAGGCCGGCACCGCGGCCCGCGCCGCGGCGCGGGTGGCCGCGCAGGACGAGGCGACGACCAGCCCCCAGGCCGCCGGGCAGCAGGCGCTCAGCTCCTGGCTCGACGCCTCCGTCGCCGCCCGCCAGGACGGCGACGCGGTCACCGCCGACGTCACGGTCACCATCCCCGGCGTGGTCCCCGGCATCAGCTTCGGCACCGTCACCAAGTCCGCCACCATGCCTCTCGACAGGGAGTCGACACGATGAGCCTGCGCGCACGCATCCAGCGCATCGACGGCCCCGAGCCGGCGAACGGCCAGAGCGAGGAGAGCCGACTCGTCGGCGTCTACCGGGCCAAGCTCCTCGAGGAGATCGACCTCGCCGAGATGTCCACCCTCGCCGCCGCCGAACGCCGCGTCCGCCTGGAGCGCGTACTCGGCCACATCATCAGCCGCGAGGGCCCCGTCCTGTCCACCGGCGAGCGCTCCCACCTCGTCCGGCGGGTCGTCGACGAGGCGCTCGGCCTCGGCATCCTCGAACCGCTCCTCGAGGACGCGTCCATCAGCGAGATCATGGTGAACGGCCCCGAACAGGTCTTCGTCGAACGTGACGGCCGGCTGGAGCAGCTGCCGCTGCGGTTCTCCTCCACCGAGCAGCTGATGCAGACCATCGAGCGCATCGTCTCCACCGTCAACCGCCGCGTCGACGAGGCGAACCCCATGGTCGACGCCCGGCTCCCCAGCGGTGAGCGGGTCAACGTCATCATCCCGCCGCTCTCCCTGACCGGCCCCGTGCTGACCATCCGCCGCTTCCCCCGCGCCTTCACGCTCCAGGAGATGATCGGCCTCGGGTCCCTCGACGAGCACATCCTTATGCTGCTCGCGGGCCTGGTACGCGCCAAGTTCAACGTGATCGTCTCCGGCGCGACCGGCACCGGCAAGACCACCCTCCTCAACGCCCTGTCCGGCCTCATCCCGGACGGCGAACGCATCGTCACCATCGAGGACTCCGCCGAACTCCGGCTCCAGCAGACCCATGTGATCACCCTGGAGTCCCGCCCCGCCAACGTCGAGGGCAAGGGCCGCATCACCATCCGCGACCTCGTACGCAACTCCCTGCGCATGCGGCCCGACCGCATCATCGTCGGCGAGGTGCGCGGCGGGGAGACCCTCGACATGCTCCAGGCCATGTCGACCGGCCACGACGGCTCGCTCGCCACCGTCCACGCCAACAGCGCGGAGGACGCGCTGATGCGGCTCCAGACGCTCAGCTCCATGTCCGAGGTCGAGCTGCCGTTCGTGGCCATCCACGACCAGATCAACAGCGCCGTCGACGTCGTCGTCCAGCTGACCCGGCACGCGGACGGGGCACGCCGCATCACCGAGATCGCCGTCGTCGACTCGTACGGCCGTGAGGACTACCGCTTCGTGACCGTCTGCCGGTTCGAGGCGGAACCGCCGGCCGGGGACGGGCGCGTACACGGCAGGTTCCGGTACTTCCCGCTGCCCCGGCGGGTCGCGGAACGCCTCTACATGGCGGGCGAGGCGATCCCGCCGGCCTTCGGGGTCGGCGAGTCGCAACTGGAGCTCGCCACCCGGGTGCCACCGGGCCTGAGCCCGGTGCCCGACCCACGCACCGGCCACTCACCGGAAGGGCACCGCCCGCGATGAACCTGCCCCTGGTGACCCTCGGCGTCACGCTGCTCGGCTGCGTACTCGCCGTCCTCGGCGTGCGCTCCTGGTCGGTGGGCCAGGCGCGACGCCAGGCGCTGGTCGACCGCATGTCGCAGTCCGGACCACTCGCCCTCGAGAGCGGCCGCCGGCGCCGTTTCGCGGGAGTGGACCGCAGGCTCCGCGGCACCCGGCTCGGCCGGCGCATCGAGCGGAACATCTCCGCGACCGGCCTGGAACTGACCGCCGGGGAGTACGCCGTCTACGTCGTGGCCACCCTGCTGGCGCTCTACTTCGTCGTCGGCTCGGTCTTCGCGCCGTTCTTCGGCCTGCTCGCCGTCCTGATCGGCGTCTGGGGCGCGAACGGCTTCCTCAACTGGCAGCGGGCCAAACGCACCGAGGCGTTCATCAGCCAGCTCCCCGAACTCACCCGGGTGCTCGCCAACGCCACCCAGGCCGGGCTCGCCCTGCGCACCGCGATCGGCATGGCCGTGGAGGAACTCGACGACCCGGCGCGCGAGGAACTGCGCCGCGTCGCCGACCAACTGGCCCTCGGCCGCTCCCTCGACGACGCGCTCGGCGACCTCGTCGAACGCCTCCCCTCACGCGAACTCACCGTGCTCGTGTCCACCCTGATCCTCTCCAACCGGGCGGGCGGCACCATCGTCACCTCACTGCGCAACCTCACCGAGACCCTGGAGGAACGCAAGGAGACCCGGCGGGAGGTCACCACCCTCCTCTCGCAGGTCAAGGTGACGGCGGTGGCCGTCCCGGTGCTCGGCCTCGGCTTCCTGCTCGTCATCAACGGCATGCGGGACGGGGCCCTGGAGGACATGACCGGCGCACTCGGCGGGCGCGTCGCCGTACTGATCGCGGCCGGTCTGTACGCACTCGGCTTCATCCTCATCAACCGGCTCACCCGCGTCCGCATCTGAGACCTGACCAGAAGGGAGGAGACCCACATGCTCGGACTTGCCCTGGCCGCCGTGATCGGCGCCGCGGTCGCCGGCGTCTTCCACGGCATACGCATGTACCGGGCGGAGGCCAAACTCCCCGGCGACCTCGCCATCGCCCTGGAGGTCGGCGCCACCCGCACCAGCTACCCGGGCATGGCCATCGACCGCCTCGGCATGCGCTGGGCGCCCTCGGTACTGAGACTGATGGGCACCCGCCAGGTCGACCGCGTCCGCCGCAGGCTGGACATGGCCGGCAACCCCGGCGGCCTGACCGTGGACCGGTACGCGGCCCGCCGCGCCGTGTACGGGATCCTCGGCGGGCTCGTCGCCTTCGGGATGCTCATGAACGGGCAGGTCGTCCTCGCCGTCCTGTTCCTGCTCTACGGCCTGTTCTGGACGGACGTCCTGCTCAGGGCGGCCATCGCCCGCCGCCGGGACGACATCGAACGCACCCTGCCCGACTTCCTCGACGTACTCGCCGTCGTCGTCTCCGCCGGCCTCGGCTTCCGGCAGGCCCTGGAGCGCGTCGCGGAGAAGTACGAGGGCCCCTGGTCCGACGAACTGCGTATCACCCTCCGGCAGATGGACATGGGCATGGGCCGGCGCGAGGCCTTCGAACAACTGCGCCGCCGCAACGAGTCGGAGCAGGTGTCCATGTTCGTCTCCGCGCTCCAGCAGGGCGAGGAACTGGGCGCCCCGATCGTCGACACCCTGATCCAGATCGCCAACGACATGCGCAGGACCGACGCCCAGAACGCCAGAAGGAAGGCGGCGAAGGCCGTCCCGAAGGCGACGCTGATCGTCACGAGCTTCATGCTTCCCGGGACGATGATCCTCATCGTCGCGGGCTTCTACTACGCGGCCGACGTGGACTTCGGCGCGATCTTCGGAGGCTGAGGGGTGAGGTTGCCGCGATGAAGGGTTCACGAGCGATTCGACCAACGGTCTTCGCTCACGCAAGCGAATGTGGGAGATTCTCCTCGGAGGCCCGGCGTAGCCGGGAGACTCCATGGAGTGATCAGCGGCGAGGGAGGCCGGACCGACATGAACCAGCGGTCCGTCGAAGGGGAACGAGGGGTACGCCATGAGGGACTTCGGCCTGCACAAGGTCGCGGCTGCGATCGGACTCCGCCGGGACGGACTCCGCGACGATCGGGGGCAGGGGTCGATCGAGTACGTCGGGATCACGATTCTGGTGGTGGCGATCGTGGTGCTGCTGCTGAACACGAACATGGGCACCGAGATCGCGAACACGTTCACCGAAAAGATCAATTCGGTGCTCGGCGGCGGTGGCGGTGGCTGAGCCGTTCCGGGCCGGACGATGACGGCCAGGCGACCCCGCTCTACATGGCAGCCGTGGTCGGCCTTCTCTTTCTCGTCCTTGTGTACCTGGCATTCGGCCAAGCCGATGTGACCCGCAACGGTACGCAGACCGCGGCCGACGCGGCCGCACTGGCAGCAGCCCAGGAATCCAGGGATCAGCTTGAATTGACAGACCTCCTCGACGACTTGGAGGCGATCCTTGACGGTGAAGTGCCGGCGGGTACCCCGGACGGTTGCGGGCGGGCTGCCGACTTCGCCGACCGGAACGAAGCTGTGGCCGACGGTTGCACGCCGCTGAACGACGGCCGATGGGGCTTCACCGTCAACGTCGAGTCCCGGGAGTCCATGGGAGACAGCATCATCGAAGGCACCGGCAGCAAGCACGCAACGGCACATGCCACCGCCGTCGTCGAACCACGCTGCACCTTCACCCCTGGGGAGAGTGCGCCCACGGAGCCGGGTGAAGGAGACGATGCCGACGAGGAGAAGCCCTTGCCGGGCAAGCTGCTGTGCGACTCCGAGGAGTGGGTCGTCGACCCCGACGAGCCCGATCTGCTGCCGGACATGGCAGACCTTTTCACCGTCCGACTGGCCGAGGACTGAGCCGATGAACGCAAAGGAACAGGATTGATGAGCAAGCGGCATATGAGGACCAGGAGCTGGGCCGCGGCAGCTGTGCTGTCGTCCGCCTTGATCCTCACTCTGTCGGCCTGTGGCGGTGACGGTGATGATTCGGGCCCGAAGGGTTCGTCGTCATCAGCACCCGCCGGATCCAAGGGTGGAGACAAGGCCAGTTCCACTCCGGAGTCGGCCCCGAGTGCACCGAGCGAGCCCATCGCAACGGTCAAGGGTGACCAGGGGGTGGAGATGTCCGTGTTCTCGGCACGAAGGGACGAGGGTGGCTTTTTGACCCTGGACGGCGTCATCAAGAACACCGGGTCGGAACAATTCACCACCCCCGTCCAGTGGAGCGGCCTGGAGCAGTCCGTCGCAGCCACCGGTCGCTCGTTCGCCGGCATGACCCTCGTCGACTCGGGCGGCAAGAAGCGGTACTACGTGCTGCGCGACACGGACAACCGTCCGCTCACCACCTACGCATACCGCACCCGCATGGAGCCCGGCGACTCCCTCACCTTCTTCGCCCAGTTCCCCGCGCCACCGGCGGGCACCACACAACTCGCCCTCCAGTTCCCCGGCTTCCCCAGCACCACGATCGAGCTGTCGTGATGCGCCCCGCGACCAGGATCACCGTGACCGCCGCCGTCCTCGCGGGTGCGCTCTCCGCCGGCCTGCTCGCCGGCGGCAGCGCCTTCGCCGACGACGGCCCCTACGCGGCGCCGCCCGCCGAGGCTCCCGTCAAGGTCGACGCCAACGACTCGGACCTGAAGCTCCCCGAGGGTGCGACGCTCGCCGACCCGAAGGTCATCGACATCAAGTCCGTCGTCGAGGACATCAGCGGTGAGGAGCGCCGCGAGGAGACGAACTCGGACATCAAGTTCGCCCTCCAGGCCGAGGTCCTCTTCGGCAAGGACAGCGCCAAGCTCTCCGGCGAGGCCACGTCCCGTATCTCGGCGATCGCCGTCGAGATCAAGAACCAGAACGCCAAGAAGATCCGGGTGTTCGGCTTCACCGACGACCTCGGCTCCGAGGCGCACGGCGACAAGCTGTCGAAGGAGCGCGCCGACGCCGTGCACAGCGTGCTCTCGCAGCAGTTGAGCGCCGAGGGGATCACGTACGAGATCCGCGGTTACGGCGAGGACTATCCGATCGCGAGCAACACGTCGGAGGAGGGCCGCCGGAAGAACCGCCGGGTCGAGGTGTCGTTCCCCAGGGAGTGACCGCCCCGCACGACTGCCACAGCAGGGGGACCGGCTCGAGCTGTGCCCTCATGACCTCGGCGCCGCCGAGGCGCCAAAAACTGGGTGCTCCTGCCCAGGTGACGCTCCCGACGATGCGCGGCTTGACGACTTCCTGGTCCGTAGGCGCGACCCAGGCGCTCCCCCTGCCCGGTCGTCCGCCTGATGTGGGGCCGCCCTCATGGTCTTGATGGTCGCGGCTCCGGGGCGTGCGTCAAGGGCGCTCGGTCGTTCCTCCCTCGCGTCGCTGCGCGATGGGCTGCGCCCACCCTTGACCCCCGCCCCTG
>NZ_JBFAQK010000023.1:0-103957 GCF_040677245.1 Streptomyces kurssanovii
CGCGGACCGGCCCGCGAGGCGGTGCCCGTCGTGCTCGCGCCCTGCCGGCCGGGGAGATGCCGGGGGGTGACGCCCCCCGGCCGGCAGGGCCGTCACTGGCGGAGGTTGTCCCCCCAGCCGCCCTGCATCATCGTCTGGAACGCCCACGTGCCGTCCTGCTTGATCAGGATGTCGGCGTACCGCAGCTGCTGGGTCCGGCCGTCCATGGTCATGGTCGAGTCCGTGAAGACGACGGCCATCGCGGGGGAGAGGAACACCGGGGTCCGTACCGACTCGAACGAGATGTCGTCGCTCCCCTCGCCCATCACATGGCTCATGGTCTCGACGAACTGCCGGCGGTCCCACTGGGCGGAGGCGCCGTTGCCCGCGGCGTCGTCGCTGATCAGATTGAGCGGGAACACTGCCATGTCCGCCATACGCCCGACGTCGCGCTTGGCGCTGTGCGCGTCGTAGGCGGCGAACCACTCCTGGATGCTCGCCAGGTCCTCCGCGCTCGGGGTGTATCCGGTGTCGGGCAGAAAGGTCACACTCTCTCCTTGCCGTTCATCAACTGGAGCCACACGTGTGCGTCGCAGAAGGTACTGCCCGCACAGCCCATTAGTCAAACTTGATTAATCGAGTTCTTCCGGTGACCGCAGCCGTACCACCGTGGTCACGGCGTGGCGCGTCGTGCCCAGCTCCACCTCCACGGTCACCCCCGGCTCCACCGCCCGGTAGGTGACCTCGCCGATCCCGGTCGCCACCGCCGTGCCGCTCCCGCCGCCCGCCCGCCCGGCGAGCAGGGCCGCCGCCTGCGTCCGCAGCGCCGGCGTCAGCGGGCCGGACACCACCGGGGTGTCGTCGTCGGGCAGCACCACGACGAGGGCGGCCGGACGCTCGGCGCCGCCGGTGAAGCCGACGACGGCCGCGTCATGGGTGCGGGTGTGCCGGAGCTTGCGCCACAGCCGCGCACCGCCCCGGTACGACTGGTCCAGCCGCTTGATCACCAGCCCCTCGACGCCGATCCCGGGCAGGCTCTCGTACCAGCCCTCCGCCTCCGCCCGGTCCCGCGTCATCGGCACGGGCTGGAGCGGCGGCCCCAGCGGCCCGGCCACCGCCACCAGCCGCGCCCGCCGCTTCTCGTACGCGAGCGGTCGCAGGTCCACGCCGCCCTCCGCGAGCAGGTCGAAGGCGGCGTACGAGGCGGGCAGGGCGCGTGCCAGCGCGGGCGCCCTGCCCGGTGTGGCGGCCGCGCGCTTCTGCACGGCGGCGAAGTCGGTGCGCCCGTTGCGCCACACCACGACCTCGCCGTCGAGCACCGTGTCACCGGGCAGTTCGCGCGCCGCGGCGGCCAGGTCGGGGAAGGCGGCCGTGACGATCCGCCCGGAACGGGCCTGCAGCAGCACCTCGCCGCCGATGTGGAAGATCACCATGCGGTGCCCGTCGAACTTCGGCTCGTACGCCAGCCCGGCGCCCCGCGGCAGCGTGTTCACCGACTCGGCGAGCGCGACCTTCAGGGGCGGCCGGGGCAGCGTCACGGCAGGCGTCCGGCGCTGCCGGGGTCGTCCACGGAGGCGAAGAGGTCCCCGTACCGCTCCAGCCGGGGCGCGATGTCGTGGAGCCGGAAGACGAGGCCGGCCCCGTCCGCGCGG
The DNA here is from genome assembly GCF_040677245.1 of Streptomyces kurssanovii. Taxonomy (NCBI): domain Bacteria; kingdom Bacillati; phylum Actinomycetota; class Actinomycetes; order Kitasatosporales; family Streptomycetaceae; genus Streptomyces; species Streptomyces kurssanovii. Next base: position 1,632 of record NZ_JBFAQK010000023.1, read on the forward strand.
CCTTCCTCGACCTCCTCCCATGTGACCGGTGCGGAGACGGCGGGCTCCGTGCGGGCGCGCAGGGTGTACGGAGTGGCGGTCGTCTTCGCGGCGGCGTTCTGGCTGTGGTCGACGAAGACCTTGCCCGGCCGCAGCGAGCGCGCCATCCGGTGCAGCACCAGCTTCGGCAGCGCGGCCTCGCCCTCGACGGCCAGCGACTTCGCGTAGGCGGAGACCTGCTCGGAGGGGGTGGGCGTCACCGGTACGACCAGATGCAGGCCCTTGGAGCCGGACGTCTTGGCGTACGCCTCCAGCCCGTCCCGCGCGAGCCGCTCGCGCAGCCACACGGCCACCTCGCAGCACTCGGCGATGGTCGCGGGTGCGCCGGGGTCGAGGTCGAACACGAGGCGGTCGGCGACGGCGGGGTCGTCGGCCCGCCACTGCGGGGTGTGGAACTCGACCACCAGGTTGGCCGCCCAGACGAGTGACGCGAGGTCGTCGATCACGACCTGGCGGGCCTTGGGGTCCTCAGAGCGGGGGACCGGCGCCGTGCGCACCCAGTCCGGGGTGCCAGGCGGCGGGTTCTTCGTGAAGAACAGCTGCCCGTCCGGCCCGTCCGGATATCTCAGGAAGGACACCGGGCGGCCCTTGAGGTGGGGGAGGATCGCCTCCGCCGTGACGGCGTAGTAGTGCACGATCTCGCCCTTGGTCGTCCCGGTGGCGGGATGGATGACCTTCTCCAGGTTGGAGAGCGCCAGGCGCCGCCCCTCCACCTCCGTGATCGGCGTCATACGATGAGAATCCCACGAAACCCGAAGTTTTTCGGACGAAAGGGATGAAACGTGCGATCCATCTGGAACGGCGCGATCTCCTTCGGGCTGGTCAGCATCCCGATCAAGCTGGTCAACGCCACCGAGAACCACTCCGTCTCCTTCCGCCAGGTCCACGCCGCCGACGGCGGCCGGATCCGCTACCGCAAGGTCTGCGAACTGGAGGAGAAGGAGGTCACGCCGTCCGAGATCGGAAAGGCGTACGAGGACGCCGACGGATCGATGATCCCGATCACCGACGAGGACCTCGCGGCGCTCCCGCTGCCGACCGCGAAGACGATCGAGATCGTCGCCTTCGTGCCCGCCTCCGCGATCGACCCGCTTCAGATGGACGCGGCGTACTACCTCTCCGCCAACGGCGCGCCGGCCGCCAAGCCCTACACCCTGCTGCGCGAGGCGCTCAAGCGCTCCGAGCGGGTCGCGATCGCCAAGTTCGCGCTCCGCGGCCGGGAGCGGCTCGGCATGCTCCGGGTCGTGGACGACGTGATCGCCATGCACGGGCTGCTGTGGCCGGACGAGATCAGAGAACCGGAGGGTGTGGCGCCGCAGACGGACGTGGCCGTACGGGAAGCCGAACTCGACCTGGCCGACGCGCTGATGAACACCCTCGGTGAGGTCGATCTCGACTCGCTGCACGACGACTACCGTGAGGCGGTCGAGTCCATGATCGCCGCGAAGGTGGAGGGGGGCGGCGAACTCCCCGAGCACGCCCCGGCGGAACGCGAGGGCGGCAAGGTCATCGACCTCATGGCGGCTCTGGAGAGCAGTGTGCGGGCGGCGCAGGAGGCGCGGGGCGAGGGGGCGGAGGAGCCCTCCGGCGAGGAGGCGCGGGTGACGCCGATCAAGGGGCGGCGCGCGGCGGCCTCGCCGAAGTCGTCCGGCGGCACGAAGAAGTCGACCTCGACGGCGGCGAAGAAGACGGCCGCCAAGAAGACGGCGGCGAAGTCGACGTCGACCGCGGCGAAGAAGTCGGCGTCCAGGTCCACGACGAAGTCGACGTCCTCCGCGGAGAAGAAGCCGGCGCCGAAGAAGTCCACGCCGCGCAAGCGCTCCTCGGCCTGAGCGCTCCACCGCCAGTGCGTCGCGCGGCCCGCTCCGGCGCGGGGCCGGAGGACGTGTGCCTGCGGCTGCGCGCCGGGCGCGTGTGCGGTGGGCGACGGTCGGGTGGTGCGCTGGCGCGCATCCCGCTCCGGCGCGGGGAGCAAGGTGCGGTGGGGGCGAGGCGCCCACCCGGTTGACCCCGCCGCGCCTGTGGCGCTGGGCGGCCGGGACGGCGCGCGGTCCGTCGGCGCCTGGCCGGAGGTGGCGGGCCGAGTCGGACGTGAAGGTGCCGTCGTCGTCGGCGTTCTTCGGCCATGGGGCTCCGACCGCGCCGGGGCGCGGCGGCGGATGACGGTCGGGACGTCGCGGGGTCGGCGGGCGGTGGCGCCGGGCCAGCGCGTCGCGCGGCTCGCTCCGGCGCGGGGCCGGAACGTGGGGCCGGTGGGCGGCTATCGGCGGAGGAGGGTGTCGACGACCGATTCCAGGTAGGCGTTCCGGCCGGCGCCGGTGGGCAGGGCGTGGGGGACGGCATGGCTGAGCTGGGTGTGCCCGAGGTAGCTGCTGTAGGCCAGCAGGCCGAGCCGGGCCGCCTCCTGTGCGCCGAAGCCCAGCTCCTCGAAGAGCCCGGCCACGTACCCGATGCGGCGCTCGGTCACCCGCTCGAGGACCGCGGCCACCCGGGGGTCGGCGGCGGTGGCGAGCAGTGACACCTCGAGCGGATCGTCCGCGGCCGACGTCGTCGCGTGGTGCAGCAGGGTGCGCAGCCGCTTCTCCGGGTCGGCCTCGGCCTCGACGGCGACGATGATCTGCTCGGTGCAGATCTCCTCCCAGCGCTCGAGCGCCGCGGCGACCAGCGCGTCCCGGTTGGTGAAGTGCCAGTAGAAGCTGCCCTTGGTGGTGCCGAGCCGGGCGGCGAGCGGTTCCACGGCGACCCCGGCGAGCCCGCGCTCCGCCATGGCCGCGAGAGCGGCGTCCGCCCAGTCGCCGGCGGTCAGCCGTTTGCGCTCCCGGTTCTTCTCCGTCTCACCCTTCCGCATCTCCATACGGTACCGTACGGAGAAACGTACGCCACCGTATGGAGGTGCGTGATGCGCACGCTGCGGAACGTTCACGAGCGGATCGTCGACGCCCCGGCGGAGACCGTCGGGGCCCTGCTGGACCGCGTCTCGGCCCCCGACGACCCGCTCAGCCCCACTCCGGTCTGGCCCCCGATCCGCTTCGACCGGCCGCTCGGTGTCGGCGCCGACGGCGGCCACGGCTTCGTCCGCTACGCGGTCGGGGAGTACGAGCCCGGCCGCCGCATACGCTTCGACTTCCCGCCCCCGGAGAACGGCTTCCACGCGCTGGAGATCGAGCCGCTCGGCCCCGACCGGTGCCTGGTGCGGCATGTGCTCGAACAGCGGCAGAACGTCCGGGAAACCCTGCTGTGGGCGCTGGTGATCGGGCCCTTGCACGACACGATGGTCGAGGAACTGCTCGACAACGCCGTCCGTGCCGCCACCCCCGGCGCCCCGCTGCGGCCCACCCGCTGGACCCGCAGGGCGCGCCTCCTGCACCGTGTCGTCGGCGACCGGGCCAAGGCCGTCCCGCCCCCGGCGTCGGCCGCCCTGGCCCGACAGGCTTACGAGAAGCCGGACTTCATGGACGCCTGCCGGATCCCGCTGAACCCCGGAACGCCCCGGGACCCCGGTGCCTGGCGCACCGTCCTCCCGTTCCCCGTCCGTGCGACCGCGCCGAACGAGATTCTCCTGGGCGAGGACGCGGGGCACCTCGACTTCCGGGCCTCGCTCCTCATCGAGGACGACACGGCCACGCTCACGACCGTCGTCAGGCTCCACAACCGGCGCGGCCGCCTGTACTGGGCCCTGGTGCGCCACTTGCACCCCCTGACGGCCCGTCTGATGCTCACCCGCACCCGCCGCCGGCTGGCCCGCCGGGCGGCACCCGCACCGCTGCGCGCGCCCGAACCGGCCCCGGGCTGACGCATACGGCGCCCGGCCGGCAGCCGCCCGTGAAAGGTGTTCCCCGGAATTCCGCCCGGCCTGTCACATCTGCCCGTCGCCGAATGTCATGTCGGTGACGGAGCACGAACGCAGCGGAAGCGATGAGGAGCACGATCATGCAGGCACGGATCAGCAACCCGGCAGACGTCATTCCCGAGGCCATGCAGCCCGTACTCGACCTGCTGAAGGCCGCCCGCACGGGTGGAGTCCCCTCGGCGACACTGGAGTTGGTGCACCTGCGGGCCAGTCAGATCAACGGGTGCAGCTACTGCGTCGTCGCCGGTACGCAGAGCGCCCGCAAGGCCGGGGAGACGGAGGAGCGGCTGGCGGCCGTCGCGGCCTGGCGGGAAACGCCGTACTTCACCGACGCGGAGCGTGCGGCCCTGGCGCTGACCGAGGCGGCGACCCGGCTGGCCGACCGGTCCGACCCCGTCCCGGACGACGTCTGGAACGCGGCCGCCGAGCACTACGACGAGAAGCAGCTCGCCTCACTGACGCTGATGATCGGCGTGACCAACATGTTCAACCGGTTCAACGCCACCACCCGCCAGATCGCCGGCGCCGGCTGGTAGGCCGGCGCCCCCCGGCCGGTCGCGGCGCGGGCCCCTCACCGCGATCCTGACCGCAGGCAGGACGGCAGATCCGGCCGGGAGAGGAGCGGGTGAGCGGTATGAGCATCGACGAAACGGCCGAGCGTCTGATCCCGCTGCCGCCCGAGCGCGTCGCGTCCTACGCCATGGACTGGCGCCACGACCACGAGTGGACCCAGGGCATCCGCCGCGCCGCCCTGACGCGGGAGGCCGAGGGCGGCGGCTTCGGAGCGGGGGCCGAGGTGACCCGGACGGCCTACTTCCTGGGCAAGCGGATCGACTACGTGCTGCGGGTGGCCGCCTATGAACCGCTCCGGCTGCTCGACATGGTCTCGGTGGCGGGTCCGATGCCGATGCACGTCACGTACACCTTCGCGCCACGGCGGAACGGCACCCTGGCCCGTATCCGGGTGCGCGGCGAGGCCGGCGGCTACTACCGCGTCGCCGCCCCGCTGATGGCGCGCAAGGTGCGTGGCTCGATCGGCAAGGACCTCGCGGACCTGGAGCGGGTGCTGACCACGGCGAGCTGATGCGGCCCCGAGGTGCGGTTCCTAGACTGGCGGCGTCCGAAAGGTCCCGATTCGAGGGAGACCCGCATGTCCAAGCGAGGCAACAAGCGGCGCGCCCGTAAGAAGAAGGGCGCGAACCACGGAAAGCGCCCCAACGCCTGACCGAGCCGTCGCACAGACGGACTCACGGGAGCCGGACCCGGCGGTACGGGTCCGGCTCCCGTGGCGTGAGGCCGCGGAGCGTCCGGCAGGCGGTCCGTGCCGGCAGGCGGTCCGTGCCGATCAGCAGGGCAGCCGGTCAGCAGGTGGCCGGTGGTCAGCCGTTCGGCCGGTGGATCGGCCGGTGGATCGGCCGGTGGATCGGTCAGCCGGTCACCTCGTCACCCGTCGGCAAGGGCGGCTCCGCCTCGATCCGGGTCAGCTCGGCGTCCGTGAGAAGCCGGGACCGGAGCAGGAACCGCACCCCCTCCGGCGCCTCCAGCGAGAAACCGCTGCCCCGTCCGGGCACCACGTCGACGGTGAGGTGGGTGTGCCGCCAGTACGCGTACTGGTCCGCGCTCATCCAGAACGGGGTGCCGCCGGCCACCACGCCGAGCAGCACGTCGGAGCCGCCGACCCGGAACTCCCCCCGTGGGTAGCACATGGGCGCGCTGCCGTCGCAGCAGCCACCGGACTGGTGGAACATCACCGGCCCGTGCCGCGCGGCGAGTCGCCCCACCAGTTCCCCGGCGGCGGCCGACAGCTCCACCCGCCTCGCCCGCTCGGCCATCAGAAGAACCCGAGCTTCTTCGCCGAGTAGCTGACCAGCAGGTTCTTCGTCTGCTGGTAGTGGTCGAGCATCATCTTGTGGTTCTCCCGGCCGATGCCGGACTTCTTGTAGCCGCCGAACGCCGCATGCGCCGGGTAGGCGTGGTAGCAGTTGGTCCACACCCGGCCGGCCTTGATCTCCCGGCCCAGGCGGTACGCCGTGTTCCCGTCCCGGGTCCACACGCCGGCACCCAGGCCGTACAGCGTGTCGTTCGCGATCTTCAGCGCCTCGTCGACCGAGTCGTACGTCGTGACGGAGACGACCGGGCCGAAGATCTCCTCCTGGAAGATCCGCATGTCGTTCCTGCCGCGGAAGATCGTCGGCTCGATGTAGTAGCCGCCTTCCAGCCCCGCCACCGTGCGCGGCCCGCCGCCGGTGAGGATCTCGGCGCCTTCCTGGGTGCCGATGTCGATGTACGAAAGGATCTTCTCGTACTGGTCGTTGCTCGCCTGCGCCCCGATCATCGTCGCCGGGTCCAGCGGATCGCCGCTGACGATCGCCTTCGTGCGCTCGACGCAGCGGGCCATGAACTCGTCGTAGACCGACGAGTGGATCAGCGCCCGCGACGGGCACGTGCAGACCTCGCCCTGATTGAGCGCGAACATCACGAAACCCTCGACGGCCTTGTCCAGGTAGTCGTCGTCGGCGGCGGTCACGTCGGGCAGGAAGATGTTCGGGCTCTTGCCGCCCAGCTCCAGCGTCACGGGAATGATGTTCTCGCTGGCGTACTGCATGATCAGGCGCCCGGTGGTGGTCTCTCCGGTGAACGCCACCTTCGCGACGCGCGGGCTGGAGGCGAGCGGCTTGCCGGCCTCGACGCCGAAGCCGTTGACGACGTTGAGCACGCCGGGCGGGAGCAGGTCGGCGATCAGCTCGACCACCAGCAGCAGGCTGACGGGCGTCTGCTCGGCCGGTTTGATGACGACGCAGTTGCCCGCGGCGAGCGCGGGCGCCAGCTTCCAGGCGGCCATCAGGATGGGGAAGTTCCAGGGGATGATCTGGCCGACGACGCCCAACGGCTCGTGGTAGTGGTACGCCACGGTGTCCGCGTCGATCTCCGCGATGCTGCCCTCCTGGGCGCGGACGACGCCGGCGAAGTACCGGAAGTGGTCGACGGCCAGCGGGATGTCGGCCGCGAGCGTCTCGCGCACCGGCTTGCCGTTCTCCCAGGTCTCCGCCACGGCGATCTTCTCGAGGTTCTCCTCGATCCGGTCCGCGACGCGGTTGAGGATGTTGGCCCGTTCCGTGGCGGACGTCCGGCCCCACTTGCCGGCCGCGGCGTGCGCCGCGTCCAGGGCCAGATCGATGTCCGCGCCGGACGACCTGGCGACCTCGCAGAAGACCTTGCCCGTCACCGGCGTCGGATTGTCGAAGTACCGGCCCTCCACGGGGGCGACCCAGTCGCCCCCGATGAAGTTGTCGTATCGCCGGGCGAAGTCGACGATGCTGCCCTCGGAACCTGGCTGCGCGTACACCATGGCGGCTCTCCTCGGTGGATGGCGAGTGCGGTGGCGCGGCGGCGCTCACGCCGCTGTGCCGAGCACACTGTGAGCGCGCGAGGTTGGCGCGGGGTTGGCGCGGCCCGTCCGCCCCGGCCGGCCGCGGGCGTGGTCCCGCACTCCCGCCGGGGTCCGGACCGCCGGTCCGTCGTCAGTCGTCGCGCAGGGCGGTGCTGAGCCGCGCGGCCGCGAGCGCCCGGCGGGCGTCGCCCGGGCCCAGCAGGCGCAGCGCGTGCTCGTGGACCTCCGCGTCGTACGGTGCCCGTTCGCCGTAGCGGAGGGCGTGTTCCGGGCGGGTGCCGGCGAGGACCGCCTCCCGTACGGCGACCTCCAGTTGCACCCGCCACTCCACGATCCCCGGCGCCTCCGACCGGGGGAGCAGCGGGCCGCGGTAGTGGCGCAGCGCGGCGGTGGTGTCGCCGGTCTCCAGGGCGCGCAGCAGATCGACGGCGTCGCAGGCGACGGGCGTCGTCAGCGCGTAGCGGCGGGTCGCGATGCCGCCGGACAGCGCGCGGCGCAGGTGGGAGATCTCCGCCTTGAAGGTGGAGGCGGTGACGGGCCTTTCGCCGTACAGCGCCTCGCGCAGCCGCTCCGGCGCGAAGCCGTCGGGCTCCAGCGCGAGCAGGGTCAGGATCTCCAGCTGACGCGGCCGCAACGGCAGCGGCGTACCGTCCCGCACGGCTTTCTGCGCCCCGAGACACCGCAGCCGTACGCCGCCGGTGCCACGCGGTCCCGGCGGCTCCGCCCGCAGCCGGGTCTCGATCGTCGAGACCAGCGTGCGCACCGTGGACATGGCCAGCGGGTGCGAGCGGTCCCAGGTGGTCGACAGGTCCAGCACACCGAGGATCCGGCCGCCGGCGTCGCGGATCGGCGCGCAGTAGCAGACCCAGCCGTGCAGGGCGGTGACCAGGTGCTCGGCGGAGAAGATCGTGCTCGGGCGGCCCGTACGCAGCGCCAGCGACAGCGCGTTGGTCCCCATGGCCTGCTCGTCCCACCGGCCGCCCGGCGCGAAGTTGACCCGTTCCGCGCGACGTTGCATGGTCCGGCCGCCGCACGTCCACAGGATGGTGCCGCACTCGTCGGTGACCGCCGTGACGAACCCGGCGTCGTCGGCGATGCTGTGCAGCTCGTCCGTCAGCCCCTCGACCGGGCCGCGCAGCGGCGACCCCGCCCAGCGGTGGTGCACCGTGCCACCGTCCGACACGGGGGCGCTGTCCCGGCCGGGATCGACGCTGCCGAGCGAACGCACCCAGGACTCCGTGACCTCGGGCCGCAACGTCCCGCCGCCGGGCGACCATGTGGCCGCCTTCAACCCGGGCACCCACCGGGACCACTCGTCCTCCAGGGCCGCCCTGCGCCGCCGGAGGTCACTGCGCTGTGACATGTTCTCCCCTGTCGCGGATCGGGGGGGACGACCGACCATTGTTCCCTCGGAGGGCGGACCGCGCACCATGCCGTCGGGCTGATTCTTCCGGTTGGGTCGCGGCGCGGCCGGGGGTCCGGCGCCGGGCCGGCGGTGTCGCTTGACGTCGGCCGCGTAGCTGACGGAATTCCGCCGGGACTCGCCCGGATTCCGCTTCCGGAGGGCCGATTGTGCGCCGCCGCACGCTGGTTACGATCACGGAATGACGAGCTCTGGAGACCACATAGCCGGCGGGTACCACGGGGGAACCGCAGCGGCGGAACACGCGGCACGCGGCGTATGCGACCGACCCGCCACGGAGTTCGCCGCAGGGAACACGAACACCTACGTGGACCTGCACCAGAAGTTCGCAGCGGACATCGACGCCGAGGTGGAGAGCGCGCTCGAAGGCCTCGGTCCGTCGTCGAGCGAACTGAGGACCGCGGTCGCCGGCCTCTTACGTCACCAGACGTTCACGTACCCGCTGTCCGTGCTGCCGCTGCTCGTGCACGGCGCGGAGACGGGTGATCCCGGCCCCGCCGTTCCGATAGCGGCCGTCCACGACCTGTGGTGGACCTCCGCCTGCTACCTCGACGACATCGCCGACGGCAACACCTCGATCGTGGCCGGCGGCGCCCTCGGCGCGCACGAGGCGCTCCTCGCCTCCGTCGTCACCGGACACGTCCTTCCCCTGCGCGTCCTGCGCTCGCTGCCCGTCCCCGAACCGGTGCGCGGCGCCCTGGCGGACGAGGCGCTCCGGTGCGCCGCCGCGGCGGCCGAGGGACAGCTGGCCGACCTGGGCGGCGACGCCCGGCGCGCCACGCGCGAGGCGGTCGCGGAGGTCTACCGCGGCAAGTCCGGCGCACCGTTCGGGATGATCACGGCAATGGCCGCCAGGCTGTCGGGAGCGGACGCGGAACGAGTGGACCGCTGGCGCGAGTTGGGCTCCGTCTTCGGCATCCTGTGGCAGCTCTTCAACGACCAGGAGGACATGCTCTCCGGCCGCGACGAGGATCTTCGGAACGGCACGGTCACCTACCTTCTCGCCTGCGCCCTCGACGGAGCCGGCCACGGACACTCCGACCGGATCACGGCCCTGCACGCCGCCGCCCCGGAATCCGCCGCCGCCCGCACCACGCTGACCGGCCTCCTGCGCGCCCCGGCATCACTCGACCGCTTCCGCCACGACATCCACGGTTTCCGCGACCACGCGCTGCGCATCCTCGCCGGCCTCGGGGGCGACCCGGAGTACCTGCCGCCCCTGACCGACCTGGTGAACCGCTCGTCCCGCGTCCTGATCTGACGCCCGCCCCGCGGGCCGGCCAGGGGGTCCGGCGCCCTGGCCGGGCGCCGGGCCTCCCGCACCGCATGGCCCGCCCCTCGCCACCTTCCTGGCCCGTGCGCCCCGCCGCGCCGTCGGCCGGGCGCACAGGGCACGTACCGACGGCATAGACCCAGGTCCGGCCTCTGCGTGACACCCCGTCGACCAATGCGCCCGGTCTGCGCCCTTCTGCGCGGCGTGTTCACGGGTGAGTCTGTGTCGTACGGGGGCCGGTGCCGCCGTCCGGCGGCACCGGACATCACCGCACGGTCGAGCTCCACTCAGGGGCGAGGGAGGCAGGGCATGCTCGAGGAACTGACGGTCACCGCTTGGCAGTACTTCGGGCACGACCGCCTGTACGTCAACCTGCCCGACGGGACGCCCATCGGCTGGGCGGACCGCAGGACCGGCGGCATCACCGTGGTCCACGCCCGCTATCGCGACGACGTGACCGACGCGCTGGCCCGCAGAGCTCCCGAACTGCTGACCCGCGCCGAGCCGCAGGTGTTCGTCCACCCGGGCGCTCTCGCCGACGCCGAGGGTGACGCGTACAACGACGGCGACGCGTACGCCGACGGTGACACGTTCACCGACCGCGCCGCGTACGCCGACGGTGTCAGGTTCACCAGCGGCGACGCGTACGCCGACGGTGCCACGCTCACCGACGCGTACGCCGGCGGTGATCCGTACTCCCGCGATGACGCGTACCACGACGCCGTCGGACCTGCCGTCACCGTCGGCGCCGCCGAGGCGCACCGTACGGTCGTCGGGGCGCCGCCGGCCGCCCCCGCGCGGGGCTTCCCCGAACCGGCGCAGACGCAACCGTTCGTGCGCCACGGACCCAGGGACCGGCTGCCCCGGCTGACCCCGGAGAACGACCTCGCCTCCCGCAGGCCCGGCGCGACGCTGCGCGCGAACGCCTCGTCCGGCGATTCCGCCGCACAGGACTCCGGCAGGCTCGAACGCCTCAGCTCCCGTCTCCTGCGCCGCCGCCCCATGGACGAGTCGCGTCGCAAGGAACTGCTCGGCGAGCGCCGGACCGGCGCCGAACTGGGCCGCCTCACCCGACACGGCTGGCGCGTCCTGCACTCGATCCCGCTGGCCGACGGCGGGGACATCGACCACTTGCTGATCGGCCCGGGCGGCGTGTTCACGGTCCGGACCGAGTACCACCCGCAGCAGTCCGTACGGGCCGACGACGACACCGTCCGCATCGACGACGGCGACCCGCGCCCGTACATCGCCGAGTGCCGGGCCGAGGCCGCCCTCGTCCGGAAGGTCCTGGAGAGCTACTGCGACTTCCCGGTCCGCGTCCAGCCCGTGCTGGTGTTCGTGGACGCCGCGTCCCTCGATGTGGCGGCCACCCAGACCGACGTACGCGTCTACCGCGAACGCCAGGTGTCCGCCCTGGCCCCCTTGGCGGGCGAGCTCACCGCCCGCGAGGCGGACCGCGTCCACGACGTGGCCCGTCTCGCGGAGGTCTGGCAGGAGATGTAGCGCACGGCTGGAGGCGCAGCCGCGGTACGTCTCAACAACCGCACTGAACACGCCAGTTGGGCGCGATGCCTTCTGTTGTCCGGTCCTGTGCTGCGAGCATCATGGGGCGGACGACACGGGGGGCCGGTATGGCGAGTCAGTGGTGGACGAACGTCCGGGAGAGAGCGGGCAAGGACCATGTCGACGCGCTGATCATGCGCATCGCGATGAACGCAGGCCCGGATCCGGGCGCCCTCGTCGATCCGGGCGCCCGCTCGGGCCCGGATGCCGACGTGGACGCCCGCCCGGACGCCGGCCACGACCCCCGCCTGCGGCCCTTCGCGGATCCCGGCGCACCGGACCTGGTGACGCGGCTGCTCTGCTCGGCCCTCTACGTACGTCCCAGCCGGATCGGCAAGCGGCTGCTGGAACGCCGCCTGCGTCGTGAGCGGGCGGGCCGGACCTGGCGGGGCCGGCGGCGGACCGTCTTCCTGACCGACAAGGGCACTTGCCCACCGCTGGGTGAGGCCGCCGCCCGCTGGGTCGTCAGGCACGTGCTGCACGGACCGCGGCTGCCCGTCCCGTCGTTCGGGTTCGACCTGCTGCCCGTGGTGGCCCACAGCCTCCGGGCTCGCCGCATCAGAAGGCTGCGACACGTAGCGCTGCTGGTCGTCACCGCCCTCGTGGCGTTGATCGCCCCGACGGCCGCGGCCTTATGGGCTGCGGCCGCGCTGCTGGGCTTCGTGATCACCGGCGGCGGGGCGGGAAAGGCGCCGAGCAAGGAGGCGGGTGACGGCAGCGATGGCGCGCGGAGCGACGGCACCCGCAAAGCGGCGGGCGACGGGCCGGGCACAGCGCGGACCAGCGGAGCCGGGTTCCTCCTGTGGATCCCGCCGCTCGTCGGCGTCTTCGCCCCGTGGTCCGCCCTGGAGGAGGAAGGTCGGGCCTGGACGCTCCTGTTGCCGCTGGTGTGGCTGCTCTGCGCCTGGCCGGTGTACTTGGCGGACCGGCTGATCGCCCGGCACAGCGTGTACCGCCTGCTCGCCGACGCCGGGACCCCCACCGGCGGCGCACGGCAGACGCCGGACGGCGGGACCCTGTGGACACCTTCCGTCGGACGTCACAGGAAGCGCCGAGCCGCTGAACTGGCCGAGGGGCAGGTACGACCGGAGCACCCCTACGACGCAGAGCAGCGGTTCGTCGGGGCCGGCCTGGACCTGTGGGCGCCGGCCGTCCCCACCACGTCCCTGAAGACGACAGGCGCTGCTGACGGCGGCGAAACCGAGGGGGGCGCACGTCCGTTCGGCGAGGCCGAACTGCTGGAGCACATAGGCGCCGCTCTCCTCCGTATCGAGGAGGCCGAAGGGCTCACCGAGCCGCTGCCCGGCTTCTCCGTGACCCAGGTCGTCGGCATCCAGGCCCCTTTGTGGCTGATCCGCGCCCGAGGTTCGAAGCACACCGAACCCGACCTCCACGACAGCCGGTACGCACCTTCCGGCCGTCCCGAGCGGCTCTACCTCCGGGCGCGGTGCGTGACCTGGCAGGGCCAGGTCACCGTGACCATGTTCGTCAACGTGGCGCTGGAGGCGGGCAGGCTGCGCCTCACCCTGCGCCCGCACGTCATGGCGCCCCTGCACAACCGGCTGGTCCTGAACGTCCTGCGCGAGATGCTCCCGCTGTACCAGGTGGTGCTGTCGGGGCTGGGGGAGTCGCTCCTCGACACGTTCACGGGGGCCCTGGCGCCCTGGTACCGCCGGCGGGAACAGCACGGCAATGTGCGGGACCCGGTCAGTGTGCGGGAGCACTTCTCGATGCCGGAGATCTCCGACATGCATCAGAGCGACGACGAGCGCCGGCTGGTGGTGCTCATGGAGTCCTGCGTGTTCGACGCCGTCTCCTCCTTCCTCAAGGACCACGGCATCGACTCCGGGAACTTCGACCAGCAGGTCTCCGTGATCATCAACAACATCCAGGTGTTCGGCGACAATCTGGCGCCCATCCAGAGCATCGCGGGAGCGCAGGTGTCCGGCTCGGACCAGCACGCGGGAACCAACGGCGCGGCGCGGGCCGGCCGAGGGGCGACGAGGAGGAATGCCGAGTGAGCGACGCACGCGGCCTGTTCGGCCGCCGGAGAAGGGGACCGGCAGCGGATCCGCAGGGACACGACCCGGACGGGACCGAGGGGCGGAACGCCCCGGAGCCCGCGGAGAACGCCCCGGCACCGGCCGCGCATCCACCGCCGAGGCCCACGTCGGGGGTCAGTGTGGGAGGCGCGAACTACGGCACGATCCAGCACGTCGCCGGCCACCACGTCTCCGGTGTTCGCCAGTCGGCCACCACCGGGGACATCACGGCCGCCGACGTGGAGGACGTCCGGGCTCTGCTGAGCCGGTTCCGGGCCGAACTCGCCCTCCACGAGACCGAACTGCCGATGGCGGACACCCTGCGGGCCATGACGTCCGTGGTCGACGCCGGCCTCGACGACCCGACCGCCCGGAACGAGGGGCCGCTGCGCTCCGTCGCCCAGGCACTGCCGGCGCTGGTGGCCGGTACGGCGGTCCAGGAGGGCGGCCAGGCGCTGGCGACGGCTCTCGGCAATCTGCTGGGGTGACCGGGGGAGGCGCCGGCGCCCTGCCGGCGGCGCCTCGGCTTCTACGCGCCCCCGCCGGGGGCGGGGCCCGGCCCGCTTCCCAGGAGACGCCTGGCCCGCCCGTCCGCAGCGGAGCCCCGGCCCGGTTCCCGGCCGCCCCGCGAGGCGCGGCCGAGCTCCCGGCGAGGCCCGGCTCCGCTGCGGATACCCGGCGCTCGCGGGCGAGGCCTGGCTCCGCCGCCGAACCCGGCCCGGTTCCCGCTGCGGATACCCGGCCCGGGTCCCGGCGCTCCCGCGAGGCCCAGCCCGTTGTCCGCGCTCCTGCAAGGCTCGCCCCGCGGCCGCCCCGCCGAACTCCGGGCCGCTGCGGCAGGTTCCCGCCGCTCTCGGGCGAGGCCCGGCCCGACTCCCGCTCCTTCCGGGCGAGGCCCGGCCCGACTCCCGCGCTCGAGCCAAGCCCGCCCACCCGCGGCCGCCCCGGCGAACTCCCGGGCCCGTGCGGCAGGTTCCGCCACCCCTCGGCTCAGACGGCCGGCAGCGCGTACAGCCGCTTGGCGTGCATCACGGCCAGCCGCTTGCCCGCGCCCACCACGTACCACTGCTGGATGGCGCCGGTCTTGTCGTTGTACGTCCAGCGCAGCTTGCCGGTCGCCGCGTCGAAGGCGTGGACGCCGCCGTCCTTGTCGTGCTCGGTCGCGCCGTACAGCGTGCCGCCCACCTTGGTGAACTGCCACGCCTCCGCCGCCGTTTCCAGGAGGTCCTCGTTGTGCCAGAGCTTCTTGCCCGTACCGGGGTGCACCGCCCACATGCCGCGCACGCTGTCGGAGGCGTAGAGCACCCCGTCCAGAACCTGCGGATCGTTGAACGCGCTGAACTCCTCCGTCGCGAGCGACCAGCGCTCCGTGCCCGCGGCCAGCGCGAACGCCCGCAGTCGCTGCCCGTCCGCCACGATCATCAGGTCCTCGTGCACGGCGAAGCGGCGGTGGTTGGACCTGCCGATCTTCTTCGTCCAGAGCTGCCGGCCCGTCGTCGTGTCGCGGACGGTCACGTTCTCCCGGAAGTCGGTGTACGCGAGGCGCTCGCCGACGACCGCGGCGGTGATGCCGTACTCCTCGGTCCCCTTGTCGCGCTGCTCACGCCAGGCGATCTTGCCCGAGGTGGTGTCGATCGCGGCGATCACGTTGGTCGGCGTCGAGAAGTCCTCCTCCAGGATGCCGGCGAGGACATAGACGTGACGGTCGTCGGCCGCGATCGGGCGCGGTTGTTCGTATTCCTTGCCCAGGCGGCTGCGCCAGGTCTCCTTGCCCGTGGCCGGATCGATGCCCACGACATCGCCGTCGTACTCGGCACTGGCGAGATAGAGCGTCCCGCCGCCGATGATCAGCCTGGCACCGGGGACGGTGATGCCCGGCCGCGACCACCGCTCCTTGCCGGTGACGACGTCACGCCCCACCAGCGGGTCGCCCGACACCACGACCGTGTCCCCGATGACCGCGAGCGAGTGCATTCCGGCGAGGTCGTCGTTGGCCGCGTTCTGCTGCCACAGCGGCTTCGGCGCGGTGCCCGGCGGCGGGGTGGTGAAGGTGTCACCGCCCTTGTCACCACCGGGAGTTGTCGCCCCACCGCCGGGGTCGCCGACCTCCTCCTCCGGGGCGCATCCCCAGGCGCCTGCGCCCAGCACCGCCAGCCCGAGCCCCGTACCGGCCAGCCTGAGCGCCTGCCTGCGTGACATCGCGTTCCCGTCACGTCTGCCCATGTCGCTTCCCCGTCCCCGTGTGCGCCCGGATGTTCCGACGCCCCCCTCGGGCGTCTCGAGCGCGGTCAGGCTAGCCGTCGGTTTCCGGCCGATGGCCGGGCAGTACGCAACCGGGACGCGGCCGTGAAACTCCTGTCACACGGCATCAGCGGCATCCGTCGCCCGAGGCGGCGCGGTGCGCGACCGGGGCCGGGCCCGTGTCCTCGTTCCTCCGGTCCGTGTCCTCGTTCCTCCGGTCTGATGGCCGCGCGCCGGGCCCGGGTCCTCGGTCCCACTTCTCCGGCGCCCGGGGTGCGGTCGCCCTCTGCGAGGTCAGTCGCGCGGCCACGGCCGGCCTCGGCGAGATCGGTCCGCGGCCACGGCCATCCTCTGCGAGGTCAGTCGCGCGGCCACGGACGGCCGTCGAGCCGCTCGATGTCGCGGTTGAGCCGGCTGAGGTGGGTGGCGAAGTCGGCGACCTCGTCGGGCGTCCATTCGGCCATCACCTTCTGAAGGCCGCTGATGTTCCTGGCGCGGTCGGCGTCCAGCCGCCGCCGCCCTTCGTCGGTCATGGCGAACTTGCGGGCGATACCGCCCTCGGGATCGGGCATGCGCTCGACCACCCCGGCGCGCAGCATCGCGGCGGTCTGCCGGTTGAGGGTCGACGCGTCGAGTCCGAAGGCGGCGCTGAGCTGGCCGATGCTCATCGGGCCCTCGGCCTGGATGCGGCTGAGCAGGATGTAGGCGCTGCGGTCGAGCCGCTCGCCCTCTCGCCGGTCGCGGGGCGCCAGCAGGTGCATGTACCGCCCGAGCAGCATGGTCTCGAACTCGATCAGGTCAACGGGCTTGTCCACGCGACGTTCCTTCGGCTCCCGGCTCGCCCCCGGTCCCGTGGAGGCCGCCATGCAGCAGGTATACCACGGGATATGTGTATGATGCATGCCGTATGCATGATGCACATCATGTGCGTCATGCATTTCCTCTGCCCGGTCAGACCGATCCGGGACGACCGACAGGGAGAACCCGTGGACCGTTCCCAGGCCGACACCCGCGCAGGCGGCGTCGTCGGCATCCTCGCCCTGGCGGGCATCGTGGCCGCGATCACGCAGACGCTCGTGGTGCCGCTGATCGGCGAACTGCCGGTCATCCTCGGCACCACCGCCTCGAACGCCTCCTGGGTGATCACGGCCACACTGCTCGCGGCGGCGGTAGCCACGCCCGTCGCCGGCCGCCTGGGCGACATGTACGGCAAGCGCCGCATGCTGCTGGTCTCGACGGTCCCCCTGATCGCGGGCTCCGCGATCTGCGCACTCTCGTCCTCCGTGGTCCCGATGATCGCCGGACGCGGACTGCAGGGCATCGGCATGGGAGTGGTCCCCCTCGGAATCAGCCTCCTGCGCGACGTGGTGCCGCCGGCCCGGCTCGGCTCCGCCATCGCGGTCATGAGCGCGTCCATGGGCGTCGGCGGCGCCCTCGGCCTGCCGTTCTCCGCCGCGATCGCCGAGAACGTCAGCTGGCGGGTGCTCTTCTGGGTCGTCGCCGCGCTCAGCCTGCTGATCGCCGGACTGATCCGGTTCCTCGTACCCGCGGACCGTCCGAACGCCGCCCCTGGGGGCTTCGACCTGCTCGGTGCGATCGGCCTGGGCAGCGCACTGGTCTGCCTGCTCCTCGCCGTCTCCAAGGGCGCCGACTGGGGCTGGTCGAGCGGCACCACGCTCGGGCTGTTCGCCGCGACGGTCGTGATCCTGCTCGCCTGGGGCCGCTGGGAGCTGCGCAGCGACGAGCCCCTGGTCGACCTGCGCGTGACCGCCCGACCCCAGGTCCTGATGACGAACGCGGCCTCGATGCTCGTCGGATTCGCCATGTACGCCCAGTCCTTGGTCGTGCCTCAGCTGCTGCAACTGCCCGAGGCCACCGGCTACGGCCTGGGCCAGTCGATGCTGGCGATGGGCCTGTGGATGGCCCCGGCGGGCCTGATGATGATGATCGTGTCGCCGCTCGGCGCGAAGCTGTCGGCCGCGTACGGCCCCAGGACCACCCTCGTGGTGGGCAGCCTGATCATCGCCCTCGGCTACGGCGTCTCCCTGCCGCTCCTCGGCTCCACCTGGGGACTGCTGGTCGTGACCGTCGTCGGCAGCACGGGCATCGGCTTCGCGTACGGCGCGATGCCGGCCCTCATCATGGGCGCGGTGCCCCGGTCGGAGACCGCCTCCGCCAACAGCTTCAACACCCTGATGCGCTCGATCGGCAGTTCGGTCTCGGCCGCGGTGATCGGCGTGGTCCTGGCCCAGATGACCACGGACTTCGGCGGCTTCACCCTGCCGTCCGAGGACGGCTTCCGCGCCGCGATGCTGATCGGCTGCGGCGTGGGCGTGGCGGCGGCGGTGGTCGCGTTCCTGATCCCGGTGGAACGTACGGCGGCGGGCCCGCGCGAGGCCTCGGCCCCGTCGGCCGCGACGCCGTCCGAGGCGGCGGCCCGCGCCTGACGAGACCTGCCGCCGAACGGACGGCGGACCGGACGGGAGCCCTGCCGAGCACTGCCGCTCGGCGGGGCCCTCCTGCGTCGGCGCCACAGTCGGCGGCAGCCGCCTCGCAACGGCGCATCGACCCTGCCGCCCGCCGGACGGCCAACCGCCCGACGGCCGACCGGTCGGCGGGCCCTCGCGACAGCGAACCGCCCCGGCCCGACGGTGTCGCCGAAAAACAGGGGACCGGGCGCGACTTCCTCCGGTACGGTCACTGCTGTTCGAAGGGGGAGAAGTGGCGAAGCTCAATCAGATCATCGCCGTGGAAAAGGGTGTCAAGAGCAAGTCGTTCCAGGACATCACCACGGCTCACCAGCGAGTGCAGAAGGTCGCACTGCTGGCCGGCATCTCGCGTACGTACCAGCCCAAGGACGAGGAGGGCGAGCAACTGCCGCCCGAGTCCACCAGGGTCCAGGTCAAGGCCGAGGACGTGCTCCGCGAGATGTCGGCGTCGCTGACCCGGCTGTTCGACGTGACCGCCACCAAGGACTGGGCCAACTGCTCGGCCCGCGCGGACGTCGTCGTCGAGGGGCGGACGATCGTCGCCGAGGCGCCGGTCAGTTACCTGCTCTTCCTGGAGAAGCAACTCGTCGACCTGCACACCTTCGTGAAGAAGCTGCCCGTGCTCGACGCCGCCGAGTCGTGGTCGCTCGACCCGTCGACGGACTGGTGGAAGACGGACCCCGTCCGCACGATCCGGACGAAGAAGGTCCCGCGGAACCACGTCAAGGCCGAGGCGACGGACAAGCACCCGGCCCAGGTCGAGGTCTACTACGAGGACGTCCCGATCGGGTACTGGACCACGGTCAAGTTCTCCGGAGCGCTCCCCGCGCGGCGGGTGAACGAACTCCTGGAACGCGTCGAGAAGCTCCAGACCGCGGTCAAGTTCGCCCGCGAGGAGGCCAACAGCGCCGACGTCTCCGACCAGCGGGTCGGCGACGCGGTGTTCGGCTACCTCTTCGGCTGACGGCACACCGGCCGGCGCCCCTTGGCGCCGGCCCCACGATCGCCCCCGCGTGCGAGCGCGGGGGTGCGCAACAGGCGCGGGCCGGAAATGAGGACCGGCTCGCGCGATGGGCGCAAGCTGAAACTGAGGTTCAGCCTGACGACACGGTGACAGTGAAGGTTCGAGTCCTTCCCCCGGCACTACGCGCCGGGGTGGCCCAACTTGGCAGAGGCAGCCGTGATCAAACTCAGACTCTCGCTCCAGCTTCAGCATCGCCACCGATCGCCAGATCGACCGGGTACGGACGAACGCCGGCGGATGCGGGTTCGAATCCAGCCTGCACCTCTCACACGGTGCGGTAGTTCAAAGGAAGAACACGTCGGCCTTATGACTGATCCGTACTCTTAAACGCCACTGGCGTGCGCAATTGGGTGGCATCCCCAGGGACCCGGGAGCTGGATACGACTCCCGGGTTCCGCCACGTCCGGGGCCGCCGGGCCACGTCCGGGCAGTCGGACCTTTCGCGGACGCTGGACGGCCGACGGCTCCCTGCACCGGGGTCGCATACACGTGGTGGCCGAACCCGTGCCCGGTGCGCGTGCTCCAAGGGGTCACCTACGGAAGTCCCTCACGACGGTTCAGTGGGCAGCCAGTCGTCGATGTGGTCGTCGCTGTAGCCGAGCCGCTCGGCGATCACCTTGCAGCGGGCGCGCCGGGCCCCGGTGATCTGGACGTCACACGTACCGAGAATCTGCAGGAGCAGGCGGAATCCCAGGTCCGGGTCGACCCTTGCGACGAGCTCGTCCAGGGCCGTAACGGCGCTGCGGACCATCGCGGAACCGGCGGTCTGCATCCGGTTCGTCAGGTCGGGGGCCAGCTCCCGGACTTCCCGCAGCACTGCCTCCGCCGCCTCCACCCGGGCGGGCGAGACGAACGGGACGTAGACCGGGTCGACATCCTTCAGCCGCTGTCCGCACACCTCGGCGATCTGCGTGAACCAGGCCCGGCCGTCGGCGTCGAACTCTTCGGTCGTGTGCCATCGGCCCGCCGCAACCCGCCACAGCGCGGTGACTGCTTCGTCCGACAGGACGGAGTGTGTGAGCCGTTGTACGTCTTCCAGCAGTACGGCCGCCTGTGAGCCGGGCACGAGCCCGGCGTCCGCGTGGGCGACGCCCTCGACGGCCTCGCGCACAGTGCCTTCGTGACTCACGCCCGTACCCGCCCCGTGGATGACGGCCGCGAGCATGGGCAGCCCGAAGCGGCCGTAGGCGAAGTCACGCCGGCCCGGATCGATGGAAGGCCACTTCACGCTCAGCCCTTCGTACACGGCGGTCCCCGGATAGGCCAGTCGGTCACCGATCGCGAGGAACCGGTCGTACTGGTCCGCGCCGATCCGAACCGAGTAGGCCTTGGCGACCCGCAGGAGCATGCGGAACCCCAGGTCGGCGTCGACCTCGTGCACCAACCGACGAAGCGCCGCCGCGATGCCGGGTACCGCCACGGAGCGTTCCAGATCCGGTGCGGTCAGATCGATCTCCGCCGTCACGGTGCTGCGCAGTTCGTCTTCGGTCACCAGGGGCCGTGCCTCGTCCGGGTCGTCGTTCCCGAACGGGTCCGATTCCGGGCTCCGTACAGGGCATACGTCCGAGAGGCGATGCAGCCAGGACCGCATGCCGGTGCCGTCTTCGGCCGGGTCGAAGCCCCTTCGTACGACGGCCAGCCAGACACTGTGGATCGCCGCGTCCGGAAGCGGCGAGTCCAGCAGCATCCGAACGTCCCTGCCGAGTTGTTCGTCCTCGTCCTCCGCAGCTGCCTGCTCGGCGAGGGCAAGGACGATCGGCCCGTCGACGCGCAGCGTCGATCGTGAACAGATGCTCCCGGCCAGGCCGCTGAGGCCGAAGTCCGCCTCGTGGTCGAAGTAGTGGACCGGACGTGTCCGGTGTGCCATGGGTCCTCCTGTGAGTGCGGGCACCCCTCCGGCCGGAGGAGTGCCCGCGGTTCTCCACGGTGTGGATCAGTCAGGTGCTGTCACGGAAGCGGGTACGCCGTGAAGACGACGTACTTGGGCCTCCGGGAACGGGGTACCTCTGCCGGAACGGCTCCCGCCGCGTACAGAAGCGGGGGTGACCCTCCGTCACGGCAGCACCGATGCGCGGCCTGTGAGCGCCTGTCCCCGCTGCGGGCCGGTCCGCCGCTTACCGATGAAGTCCCGTCGCGGCGGGCCCGGTTGGCCATCGCGCAAGGAACCGGTTGGTGGCGACGGTGCGTCACATGTAAGGGTGATCAAAGGACTATCGCACTTTGTGGGGGACGGGGGTTGTTGCGTCGTGGGGTACACGATTCCTGAAGGCGTCGACACGATGCTCGACATCGTCGGCGTGGGCTGGCCGAATGTCGACGAGGACGCGTACCGCGACATGGCGGACTCCTTGCGGGAGTTCGCGGACGACGCGGACGACGACGCGGGGACGGCGTACGGGCACATCCAGAAACTGCTCGCCAGCGGGCAGAGCGAGTCGTTGACCGCCCTGGACACGCACTGGTCGAAGGTGCAGGGCAAGCACAAGGACCTGGCCAAAGCGGCCCGATTGGTGGCCGGTGCGCTCGACCGGGTCGCCGACATCATCGTCGCCCGCAAGATCGCTGCGGTGGCCGAACTGGCCGACCTGTGCGCCACCGTGGGCATCACGTTGGCGTTCGCACCGGTGACGGCCGGCCTGTCGACGCTGTTGGCCGGCGCCAAGATCGCCGCGACCCGGATCGCGTTCAAACGGATCCTGAAGGAGATGGCGGAGGCGGCCGTCGCGGAGATCGTCGCCACGCTCACGGAGCCCGCGGTTGCCGCGATCGAGAACATCGTCGCCGACCTGGCGATCCAGACCGCACTGAACGTCGCCGGTGTCCAGGACGGTTACCACATCGACCAGACGAAGCAGGCGGGCAAGGACGGTCTCCAGCTCAACTCCGCGGGAGGTCCCCCCGGTCCCGGATCCGGCGGCCCGGAGATCGACCACGATGCCCACGGCAAGGCCGGCATGCACCTGGCCTCCGTGGAAGTCACCATGAAGTCCCGCGCGGGCAGCAAGCTGGGCAAAGCCAAGGGGCACCACGGCCGGGCCAAGGGCAAGGACTCCCTGACGGCCGTCCTCGACACCACCATCGAAGGCATCACGGAGAAGCTCACCAAGGCCCTCGACGACCTGGGAGACCACGTCGGCAAGAAGGTCCCCGACGCCATCACCAAGGGCTCCAAGACGCACAAGGACACCGACGGTGACGTCCGAGACCGCGTCAAGGCCATCACGACCAAGGACGGCAAGGACGCCGGCGGCCCCGGCGGCCGCCGGGGCGACTCCGAGCCAGGACGCCGACGCCCCAGGTCGATGCGCGAGATGCTGGACCGCGTCCGCGACGTCGCGATGTCCCTGCTCAACAGGCGGTGCAAGACCGACCCGGTGGACGTGGCCACCGGAGAGATGGTGATGACCCAGACGGACCTGGTCCTGCCGGGCATGCTCTCCCTGGTGCTGCGGCGCACGCACATATCCAGCTACCGCTTCGGCCACTGCTACGGCAGCAGTTGGGCGTCCACACTCGACGAGCGCCTGGAGATGACCGGTTCAGGCACCGCCTGGGCGCGGGAGGACGGCTCCGTCCTGTTCTATCCGGCGTTGCCGGCCGAAGGCGGCCAAGAGGTGCTGCCGCTCGAGGGTGATCGGCTGCCGCTGGTCTTCGTCGAGCGGGGGGTCCTCGGCGACGTCACGTACGCGGTCACCGACCCGCGCTCGGGACTCACCCGTCGCTTCACAGGCAGCCCGTACCGCTCCGGACTGTACTGGCTGAGCGAGATCGAGGACCGCAACGGCAACGCCTACCGGATCAGCCGTACCGAGGACGGCCTGCCGGTCTTCGTGAGCCACGACGCCGGCTACCGAGTGCGCGTCGTCGCCGATCACGAACGCGGCCTGGTCACCGCCTTGGACGTGCAGACCCCTGAAGGGCCGGTGCGCGTCGCCTCCTTCGGGTACGACACCGAGCGGAACCTGGAGTCCGTCGCGGGCTCGTCCGGTGTGCCGCTGCGCTTCACCTATGACGACGACCACCGCGTCACGTCCTGGACCGACCGGAACGGGCACACGTACACCTATGTGTACGACACCGCGGGCCGGGTGGTGCAGACGATCGGCCCCGACGGGGCGCTCTCCTCGCGGTTCTCCTACGACACCGAGGCCCGCGTCACCCGGTTCACCGATTCCACGGGCGCGGTGACCGTCACCCGGTTCAACAGCCTCGGCCAGACCGTCGCCGAGACCGACGCCCGCGGCCACACCGTGCTGTTCACCTGGGACCGCTACGACAATCTGCTCTCCCGCACCGATGAACTCGGCAACACCGCCGAGTTCGGCTACGACGAGCACGGCGACCTGATCACGATGCTCCTGCCCGACGGGCGCCGCGCGTCGGCCGTCTACGACGAGCGGCATCTGCCCGTGTCGGTCACGGGCCCGGACGGGTCCGTCTGGCGGCAGGCCTTCGACGACCGCGGCAATCGGCTGTCGGTGACGGCCCCCGACGGAACGTCGACCAGCTACACCTACGACGCGACGGGCGCCCCCGCCACGGTGACCTTCCCGACCGGCATGACGGAGCGGCGGGTCAACGACCCCGCGGGACTCACCCTGTCGGCCACGGATTCCCAGGGCGCCACGTACACCCTCACCCGGGACGCCTTCGGGCGGCCCTGCGAGTCGGCCGACGCGGCCGGATCCGTCACCCGGCTGGAGTGGACGCCGGACGGCCGGCTGCTCCGGCGTACGGCTCCGGACGGCACGTCCGAGTCGTGGACCTGGGACGAGGAGGGAAACTGCCTCTCGCACACCAACACCCTGGGCGGCACGGTCCGGTTCGAATACACCTGGTTCGATCTGCTCGCCGCACGTACCGGTGTGGACGGAGCGCGCTACGAGTTCACGTACGACACCGAACTGCGGCTCACCGGAGTCCTCAACCCCCAAGGCCGGACCTGGGCCTATGCCTACGGCCCGACCGGGCTGGCGATGTCGGAGACGGACTTCGACGGCCGCACCACGACCTACGAACACGACGGGGCCGGCCGGCTGGTCACCCGCGTCAGCCCGTCCGGCCACCGCGTCACCATGACCTACGACCCCCTCGGCCATCTGCGGGAGAAGGACGCAGCCGGGACGGTCACCCGATTCTTCTACGACGCCGCCGACCGGCTGACCAGGGCCGAGACACCGACGTCCGTCCTCGCCCTCGAACGCGACGCGACAGGCCGTCTGCTGGCGGAGACCGTCGACGGCCGGACCATGCGGTTCGGCTACGACGCTCACGGCGAGCTGATCTCACGCACCACACCGACGGGGGCCGTCACGTCGTACACGTACGACGCGGG
Source organism: Streptomyces kurssanovii (assembly GCF_040677245.1). Classification (NCBI taxonomy): domain Bacteria; kingdom Bacillati; phylum Actinomycetota; class Actinomycetes; order Kitasatosporales; family Streptomycetaceae; genus Streptomyces; species Streptomyces kurssanovii. Next base: position 26,302 of record NZ_JBFAQK010000023.1, read on the forward strand.
CGGCAACCGGACCCGCGTCGCGGTGGGCGGCCACGCCATCGACTTCACCCGCGACGTACTGGGCCGCGAGCTGACCCGCACCTTCGGGCCCGCCGCGGCCCCGGTGGCGCTCGCCTCCACCTGGGACACGGTCGGCCGTCTGACGTCGCAGAAGGTGTCCACGGACCGGCGCACGGTCCGCTCCCGCGCCTTCGGATACCGCGCCGACGGCCAGCTCACTTCGGCGACGGACGAACTCAACGGGCTGACCACCCGGTTCGACCTCGACCCGCTGGGGCGGCCGCTCGGGGTGACCGTCGAAAACTGGTCGGAGCGATACAGCTACGACGCCACAGGCAACCAGACAGGTGCACAGTGGCCCGACCGGGCCCGCCACACGGAGAGCCGCGGCGAGCGTGTGTACGAGGGTACGCGTCTGGTCGCCGCGGGCGGGCTGCGCTATGAGTACGACGACGCCGGCCGGGTCGTACTGCGCCAGAAGAAGCGCCTGTCCCGCAAGCCCGACACCTGGCGCTACACGTGGGACGCCGAGGACCGGCTCACCTCCTGCACCACCCCGGACGGCACGGTCTGGCGCTACACCTACGACCCCTTCGGCCGTCGTACCGCCAAACACCGCATGGCCGCCGACGGGACCACCGTCGTGTCCACGGTCCTCTTCAGCTGGGAGGACACCAGGCTGGCCGAGCAGACCGACACCGCGTCCGGCGTCACCCTGACCTGGGACCACGAGGGCTACCGTCCCCTGTCCCAGTTGGAACGCCGCACGGTCGGCGACGACACCCGACAGGAAGAGGTCGACAGCCGCTTCTTCGCCATCGTCACCGACCTGATCGGCACGCCCACCGAACTCGTCGACGAACAGGGCGGGATCGCCTGGTACAACCGCTCCACCGTCTGGGGGCTCACGGCCTGGAACCGCGACGCCACCGCCTACACCCCGTTGCGCTTCCCGGGCCAGTACGACGACCCGGAGACCGGTCTCCACTACAACGTCCACCGGCACTACGACCCGGAGACGGCCCGCTTCGTATCGTCCGACCCCCTGGGGCTCGCCCCGGCCGCCAATCCGGCTGCCTATGTCACCAATCCGCACACCTGGATGGATCCCGAAGGGCTGATCGCCAAGGGATGCACCGAGAAGGGCGGATGGTACGGCGGCCTGCTGCCCGCCAACGAGAAGGCGGACGGGACGCGGTTCCCGGCGTCGATGGAGGTCAACCACATCCCGCCCAAGGCGGCCTGGAAGCAGGTCATCGAGCCGGGCTTCTACATCGCGAACAAGCCGCACAAGAAGCAAAAGGTCAACAACGGCCCGGCCATTCGCATGGAGCGCGCCGATCACAAGAAGCTGAACAGCACCGACAACGACCTGGTGGCCCAGGCATGGCACCAGTGGCAGCGCGAACTGATCAGCCAGGGACGGATCACCGAGGCGATGCGGATGGACATCGACGACATCAAGCACAAGTTCCCCGGAAAATACGACGACCACATCCGGGAGATGGTGGAGAGCCTGAAGGACAACAAGAACCTCCAGGCGCTGCTCACGAAAAAGGGCTGGACGATCGATGAGGCCGAACTGCTGCGATGAGGCCCCGCTGCGATCTGTACCGGCCACCGGGATAGGCACACGGTGGATGCGGCAGAGTAGGCGGCGGCACGTAAGGGACGGTCGGAAGGGACGGCGATGATTCTGGAACTGCTGCCGGAGGTGGGAGTTGCCACACTCAGGCTCGGCATGTCGGCCGACGAGGCGGTCGGGGCCGCGCGCGAACTGGGCTTCGCCCCCTCCGACCCGGACTACGGCGACGCGCCCGGACAGGTGCTCTGCGAGCACGGGGACTCCCAGACCGAGTTCAACCTCGGCTTCACCAAGGGCGCGCTGTCCGACATCCACGTGTACCGGTTCCGCGTCGAGGACGCGGATGTGACGGTCCTCCTCGACGGGCTCGACGTCTTCCGGACACCCAGCGAAGAACTGCTGGAGCGCCTCGAGGAACGGGGCCACACGGTCGAGCAGAACGACGACGGTGTGGACACCCTTCCCGAACTCAAGGTGATCCTCTCGAACGAGAGCAGCTTCGAGTACCCGATGGACGAGGAGGGGGACCCGATCTACTTCGACTACGCCCTTGTCACCTCGGTGGACTTCCGAGGGCCGCGCGGGGACTGACGCGGGGCCCGGCCCGGGCGTGGCCGGGGACGACCGGGCCGGGCCGGGCCCTCTCGGGCCGGTGTACGGCGGGGGCGCGTTTTTTTGGCCCGGTCGATGGCCGCGGCCTTGCTCGGCACGCTCGCACGTGGCCGGTCGGCCACGTGTGGCCGGGGACGACCGGGCGCGTCGTGCCCAGGCGACGCACTGCGGCGTACTGCGACGTACTGCGGCGCGGAGCGCGGGCCGGCTCGTGCTCCGGAACGCTCCCGGCGGCCGACCGTGGACCAGGAGTCGCCGGCGCCCTGGTCGGCGATGCTGGCGCGAGCGCGGTGCGCGGTGCGCGGTGCGCGGCGCCCAGGGGGTTTCGCCACCGCCGATGGACCCACCCGCCACGCACTGGCGATCAGCGAGCCGCAACGACAAAGAGCCGGACCCAATGGGACTGGGTCCGGCTCTCGGTGTCGGCACTTCAGCAGGTCAGCGGCGTGATCAAGCTGGTACGGCTTCTGTGCCCCCGGCAGGATCCGAACCTGCGCACACGGCTCCGGAGGCCGCTTCCACGCGCAGTGTTCTTGCTGGTCAGCGAGCTGCAAAGGGCCAGTTGCAGGCGACCTGTCCACAAACGGTCCACGGATCCGTAGGCTGGGTCGACTATCGCAGTCTCAACAGGTCAGGCTAACTTCGGTGCTTCGGTGCTTCGGTGCTTCGGTGCTTCGGTGCTTCGGCGCGGCCTTGGACGTCCACGAATAGGCCGCAGATGAAGCCTCATCCATGGCCAGCTACCGTGAGTCCGGGTCCACATCCCAGTGGCGCCCTGACAACCTCCGGCCTTCTCTGGGCCTCGCAGCTACGTTATGAATGGTCCTGTGGCTTTGGTGCTCAACTGCCGAGCGTGCCAGTCGCGTCCGCCGCGGCAGCTGGGAGACGGTGAGGTTCGGCTAGGACGCGCCGCAAGTCAGGGGTTCTGGTCGAGTAGCCCTCGTTCGATCGCCTGCTTCCGGACCACCGCGAGCGGGGTGTGGTTCCCGTCGGGCTGGGCGATTTGCCAGAAATCCCATCCCGGGCTGGACACACTGCCAGTAGCGGCGGCGCCGGCGGCCGAGAGGGATTTAAACTCCTCACCGCTCGGCTCAAGGCGGATCCTGCCGCTACTAGTAACAGTCGCGTCAAACACTCGCCGCGAACGCTTGAGTTCACCGCGCAGCTGTGTGCCTTCGCTGAGCATGCCAACGCGCATCAGGTCAGAGATTTGTACGCCGTAGCGGGGCTTCTTTCGCTGCGGCGAGCTCGTTCGAGGTGTAGGCGACGTGGCAGCCTCAATGAAACCGAGCTGGTCGATTCGCCATACACGTTCACAGAGTTGTCGGTACAGTGCGCCACGCTGGTCGATTGATTTCTTGTCGAAGCTGTCCGGATATGGAATGAAAGAGTCTTCGAGACCCCATTTCTTCCTAAACTTTGCAAATGCGGGATTACGTCTGTAGGAGCCGGGATTCAATGATGCGGCCAGGATGTTTTGGCGGAAGTAATGAGGCAATTTGTCGCCGTAGATGTCCGCGCCGAAACTTGCGTTGATTGACTTTTCAAGCAGGAGCAAACCGCCCAGGCGGTTCCTTTCTCGCTTGAAGTCTTCCTCATTTGCCACACCGGTTTGAACGTGCAAGCTGTACTTGTTGGCCCAGATGTGTTCGACCTCCCACGGGGGAGAGTCTCCTGCCATGGCGATAGGTGACCCCAGATAGCGGTCTGCTTCATCCGGTCGGTCGCATTCGGCTTCGACAAATGCAGTGAGTCGGGCAAGCAGATAGCGGATGTGCTTCCGGTTATTGTGCAGACTTAGCTTCTCCACCCCCGAGAACCCGTCCGGAAGGTTTGCTGCCTCGCGGCCCAGGAGCTTGCACAGGTCTTCGACCGACGACACTTGCCGGACAGCTGGAAGAAGTCGTTGTACTTCCTCTCGGAAATCCTGCGTCTGTACAGCGCTGTCGTTATTAGCGATGCGAAGTACGAAGAATAGGTCGAGGTAGTTGGCGACGAGTCGGGCCTTATCGCGAACGACCTGCGGCGAGTCTTCCAGTTGCAGCGCCGCCAGGATGAGGAGGAATTGTGACTCGATTCCGTTTGTGGCATTGTAGTAGACAGTATGCAGGCCGGGGGTGCGAGTGCGGGCGCCCTCAAGGAGGACGCGGTACTGATCGGCAGCGCGCGCGACTGTTTTGAGGACGAAGTCGCTGTAATCCTGTCCCCGACGCTTCATGCCGACGCGTTCCGGCTGGTTGCGTACCCACTCGTGGAAGGCCCGCTCGATCTTCTCGTCATCGCTCCCATCTGCGGCTGCGTACCGGGCGAGGAAGAGCGTCTCAAAGAATTTGCTTGGGTAGTGCCGTCCGAAAGCGCTGAGGTCAGTGACCATCTTCCGCCAGGCCGCGTTGATCTGCTCCTGCTCCCGGTCCACCTGAGAGAGCACGAAACTCTTCAGGAGGTCGAGGGAGGTGAGGCCGGCGCCACGATCGTTCATGGTCTCGAAGATCTCCCAGCCGAGATCCCGGTCGTCAACGGCGATCTCGACGAGGAAGACCCGATCGGCCAGCCAGTCTGCGAAGATGGGCAGACACTCGTCTCGCAGCGTCGCGGGCAGGGCCTCGGCTACGTCTTGGGCTCGCTCCCACAGGTTCTGCACTGAAACCGTGGTGGGGGTGGGGTCGAACTCCGCCCCGGCGCGAAGCGCCTCCAGACACGCGCGACGTTCCTCCACATCAATCGCGTAGTGGTACTGCCCGGCGGCATACCTTCGGACCATGCTGCCGACCATCCCCGCGGCGCCTTCATTGCCTTGCTCCTTAAGCAGTCGCTCGATGTGCATGAGGAGAAGGTGCAGCGTTGTGAAGCGCTGCTGTCCATCAATGAGATTCTTCTTTACCCCGACGGTGTGGCAGACGAATGGGCCGAGGAAGTACGGGCGGTACCGGGCGTAGCGCTGCCCGTCGTGATCGACTCGCCAGTCGCGCAGAAAGGCGTTGGCCAGGTCGGTCACGAGCTCCACGACGTGGCGCCGCTCCCATGTGTATTCCCGTTGGTAGGACTCCAGCAAGTATTGCTTAGTGAAGAGCTCCCGGACTGCATAGTCCTTGCCGTGCAGACCTTGCTGCGTACCTTCGCTCATCCCACACCCCAAGCTGCTGGCTCCGACGCGGCGATCCTGCGCGCGTCTCTTGGTTGTACCTGATGGGACTGACAGTGGTGCGCCTATCGGCCAGATGGGGTTCGCCCGACGGGTGCGCAGCCCGAACGCAAGCCCCCGATGCCTCTACGACTTTGTGCGCGCTGCCGCCCACGTCAGCGCCTCTGCGGCCGCGCGGGGGTGGCGGGCCACCTATCGAACTGGGCCTCGACCTCATAGACTTCGCCCTCGGCTGGCCGAACTTCCAGTGGACTGCGACCGCCGATCAGTCAAGGTTCGTCTTAGGTCGAGCGAGGAGCTCCCTACGGAAGATCAACAAGCGGATCTCTGACGGCGGCTGACCGCGTCGTTTGGATGCGCCGTTTGCTGTATTTCATGGTCCTGGCGAGGGATATCGTTGGGTGTTGCCGGCGCAGGGATGCGACGCCTCGCGGACGTTCACCCGGCCGCAGGGGCCTGGCGCGTGCATGTCAGGAGTGCCCGGAATAGGCTGACCAGCAGGAACACCACGGCCTTCGGGTCGCCACCCTTTGACGAGCGAGGACACCCCCGACTGATGGCAGTGACCCAGCAGGAGATCGAGAACCGGTTGTGGGACGCGGCTGATGAGCTGCGCGTGGCACTGCCCGAAGCGCAATACTCCTCGGTCGTCTTCCCGCTGATGTTCTGGAAGTACCTGTCAGACACCTGGGAGCACGACCACCAGGAGTTCCTGGATGAGAACGACTTGGATGACCTCTCCCCGGAGGAAGCCCATGAGATCGAGTACCGCGACTACCAGTCGTTCGAGATCCCGTTCATCCACCCCGGCACTGTCCAGGAGCGCCGCGCCTCGTGGTCGTGCATTCTCGACACCATCACCCAGCCTGGCCTCGGCCAGCGGGTCCGTGCCTCCCTGCAAGCCATTGAGACTGCCAACCCTGACAAGTTCTCCCGCTTGTTTGGGTCCATGACATGGACTTCCGAAGAGGTCCTGCCGGGAGAGGTGTTGGCGGCGGTCATGCAGACGATGGACCGCACTCCGAAGATGCACGAGGGCAACATGTCTCACGACGTCCTCGGTGGGGCGTACGAGTACCTGCTGAAACGGTTCTCGGATGGGTCCGGCACTCGCGCTGGCCAGTTTTTCACACCGCGTGAGGTCGTCGAGCTTATTGTCGAGGTCCTGGAACCCAAGGGCTTTGAGTCGGTGTACGACCCGACCTGTGGATCCGGCGGCATGCTGATCGCCTCCGCGAACCTGCTCAAGGCCCGCGGCGGGCGTGGCTACACGCTCAGCCTGTACGGGCAAGAGGCCGTACCGGACACTGCGGGTGTGGCCCGCATGAACCTCTTCATGCACAACCTGACCCAGTTCAAGGTCGAGGTGGGCGACACTCTGAAGGACCCCCGCTTCAAGAAGCCGGACGGGTCAGTGGCGCAGTTCGATGTGATCGTCGCCAACCCGCCCTATTCCCTGAGGTGGAAGCCCTGGGCCAACGACCCGCGTGCCATTGGCGGCGTGGCTCCTCCGCAATTCGCGGACTGGGCGTTCGTGCAGCACATGATCGCCAGCATGGACCCGAAGAAGGGGCGCGCTGGCGTTGTCCTGCCTAAAGGTGTCCTCTTCCGCAGCAGCGGCCAGGAGGGTTCGATCCGTCAGCGCGTCCTTGATGACGACCTGCTTGAAGCGGTTATCGGGCTGCCAGCGAACCTCTTCTACAACACAACGATCCCGACCTGCATTCTCGTGTTCCGCGCCCCCGGCACGAAGACGGAGGAGCGTATGAACGGTGTGCTATTCATCGACGCTTCCAACCGGTTCGCCAAGGCTAAGAACCGCAACGTCCTCACCAATACTGACATCACCGATACAGTGACCGCCTACCACGCGAAGGTCTGCGCTGACGGCACTACGGTGGACCCAGACGGAGAGGGCGGATTGGCCGCCCAGTTCGTACCTATGACCGAGATCGCGGCGAACGGCTATGACCTTAACATCAGCCTCTATGTCAAGCGTGCCATGGCCGAGCAGGCGGACCTTCCCACGTTGATCGAGGCCTACAACCTTGCCCGAGCAGAACGTCAGAGGACTGAGCAGCACATGCTTGCCATTCTCGCGGACGCTGGTGTTGAGGGATTCGATGAGTGATCCGATGAACGGTGACCTGGCGGCTGACGCTCAGGAGGGGTGGCTTCGGGCTCCTCTCTCGCGGTTCCTTGCACTGAACGTGGCGGTCGTTGACGTAGACCCCGTTCAGACCTATCCGACTGTGGGAGTCCTGAACAGGGGGCGAGGGCTGCTTTACCGCGATCCTGTCGCAGGAAGCTCTACAGCCTACAAAAAGCTCAACCGGATCGGCCCCGGCATGCTCCTCTACAGCCGGCTCAAGGCATTCGAAGGCGCGATCACGGTTACCCCGGACGATCTGCCGGAATCGTTCGCGTCTCAGGAGTTCCCCACCTTCGCATTCGCATCAGACGCGGACCCCGAGTTCTTCCGCATCCTCACCACAACGCAGAGGATGTGGGACGCACTACAAGGTGCGTCGAAAGGCATGGGCGGCAGGCGTGAGCGGGTGAAGCCCGCAGACTTCCTCAACATCATCATGGACATCCCGCCGTTGCCGGTGCAGGAGCGGATCGTCGAAGTCATCAACGTGGTGGACGAACAGGTCGCGGCACTCGAAGTCGAGGCGGACAGCCTCCTTCGAGTCCGTAACGCTGCTCTGGGAAACATGCTTTCGCGCGGCGGTGAGGGATGGTCGTCTGCTCCGTTGTCGAAAACTGGAACGCTCACCCGTGGCCGCCGGTTTGTAAAAAGTGACTACGTGGAGGCGGGCTTGGGATGCATCCACTATGGCCAGATCTACACGGACTACGGGGCCTCGGCTACAGAAACGGTGACGTATCTGCCCGGTAGCTTCCGCGTCTCGATGCGCCTCGCACAAACCGGCGATGTGGTAATCGCAGGTACGAGCGAGAACGTCGAGGACGTCGGCAAGGCCGTTGCTTGGTTGGGCGATGACGATGTGGCTGTTCACGACGACTGCTTCATCTTCCGCCATGAACTGGACCCGAAGTTCGTCTCGTACTTCTTTGCCTCACCGCTGTTTCAGCACCAGAAGCGTCAGTTCACGAGCGAGACGAAGGTGGTTCGCATCTCTGCCGCGAACATCAAGAAGATCGTTATGCCCGTGCCGCCTCGTGATGAGCAGGAGCGCATTTCAGGGATGGCCGATGCGGCGGACGTGCAGATCGCGGCTCTCCGTGCTGAGGCGGCACGTCTCCGTGAGGCGCGGGTGGCGCTGCTGTCGAGGCTGCTTGATCGCACTATCGACATCAAGTCCGTCGAGGCGGGGGTCTGAGCCGTGGCGAACGGGATTCGAGAACGGGAGTTCCAAAACCTGCTGATCCAGTGGTCTCTCCCCATGGGCTGGGACTTCACTGCGGGCAGGTCGTTACAGCGTGAGACGACGCAGACGGTGGTCCGCAAACAGCTGCGGGACGCCATCGTCCGGCTCAACCCTGGGGTGATCGACGGGTTCGACGCGGACGCGGTTGTCGAGGAGATCGTCGCGACGGTTAACGCCGTCGAAGGTGGGCTGGTGCGGGCCAACGAGCAGGTGCTGCACGTGCTGCGCGGGCGTAAGGAGTTCCGGGACGCCGACGGCGTGTGGCACGCCTTGAAAGTCATCGACTTGGAGCACCCGACTGCCAACACGCTGGTCGTTTCGGACGAGGTGACCATCACGGTACCCGGCAAGACCTCGCGCCGGTTCGACCTCGTGTACTGGGTCAACGGCCTGCCCCTGGTAGTCGTCGAGGTGAAGTCACCGACCGCTAAGTCCGGGTGGGCCGACGCCGCTCGCGAGATCAACGACGTGTACGCCACCGAGTACTCGTGGTTCTTCACCCCCAATGTATTCGCGGTCGCCTCCGACGGGCTGAAGCTGCGGTTCGGTGCCGTCGGTGCTCCCACGAACCTGTGGCAGCCGTTCCGGTCCACTGCCGATGACGAGAACTTGTCCGGGCAGGCCGATGTGCAGCGCTCCGTCGAGCTGCTGTTCAACCCGGCCACGATCCTCGACGTTCTGGCGAACTTTGCCTTGTTCGACACCTCCGGGGGTGGGGTGGACAAGAAGTACCTGCCCCGCTACCCGCAGATGGAGGCCGCGCACCTCATCCATGAGCGGGTTCTGGAGGGTGGGTCGAAGGGCTTGATCTGGCACCATCAGGGGTCTGGGAAGACGCTGCTGATGGTGTTCGCCGCGTCGCTGCTGCTGGGCGACACCCGCACCGAGTCACCCACGATCATCTTGCTCTCTGACCGGACCCAGCTCGTCCGGCAGACCTCCGGGGTGTTCACCTCCGCGATGGGGGACGCGTACTTCCACCAGCCCGCCACCAGTGCGGAGTTGCGATCCCTGCTGGCCGACGACGTGCGCGGCGTCATCTCCACGACCGTCCACAAGTTCGCCGACGCCGGCAAGAACCTGTCCACCCGCGGCAACATCATCGTGCTGGTCGACGAGGCACACCGCACCCAGTCCGCTAGGTCGAAGTCTCTGGCCGGGCAGATGCGCGCAGCGTTGCCGCAGGCGAAGTTCTTCGGAATGACCGGCACCCCGGTCAGGAACCTCGCCACCGACACCTTCGCACTCTTCGGCGAGGAGACCGACCCGGGCAGCGTGCTGCACCGGTACTCGGTGTCTCGGTCTCTACTGGATGAGGCGACCGTCCCGGTGCTGCTGGACCCGCACCCGGTCGCCTTCGAGATAAACGACCAGCCGTTGCAGGCTGAGTTCGACCAGTTCGCCGACGACTTTGATCTCGACGATCCTGACCGCGAAGCCCTGTCTCGCAAATTCGGGCGCCTCACCTCGGTGTTCGCCAACCCCGACCGCATACACGCGGTCTGCCAGGACATCGTGGACCACTATCTGGCTGGCGCGTACCGCAACGGCCTCAAGGCCCAGGTCGTCGCCTACAACCGTGAACTCGCCGTGGCATACACGGACAAGATCAACGAGCTGCTGGCCGGCTTCAAGGCATCACAGGCACTCACTGAGGTCGGGAAGCATGAGCGGATCACCGCCGAGGTGAATGTCTCCGTCTCAGACTCCAAGGACGAGGACCGCGCCCTGCGGCCGTATCAGCTCTCGGAGGCCGAGGAGGAGGAGCAGAAGCGGCGTTTCCTCACCCCCGACGATCCACTGTGCTTCTTGGTGGTGACCGCGAAGCTGATGACGGGGTTCGACGCCCCCAACGAGGGCGTCCTCTACCTAGACAAGCCGCTGAAGGCCCACACCTTGTTCCAGACGATCACCCGCCCGAACCGCACCTGGGTGTCCCCGACCGGATTTGTGAAGACCTCCGGCGTGGTCGTGGACTACCTCGACCTGGCCGAAGAGGTCCAGCGGGCCGTCGTCGACCCCACCTCCGAGGGGGGCGGTAAGGGTGGCGGGTTTGTCACCGATCTGTCCGAGCTGGTCGCTGAGTTCCGTATCACCTTCGCCCGCATGGAAGACCTGCTCGTAGACGTGGATGGCCTGGATCTCACGGTCCACGGATACGAGTCCGTGCGAGCCATCAACGTCTTCCTGGACGCCAACCCCGGTGCCGTCGAGGTGTTCACCAAGGACTACCGGCTCCTGGCCCGCCTGTACCCGCTTATCAACACCGACAGGCGGGTCACCAAGTACCGGGACGGCTTCGCGCTGTTCGGGTCCGTGTACACGACCTTGCTCAAGAAGGCCTCCGACGAGGAGAGGAAGGAGCGGATATCGGAGCTTGGGCCGATGGTCCTGGAGATCATCAACGCTCACGTCCACTCCTTCACTGTGGTCGCCTCCCGGGAGGAAGCCCTCGTCCTGGACGCCCAGGGCATCGCCATACTCAAGGAGCTGCTGGCCCTCGTCCGCCTCAAGCGCGACAAGACCGCCGGCGAGGAAGAGACGCCGCCATCCGCGGCGGAGATCCTGGACCACATCAAGGCCGCCCTCGATAAGGGCATCGAACCAGGGTCCCTGAAGTACATTGCCCTTGCGGAGCGGATCAAGCAGTTGCGGGACCGGATTATCCAAAACGCCCAGGACGCCTTGGAGTTCCTGTCAGAGGCGCTCCGTGTCGCCCGCGCCATTGTGGACGCTGAGAAGCACCCCGACGAAGCCGTCGTCGTGCTGGACGACGACCACGTGGGTGTCCTGTCGCGGATCATCCGCGACCACGCACCCTCCGGGCTCACCGTCACGGAGAGGAACCTGGCTGAGGAGATTGACCAGGTGGTCACCCACACCCTCGCTGGGTCATGGGACAACGCTGACGCTCGCAACCGAGGCGTCCGCCGCGCCACCGCCGCAGTCTTCCGCCGGTACATGTTGAAGCCGGTGGGGGAGCCGTATGACTCCACCGTCGCCTACATCGAAGCGCACTACCTCGTTGACTGACGACCGTACGGAGGCCGGCACTGTGGACCTCGTGCGCGGTGCTGGCTCGGCGCTCGCCGCACGGCCGCAGGTTCCGCTGGCCCCCTCGTGTCTTCGCCCGTTCTCCAGCTCTGCAGGGGGCGTAGGGGAACCGTCGAGGGGCAGGACTAAGCGCCGACTACTTCTCCCCGATCAGGCATCCCACCCGGAATCCATAGCTTCTCTTCGTTGGTCAGCTACTACGGAAATTTTTTCAGTCTGATCCTTTGCGGTGCTCATTGCAGAATGCCATGCCGGAGAAAGCCACTCCTCAATTGCTTCCTGGATTTCCCCTTCTTGGAAGTCCTTGAAATCGGAAATGCGCCACGGTTTGGAGTCGACTATTCTGCCCCATGTTGCCCGGCGATCCTCAGGCATCCATGCCTTTGCTCGAACGACGATTGAAACTCCATGCGCGTCTTCTTCGGTGCCCAGCGGCATATCTTCCAGAGGCCGCAATTCAACCCGAGTTGTCCAGTATGCCTCGCCGCGACTCACTTTGTCGCTGGCGAACAACTCCCAAACATGTGATCCGTCCCACCCGCGGGTAGGGGTGCCGTAGCCGAGGGTGTTCGCGACGGTTCTGGCGCTGTTCTCAATGGCGTGCACCGCACTTGCAAACAATGAGACCACCGTATGCTCCCTTGGGGATTCTGCCGCTCCCGGTATCTCCACACGTTTCCATCGGGATCACGTGCATGATGCTGCTGAGTGGTGCCCCCTTGGAACCCAATTGGTATTCCATACCTCCACCAGACCACACTTCGGGAAACACCCCAGGGGGGGCGGTTGCAGGACCCCAAAGCTCTGGAATCCACTCTGTGGAGATGATAACGACGAGATCTTTTGGGTCGTACAGACCCAAACTGTACGGGGCTGCGCAAGCGGAGTAAGCGGTGGGGCAGACCCACGTGTTCGGTCGGATGCCATTCTGCTTTATCCGGGTAAGTGAATCGATTCCTGTGTAATGACACACGGTAGGGTATCGCTCCGCTACCTGGTGCCCCGTAAGTGGTGAATGGCCCCACTGTTTCAACGTTGCAGCGGGGACGTCAGAGATCTGGGTGTCCTCGCGATCTCTGAGTTCATTGAATGAGTCAATGCGTACCACGGCTTCGCCCCTATAATTGCGACCGCTGGCAGTCTGTTGCGCCTGTTTTGAGCGAGGTGCGGCGTACTTCAAGGCTCTCCTTCCGAGGGTTTGGCCGCAACTTCAAGGGGCGTGTCTCATCGTTCTGCTCGGTGGCCAGGACTTCGGCATGTGGGCGAGCAGCAGAGCGCCTGAGTCGGTTGCCTCGAGCGACTCGATACCGAGACAGACTGAGTGACTTTCACATCCGTACTGCCGTCGATATCGCCGCATAGCAGACAAGCGAGTGGGTCGAGGTCGTGGCGGGTGTCGTGGTGTCTGCGCAACGCTGCACGTCTCGATGCAGGTCACACGCCTGCGGACTCTGGGACGTCTGCCACGTGGGCCTTCGCTGACGGTCAGCTCACCCGCAGGGCATCGCCCGCACTGAACGCCTGATCGCGAGTGACTTCGCTCATGGTGTGCTCCTCGACTGTCGTCCTGCCGCGCGGTACAGCGCAGGTCGGTGTAGCGGCTTTGGGCGGGAGCTGCCATGGGGCGAGTGATCATGGCCCCGTAAGCTTCCGGCGAGTCGGGCAGTCTGTGGACCTGCCCGTTAAAGCACGACGTTGGGGCCATGATCTTCGAGGCTCGCCCCATGGTGGCTGCCTAAAGCCGTGGAGCCGACCGGGCCCAGCCACAGCGGGCTACCGTCCACCGCACCAGGTGTACTCGCTCTAGCCGCGCGGCCGGCGGAGCCGGGGCCCGGAGCGGGGCGGAGACAGGAGCGTCGGGGCCCGGCGCTGGAGCCGGGGCCGCGCGCGGCGAGCGGAGCGAGCCGCCTTGAACCCGTGAAGAAGGTTGTTACTCAGTAGCGGCCGTGATGCGCCACAAGGGAGCGTCGTACTGCTTCGGACGGTTGTTGATGAGCAGCTGGCGCAGGTCCTCGCGGAAGGAGCCGTTGAGGTTCAAGGCCTCAGTGATGCGGCGGAAGGTCGTGTGGGTGACTCCACGGCTGTGGGCCTCGGCTTCGAAGTGGCCGAGCTGAGACAGTACGGCGTCCGGGTCAAGTTGTACCGCTGGCTGGTCCTTGAGCCACGCGGCCTTGTTGCGTTCGTAGTCGATCTCCGAGTAACCGCAGATTTCGCGGCTGTGTGCCTCGGCCTCGTCCAGGGTGGCTGTTGTCAGGATGGCGCGGGCCAACTGGTTGCGGGTCAACGCCTCGTCCAGGTCCACCTCGTGCACCGCCGGTCCTTCGTCGGTGAGGGGGACCGGAAGGCCGGCGTCTCGCATCTCGCACGTGCCGCGCACGCCCCGGGCGGTCGCTGCGAGCATCCCGGTTGCCTCGGAAGGGTGCCACTCCAGGGCCGAGCTGATCGGCTCGACGTCCTTCGCAGTGAGGGTGTGGATGAGCGGGCCGAGCATGCCGCGCAGTTCGTCAAGAGGGAGTTCTCCATCGAGGCCGGGGCCCGCCACCAAGAGGCGGACGGGCGCGTTCACCTGGCAGCACGCGGCCAGTGTGACGGCATCGGCAAGCGGGCTCTTCAACGTCGGCTCATCGCCGCGGGCGAGGATATCGCCGCCCACGTCCAGGAGGTCGATCGACTTCGGTGACAAGTGGTCTACCAGCTCCTCGAGCTGGCGGGTGACGCCCTCGACCCCATAGCGCGGATCAATCAGCGCGAACGTGTGCCGGAGCTCTGCGGCGAGTCGGGGGAGTGTCGAACCCGCCGGGGCGATAGGACGGGCCTCGGCCGACACTGCCCAGACTGCTGGTGTGAGGGGTTGGAGGCCGTTGAAGTTGTCTGGTCCTCGGGGGCCCGGAACCGGGTCGATCAGGAGGCGGTCCCACGCGTACGTGAGGATCACCGCCTGGTCTTCGTCGCCGTAGAGGGCGGCGTGAATCATTGCGGCGGCGACTGCGTCGCCCCCTCCTCCTGCTGCGACGATCAACCGCGTCATGGGCTTCAGCCTACGGGGTTGGGGGTTGACCACTCACCCTATAGTGGCCAGAGGCCATAGCCACTTGTGTCGAGAAGCAGGCCTCAGCTCGGTAGCGGGGTGCCCGACTACTCGCCTGGGGCTCGCCTTAGGTGAGGAGGACTGATGCCGCAGCTCGAGGAGGCTCAGCCGAAGTATCTCCAGATCGCGCACTACATCCGTGATCAGATTCTTCGGGGTGACCTGCGACCAGGTGATGAGGTGCCGTCCGAACGGCAGTTGGCGGCGGACTGGAAGGTGTCCCGGCCTACGGCCGCACGCTCGTTGGAGGCGCTGAGCCATCAAGGGCTCGTCGAGAAGCGTCAAGGGTCGGGCACGTACGTGCGCAGCCTCGAAGTCAACCGGCGGGCACGTGAGTTGTACGGGCGCGCTCGGCAGACCGGGAAGATCTACACACCGGGCGAGTACGCCGTGATCACCTCCGCCGGTTGGCTGGAGGCGCCGGATCACGTGGCTGAGGCGCTGGGTTTGGTCAAGGATCGTCGGGCGGTGCACCGGCGGCGGGTGACCAACAACCAGGACGGGCCGATCACGCTGTCCACCTCTTGGTTCGCTCCGGACGTCGGTCAACGGGCGCCGAAGCTTCTGGAGCCAGAGCGGATCCAAGAAGGGACGCTCCTGTACGTCGAGAACATGACCGGCCGGCAGGGGAGTTACGCGGAAGATCGCATGTGCGCGCGTGCGGCCACGGAGGAAGAGGCCGAGGACCTGCAACTTGCGGCCGACTCCGCCGTCCTGATCGTGCACCACGTTGTCTTCGACCTCCAGGACCGGCCGTTGGAGTTCGCTGAGGCCACCTACCCGCCGCATCGCTGGGCGTTCGAGCAGGGCTACCCCCTCACCTGAGGGGGCCAGTTGCTGCGAATCGCTTGCGTCCCGCAAGTGGCTAATGCCACTATCCAGAAAGTGGCTAAGGCCACTTCACTGGGAGGAGGCGCGGTGTGACGAGTCAGCGGCCGGATCAGGGCACGCAGTTACCTTGCCCGGGTTGCCGGGGGCGCGGCTGGAAGCGCGTCGGCTCGCGTACGACCCTGGCGCTTGCCACCGCCGCCGATCGCACCCGCGTCACATCGAAGCGGCGCTGCCTCGACTGCGACGGTAGCGGCAGGAAGTGAGCACCTGATGGCCTACATGATCGACCGCTACCCGTCTGAGGAGTCACCGCGTCTCGGTGCGATGACCTTGCACCCTGTCGCTGAGTCCGTACCGCGGGCTCGGCGCTGGTTCCGCAAGTTCATCGCCCCGTACAACCCGGTCTGCTCCGTCGACGACTGTGTGCTGATGATCTCGGAGCTGGTGACCAACGCCATCGCTTACGGCCGGTCGGACGACCCCTGGCTCGTCCGGGTCGAATGGTTCCGTGAGGGAGATTCGCTTCGGGTCGACGTGCACAACCCTGGCTTTCCGGCGAACGTGCGGCTGAGGCACCCCGACGCCGACGACTCCCACGGGCGTGGACTGCTCCTGGTCGATTCGCTGGCCGAGTCGTGGCATGCCGCACCGAGCCGCTTTGGCGGAACCGTCGTCTCCTTCGTCATGGCCGATGCCTGGCCCGGAAGGTAAGAGTTCGCTCCGCTTCTACTCCGACAATCGAAGATTCGCTAGTCTGGTTGACCAGTTGACTTGGCTAATCCCGACAGGCGGCGTTCATGGCGTATGAAGTGGAGCCACCGAAGTACGTGCGCCTCGCACGGACGATCCAACGTCGCATCGAGGACGGCACGTACCCGCCTGGCACTCGGGTGCCCAGCGAGAACCAGTTGGTGCAGGCCTTCGGGATGTCCCGCCCCACCGTCGTGCGGGCGCTGGAACTGCTGAAGCGTGACGGCTGGCTCGAGTCCCGACAGGGGTACGGCACGATCGTCCGGGACCGGCCCGAAGTGGTCGAGCAGAAGGACAGGCGGGGGCGAGAAGCCCTGGAGCGCGATGAGTCGCAGGCCTCGGGACGCCTCGTGGAAGTCGCTGAAGTCGTTGTCCCGGCACGGGTCGCCTCAGCGCTCGGCTTGCCAAAGAAGGCCAAGGTGCTCATGCGCCGCTTCCTCGTTGAGGAGGAAGGCGAAGCAGTTGAGTTGGTCTCGTCGTACTTCCCCGCCGGCCTGGTGGAGGACACCGAGCTGGCGAGCGCTGATGTCCTGGCCGGCAGTGTGCGTGAGCACCTGGAAGCGAGGAAGAAGATCCGCTTCGACCATGTCACGGAACGGGTCTCAGCTCGGCTCCCTGAGACAGATGAAGCCGGTCTCTTGGGCCTGCCGGACGGCGTGCCTGTGCTGAGCGTCCTGGTCATCGCGTGCGACGCGTCAGGACAGGCGTTGCAAGTCTCTGACGTGCTGCTTCCTGCTGACCGACAGGAACTCGAAGATACCTATCGACTCAGCTGACGGGTTGAACCGGTAACTGCGACTCAGGCCCGAGGTTGTCGGCTGGCAAGTCGGTAGATCGCGTACGTAAGCGCCAGGATGAAGTCGGCCGCTACCCAGAACGCGACGATCAGGCCCACCCCGATCGTGGTTCCGACGTCGCTCGCGTCCTCGCAGAGCTTCAGGTCCTCTCCCGTCAGACCGCGGCAACCTTCGGGCGTACCGCTGGCCGTCGAGGCGCCCAAAATGACCCAGATCAAAAACAGGATCTGCACGGCGAGAAAGACCCACAGGAAGACTCGGCGCCGCTTCCTCGGCGGCGGTGCCGTGCTGTCCTGGCGCGGGGGCTGACTTGGGGGTGATCCCTGAGGCGGCCCCGGCCATGTGCCTGGCGGCGGTGCCGCCCACTGCGGAGTGCGAGGGTCCCAAGACTGCGGTTCTGGAGCGCGGTGCTTCTTGCTCATGTCGCGCCCTCCCTTACTGCTGACTCCATAGTGCGCTCGGGGCTCCAGGGCCGCTCACCGGCCACCGCGAAGTCACTTGACAAGTCAACCTGGCATCCGTAGCTTCGAGCTTGCTAAGTCAACTTGTCAGGCCGGCAGGTTGATCGACTTCAGGAGGAGAAATCTGTGCGTGTGATTCGTATTGACGCCTCGGCCGCCACGATCCTGCTCACCGAAGCGCCGGCGCCGAAAGTGCGTGACCGGCAGACCGGTGAGATCGCCAAGGACGCCGTGAGCGGTGAGGCGCTGATGACGGTCGGCGTCGTCTACATCGACGAGGGTGAGTCGTCGCTGATCCAGGTCACCGTCCCCGAGAGCGGTGTGACGGACGGCCTGACCGTCGGGGCCCCGGTCTCGCTGCCGGGGCTCGTCGCTCGGCCGTGGGAGAGCGTGTTCAACGGGCAGCAGCGGCACGGCATCGCCTACCGGGCGACCGCCGTTGCTCCCGGCGCCTTCCCGATGGAGCAGGCGGGCTGATCGTCGTGACCGACCTGGTGACGTGGGCTGAGCTGGGCGGGTCGCTCGCTGCGATAGGCGGCGCGACCTACGCCCGGCATGCCCATCCGGCGGCGTACTGGTCCACGGTCGGGCTGCCCGTCTCGGTGGCCCGGCTGCTGGCCTCGTACACCTCCACCATGGACGCGTGCGGCCTGACGGTCGAGCCGCCCCGGTGGCGGGCCCTGGCCGTCAAGGCCACGACTCGCCGTGAGGTTCGGCCTGTGCCTCCTCGCCGAGGCATGATCCGGCCCACCTCGACCGGTCTGCGGCTCCGGTTGCGGCTGGCTCCGGGGCAGGAACCGGCGGACGTGGCGGCCTCGGCCGAACGGCTGCGGCACGCGTGGGGTGTTCACGCCGTGTACGTGCGGGACGTCAAGCCCGGTGTCGTGGAACTGCGGCTCGTCGGCTTCGACGTCCTGCGGAAGGTGCGGATGCCGCGTCGGACTGACGCCGGTCCGCTCCGCGTGCCGGTGGCTCTGCGGGAGGACGCGACCGCCTTCATACGGGACTACCGGGCCGTACCTCACGAACTCGTCCTCGGCGCCACGCTGTCCGGCAAGTCCATGTTCCTGCGGAACCTGCTTGCAGGGCTGGCCGCTCAGCCGGTGGTCCTGGTCGGGATCGACTGCAAGCGCGGGGTGGAGCTGGCGCCGTTCGCTCCCCGGCTCTCGGCGCTGGCGACCGACCCGGAGCAGGCGGCCGAGCTGCTGCCCGTGCTCGTCAAGGAAATGGAGGACCGATACGACCTGATCAAAGCGCGGCAGGGCATCGCACCTGGCACCCCGGATGAGCTGATCACCTCGGACGTCTGGGGCCTGCCGGGGGACGAACGCCCGGCTCCCATCGTGCTGTTCGTCGACGAAGTGGCAGAACTCTTCCTCGTCGCCACGAGGAAGGAGGAGGAGCGGCGGGACGAGATGGTCACCCAGCTCATCCGGCTCGCCCAGCTTGGCCGCGCGGCCGGCATCTATCTGGAGGTGTGCGGGCAGCGCTTCGGGGCCGAATTGGGCAAGGGAGCGACCATGCTCCGGGCGCAGCTGACCGGCCGGGTCTGCCATCGGGTGAACGACGAAGCGTCCGCGAAGATGGCGCTCGGTGACATCGCCCCTGAGGCTGTTATGGCCTCCTGCGCCATCGCTGCCGAGTTGCCCGGCCTCGCCGTCGTCGGCGACACGTCCGGCGGCTGGTCCCGCATCCGCACTCCTCACCTGTCCCTCGCCGACGCTGCGGCCACCTGCCGCGAGACGGCGCACCTCGCCCCGGACGTTCCGGCGCTCGCGCCGTTCCGGCCCTGCGCCCCTCCGGTGCCGGTGAAGGAGTCCGGTCCCCTGGCCACTCCTCGGCCGATCACCGAGTAACCGACTCGCTCCCACGGTCGGCGCGGCCGTCCCGCGCCAAGTCCCTACCCCACCCATGCCCGGAACTGGAAGGAGTGGCCGTGCGTGCCCTGCCCGTCCGTGTGGACGCTGTGCTCGTTCAAGCGGTGATCGCCGCCGCGCTGTCCTTCGCTCACCTGCATGACCTTGCGCTCGCTGCCGGACAGGACGGCTGGAAGGCGTGGGCCTATCCGGTCTCTGTCGACCTGCTGTTGGTGGCGGCCTGGCGGCGTCTGCGCTCCGGTGAGTCGAAGACGGCCGGGTGGTGCTGGTTCGTCGTCGCGCTGACGGCGTCGCTCGGCGCCAACGTCGCCACCGCCGGTCTGCTCGACCTGGAGGACGTACCGGCCTGGCTCCGCATCCTCGTCGCCGGATGGCCCGCGGTCGCCTTCCTCGGCGGCACGCTGCTCGCTCACGGAGCAGCGCATCCAGGCGCAGACCCGGCGACGGCACCGGAACCACCTTCGACGGCACAGGCGCCGGAACCGACCGCCACAGACATCGAGCCGCCCACGGCTGCGCCCGAACTGCCGGCCCCCGCACTGGAGTCGGCGCCGCCGCCTGCATCCCCGGTACCGCCCGCGCTCGTCACCCTCGCCCGCAAGGTCGCCGACGAACACCGCGCACGGACCGGGACCGACATCGACACCTCGACCCTTCGCGCCCGGCTCGGTGTGCCCATGCCGCTCGCCGAAGCCATCACCACCCAACTCACCTGACCCGGAGGACCTTCTCCCTTGCGCCCGTCCACGCTCCGCGCGCTGAAGCGCGCCGCCGAGCTGACCCGACAGAACCGCCTGACCGAAGCCGTGCTGATCGCCGAACCGGTGATCCTCGCCGCCGACAGCTACGAGGGCGACGAGATCTTGCGCTGGCTGGCCGACCACGTCACCGACTTCACCGGCGAGACCGACAAGGAGATGCCCTGATGTCAGCCAACCGCCGTTTCCGCCGCGTCGTCCGCATCGGCCCCGTCCAGGTCGCTACGTACTACGACGGCCGGGGCCGCGAGAAGCACACCGCCGCCTGCACGGCTCCGCGGTGCGGCTTCGCCACCGACTACGACAGTCGCGCCGCCGCCGAGCTGGCCGCGCGCACTCACCGCTGCCGCGTCCGCTGAGGAGTTTCCGTGACCGTCTCGCTGCCGCTCGTCTTCGTCTTGGGCGTCATCGCCTGGGCCGCGATCAAGTTCCTCGGCGTCCGCCTCTGGGTCGCCGTCGTGATCGCGCTGTTCGGCTTCTGGCTCTCGCACACCATCCTCGCCCCGGCCATCGAGTCCGGCACTCGCACGGGGGTCGACGTCGTCAACGGCACCAACGAATGACACCCGACCGACAAGGAGTCCCGCGATGTTCCGCCCCAAGCTGCCCGACACCCCGCACGTCCCGAGCATCACCACCCACATCCCGCAGGACCATGCCCCGGCTCCCTCCGCCGGCCGCTCGGTCGCCCCGTTCGTCGGGGTCGGCGCCGGTGCGGTGGCCGCCGTGGTCGTGGTCGGCGTCGTCCTCACCGCGCTCCTGGCGGCGGTCGCCGTCTCGGCCGTGTCCGTGGCCATCGCCGCCGTGGTCCTGCGCTCCCTCGTCACTGGCGCCAACAGGCGCTGACCGGCCGCCGGGGCGGCAAACGCCGCCAAGCATCCCGCCGCCCCGGGGCCGTACCTCCCAACCGCCGAAACAGCCGAAAGGAAGACCCATCATCACCCGGCAGACTCCGCCCCCGCTGGCGGAACTCTCCATGCTGGCCTCCCTTGGCACCATGCCCGAGCTGGCCCGCCAACTTTCCGGCCTGGGCGGCTGCACGAACCCTGTGCGCCTCGACGGCCACCGCACCGAGTACGCGGTTGACCGGACGACCGGAGAGATCGGGCGCGTCCTCCACCACCTCGATTCGTCCTCCCTGCCCGCCGGAAGTCTCCTCGTCCGCTGCAACAACCGTCGCGCCACCCGCTGCGCGGCCTGCGCGGAGGTCTACCGCCGAGACACCTTCCACCTGATCACCGCGGGACTCCGCGGCGGCAAGGGCACCGCCGAACAGGTCGGCACGCACCCGCGCGTCTTCGCCACCCTCACCGCACCGAGCTTCGGCCCGGTCCACAACCGCCCCTCCAGCGGCCGGCCCTGCCGCTGCGGTGCCCGGCACGACGAGACAGCCCCGGCCCTCGGTACGCCCCTCGATCCGGACGCATACGACTACGAAGCGGCCGTGCTCTGGAACGCCCACGCCGGAGCCCTCTGGCGGCGCTTCTCGATCTACCTGCGCCGTGAGATCGCCAAGCGCGCCGGACTCACCCAACGCGCGTTTCGGCATCACGCACGCGTGTCCTTCGCCAAGGTCGCCGAGTACCAGAAGCGGGGCGCCGTCCACTTCCACGCGGTCATCCGCCTGGACGGCCCGGAGGGCGGCGACACGGCCCCTCCCGCCTGGGCCTCCGCCGAACTGCTGACCGACGCCATCCATGCCGCCGCCACCGCCACCCGCGTCAACGGACCCGATGTCGGCGGCCGAGCCCACACCTTCACCTTCGGCCGTCAACTCGACGTACGCACCATCCGCTCCGCCGACTTCGACGGCGGCCAAGAGCTGACCGAACGGGCCGTCGCCGCGTACATCGCTAAGTACGCCACCAAAGGCGCCGAGACAGCGACCGGCACCCTGGACCGGCCGATCCGCTTCCTCGCCGAACTGGCACAGGCACAGATCACCGACCACGCGCGGCGCATGATCCGGACGGCCTGGACCCTCGGCGCACGCAAGGACCTCGAACACCTCCGCCTGCGCGCCTGGGCCCACATGCTCGGCTTCCGTGGCCACTTCTCCACCAAGTCCCGCCGCTACTCCACCACTCTCGGCGCCCTCCGTGACGCCCGCGCCGAATGGCGCCGCGCCCAAGCCGCCATGGCCGCTCCCCAGGACGGCGAAACCACGCTCGTCCTCGCCCACTGGGTCTTCGCCGGAACCGGCCTCAGCACCGGTGAGCAATGGCTGGCCGCTTCCCTCGAACCCGCCCCCGGAACGGAAGGAGAACCGACATGGACGCCCGTCGCGACGAGCTGATGACCGTCCGCCAAGTCCTGGATGAGCTGGGCGGTGTCTCCCGTCGGACGTTTTACCGCTGGCGAGAACTGGGGTACGGGCCGGCCGCATTCAAGCTGCCCAACGGAGAGCTGCGGGTTTGGCGGAGTGACTTCAACACATGGCTGCGACAGCTGGAGGAGGCGGCGTGAAGTCTCTCAATGTGAAGGTCTGGGGAGTCCGCAAGCGGGACACCAAAACGCCCTCGTACGGGGTCCGCTGGTCAGTCGCAGGCAATGTGTTCTCGGAGTCCTTCCGGACCAAGGCGCTTGCCGACCACTACCGCACGAAGCTCATGTGCGCGATGCGCGACGGCGAGGAGTTCGACACGGAATCGGGTCTTCCGGCCTCGATGGAAGAGAAGAAGTCGGCCGTGTCGTGGTACGCCTTCGCTCTCAGGTACCTCGCCATGAAGTGGCCCCATGCCGCCCCCAATACGCGAGACGGCATCAACGAATCCCTAACCAGCGTGACGATGCAGCTTCTCGACGAGCGTGCCGGCCGGCCGTCTGACGAAGCAATCCGCAAAGCGCTGCGCAACTGGGCCTTCGTCCTACCGGGGCCTGATGATCGGGAAGTGCCGGACGACGTGCAGAACGTTCTTCACTGGGTTTCCAAGGCGTCCCGACCGCTCGCCGATCTCGCTGAGCCCGCCATGGCTCGCGCGGTCCTCGACTCGCTGAAGCTCAAGCTCGACGGTACGGCGGCAGCGGCGGAGACCGTGCGGCGTAAGCGTCGGACGCTCGTCATTGCCGCGAATTACGCCGTCGACCTGGGGGAGCTGCGGGAGAACCCGATCACGGCTGTCCGCTGGCAGAAGCCGAAGGTGTCCAACCAGGTCGACCCGCGGGTTGTCGCCAACCCGGAGCAAGCACGGAACCTCCTGGCGGCGGTTTCCTACGTGGGCGGATACCGGCGCGCCCGTGGTCGTCGCCTCGTGGGTCTGTTCGCTGCCATGTACTTCGGCGGTCTCCGGCCGGCGGAAGCGGTCGGCCTCGTCGAGACGGACCTGAACCTTCCCGCGCAGGGCTGGGGCTCGGCGCTGCTCCACCGGACCCGTCCGTCCGTCGGCAAGCAGTGGACCGACTCGGGGGAGACCCATGACGACCGCGGGCTGAAGAACCGGCCGACCGAGGACGTCAGGCGAGTGCCCATCCCGCCCCACCTCGTTGCCGTGCTCCGTGAGCACCTGGCCACCTTCGGCACGGCGGACGACGGGCGGCTGTTCTTCAGTGAGAAGGGCTCGGTCGTCCCGTCCTCGACCTACTACCGCGTGTGGCAGGAGGCCCGGCTCCTCGCGCTTCCGCCGGCCGTCGCGGCCTCGCCGCTCGCGAGTCGGCCGTACGACCTTCGGCACTCGGCGCTCTCGACGTGGCTCAACGCGGGTGTTGACCCCACCGAGGTTGCCGAGCGCGCTGGCAACAGCGTCGAGGTCCTGCTGAGCCGCTACGCGAAGTGCCTCGATGGACGGCAAGACGTCGCCAACCGGCGTATTGAGGATCTGTTGCGCGAGTACGAGTGATTGCAGACGACGGTAGCTCCGATGCCCCCCGGACTTGTTCCGGGCGCATCGCCATGCCTTGGCCAAGAGGGGCGTTCCTGTCCTCAGGAATTCCGCGCTGGTGGCTCCGGGGTGTTTGTCGGGCCGGGCCATGAAGTCAGGCCGGCTTTTATCACTCGTTCAGATACGCCGCGCATGCGCATTACGCGCATGGTGCCCAGAGTTGACCACGACTTGTTGCGTCTACTTTCAGGGGTAAAGGATCATGCCGACGTTTGTTGCGCTGCTGAACTGGACCGACCAGGGGGTCCGGGGCTACAAGGACACCCCGCAACGCGCTGAAGCCTTCACGGCAGCGGCACAGAAGCTCGGGGCTAAGGTCCTGAACCTCTTCTGGACCGTCGGCCCGTACGACCTCGTGGCTGTCGTAGAGGCGCCAGACGACGAGACGGCCACCGCCGTGCTCCTGCAGGTCAGCGCGTTGGGCAACGTCCGTAGCACGACCCTGCGAGCCTTCGGCCGGGAGGAGATGGACCGCATCATCGCCACAGCCTCTGGCTGAGGGACTTCCATGTCGAGGTTCTGTTGGTCCGAGTGACACGCTCGCGGCGGCAGGCCCCAAGGCCCCTGGACCTGTCCGGGGGCCTTCGCTTTTCCCGGGCATGACCTGCGCTTACGTCCCAAGATCCCGTCCACGCCTCGTCCACAGCCCCCGACATACGCCCGCTCCGAGCGGCACCCGCCTGCACATACGCGAAGACCCCGGCCTCAGCGTTTCCGCTGGTGACGGGGTCTTTGGGCACCTCATACAGGGTGCCCCCGGCAGGATTCGAACCTGCGCACACGGCTCCGGAGGCCGTTGCTCTATCCCCTGAGCTACGGGGGCGTGCGCCGCGCTGCTGCGTGGCGACGGGTAGAACCCTACCAGCTCCCGAAGGGTCATCGTGAACAGGTATTTCGGGTCCCGAGGGACAGGTTTCCGAGCACCCGCGGAACAGGTCTCACTAGCCCCGGACCGGCGGCCGGGGCAGCGAACCCGGCACCCTCCGCAGGCCCGATCCGAGCCGCCTACCGACCTGCCGCATGGGGTCGCCCGGCCCGTACACGATCAACCGGCCACCCGTCGCCCTCCTTCCCGCCCTTCCCCCGCACGGGTCGGAAGTGGGCAAAACCCGGACGCAGCCCTGTCCGCGGACCTACTCTCGAGTTGTGTCCGGCGTGTCCGGCCGA
The DNA here is from genome assembly GCF_040677245.1 of Streptomyces kurssanovii. NCBI lineage: Bacteria > Bacillati > Actinomycetota > Actinomycetes > Kitasatosporales > Streptomycetaceae > Streptomyces > Streptomyces kurssanovii. The sequence goes on from NZ_JBFAQK010000023.1 coordinate 51,697, forward strand.
GTGCTCGTTGTCGATGACAACCGGGTGATTCGGCAGCTGATCAGGGTCAACCTCGAGCTGGAGAGCTTCGAGGTCGTGACCGCGGCCGATGGTGCCGAGTGTCTGGATGTGGTGCATCAGGTGCAGCCGGACGTCATCACGCTGGACGTCGTCATGCCCAGGCTCGACGGCCTGCGGACCGCCGCCCTGCTGCGGGACGACCCGCGCACCCGGCACATCCCCCTCGCGATCATCAGCGCGTGCACGCAGTACGAGGTCGACTGCGGTGTCGCCGCCGGGGTCGACGCCTTCCTCGCCAAGCCCTTCGAGCCGGCCGAGCTCGTGCGGGTCGTGCGGCAGTTGATGCACCGGGAGCCCAGGGGCCCCAGGGGAACTCGGGATTCCCGCGAGTCCGGGGAGGGTGGCCCGCCGTCCGCCGACGGCAGGCACGAAGCAGGGCGGGCGGAGAGCGCCAGAGGCTGACCGGGCCCGGGACCCCGGCGTGCCGGTCACCGGCGGGCCCGGGATCAGGGCGTGCCTGTCACCGGCGGCACCCGGGACCACGGCGTGCCGGAGACCGGTGGCGCCCAAGACCGCCCCGTGAACCTTCGTGCGCGCGACCACCGACCACACCTCCGCACCCGCGACGGCAGCACGCCCTGGCCGTCGGCGGTCGTCGACGGACCGCGGGCCACCACGCCCGCGCCCGCCACCACAGTGCCCGCATCGCGAAACCGGTTCGCGGAGTGCCCCCCCTCCTCCCATACGCTTGTCCCGTGACCCCCGCTGAGCTCTCCCGTACCGTGCGGCACGCCGTGTGCCGTGCCGTGGAGGACGGCGCGTTGCGCGTCGACGCCCCTGGGGACGTCAAGGTCGAGCGGCCCCGCCCCGGCGGGCGCGGGGACTACGCCACAGGGATCGCGCTGCGGCTGGCCCGGCAGGCCGGACGCCCGGCCGCCGAAGTGGCCGCGGAGCTGGGGCACCGCATCGCCGCCGCCCCCGGCATCGCCGCCGTCGACATCACCGGGCCCGGCTTCCTCAACATCACCCTCGAGCCGGACATCCAGCAGCGGCTCGTACGGGACGTCCTGGAGCGCGGCGAGAAGTACGGCTGGACCGACCTGTCAGGGCGCGTCGAGCAGCCCACCTACCGTGCCGACGTACGGGCCGCCGTCACGGCCGACACCCTGCGCCGGATCCTGCTCTCGCAGGGCACCGTGAGCCGGACCTTCTGCGAGGGCGCCGCCGACCCGGTCTGGGCCGACCTCGGCGTACGCATCGAGGCTGAGCACGCGCGGGGCCGGCTGCCTACGGACGTCGCGCCCATTCCCGCCACCGACGTCGCGCCCGTTCCCGCCGCCGACGTCGCGCCCGTTCCCGCCGCCGACGACGCGGCCACGCTGCTGCGGCGCCTCGGCGTGGACGCCACCCGCTGGGGCCTGCTCGCCGCCGCGGCGCACGACCGGCCCCTGACCGACCGCCCCATCCCGGGCGACGGGTCCACCCCCGCCGACGCGTCCACCCCGGACCGCCCCACCCCCACCCCCGGCCCCCACCACACCCCCCACCCCCTCCTCCTCCAGCACGAGCGCAACCCCCTCTTCCGCGTGCGCTATGCCCACGCCAGGGCCCGCGCCCTCACCCGTAACGCCGCGCAGCTCGGGTTCGCCGGCAGCCCGGAAGAGCATGTCGACGCCCCCGTTCTCACCGCCGCCATCGGCGATCACCCCGGCGTCCTCGCGGACGCCGCCCGGCTCAGGGCGCCCGATCGGCTTGCCCGGCATCTGGAAGTCACCGCCGACGCTCTCCTCTCCTTCCAGAGCAGCGGCCGGCACAGCGTGCTGCCCGTCGGGGACGAGAAACCCTCGGCCGCCCACCGTTCCCGGCTGGCCCTTGCCGAAGCCGCCGGGACGGTGCTCGCCGGTGGCCTGTCCCTGCTCGGTATCAGCGCGCCCGACCATCTGTGAGACGTGAGAGAGATCAGATTCCGATGAGCCGATCCGCACACCCCGCCGGTCCCCGTCATGCCGATGTCCTCCCCGAGGGGCACTACACCGCCCCGCCCGCCGATCTGAACGCCCTCGACCCGAAGGTGTGGGCCGACACCGTCACCCGTAACGCCGACGGTGTCGTGACCGTCGGAGGGATCGAAGTGACCAGGCTGGCGGAGGAGTTCGGGACCCCGGCCTACTTCCTCGACGAGGCCGACTTCCGTGCCCGCTGCCGCGCATGGGCCGCCGCCTTCGGCAAGGACGCGGACGTGTTCTACGCGGGCAAGGCGTTCCTGTCCCGGGCGGTCGTCAGGTGGCTGAAGGAGGAGGGGCTCAACCTCGACGTGTGCTCGGGCGGCGAGCTGGCGACGGCGCTGGCCGCCGGGATGCCCGCGGAGCGCATCGCCTTCCACGGCAACAACAAGTCGGTGGAGGAGATCGAGCGCGCGGTGAGCGCCGGCGTCGGGCGGATCGTGCTCGACTCGTTCCAGGAGATCGCCCGGGTCGCGCACATCGCCCAGAGCATGGGGAAGCGGCAGCGGGTGCAGATCCGGGTGACCGTCGGCGTCGAGGCCCACACGCACGAGTTCATCGCCACGGCCCACGAGGACCAGAAGTTCGGCATCGCGCTGGCAGGCGGTCAGGCCGCGGAGGCCGTGCGGAGGGCGCTGAGGCTGGACGGGCTCGAGCTGATCGGCATCCATTCCCACATCGGTTCGCAGATCTTCGACATGGCCGGCTTCGAGGTGTCCGCCCGCCGGGTCGTGCAGCTGCTCGCCGAGGTGCGGGACGAGCACGGCGTCGAGCTGCCCGAGATCGACCTCGGCGGCGGCCTCGGTATCGCGTACACCTCCGACGACGATCCGCGTGAGCCGCACGAGATCGCGAAGTCCCTGACCGAGATCGTCACCCGCGAGTGTGAGGCCGCCGGGCTGCGGTCGCCCCGCATCTCCGTCGAGCCGGGCCGGGCGATCGTCGGGCCCACCGCCTTCACCCTGTACGAGGTCGGCACCGTCAAGCCGCTCGAGGGACTGCGTACGTACGTCAGCGTCGACGGCGGCATGTCGGACAACATCCGTACCGCGCTGTACGACGCCGAGTACAGCGTCGCCCTGGTGTCGCGTACCTCCGAAGCCGTTCCCATGCTCAGCCGGGTCGTCGGCAAGCACTGTGAGAGCGGCGACATCGTGGTCAAGGACGCGTTCCTGCCGGCCGACCTCGCCCCCGGCGATCTGATCGCCGTGCCGGCCACCGGCGCGTACTGCCGTTCCATGGCCAGCAACTACAACCACGCACTTCGCCCGCCCGTCGTCGCCGTCGCGGACGGCGAGGCGCGGGTGATCGTCCGGCGTGAGACGGAGGAAGATCTCCTGCGTCTCGATGTCGGATAGTTGAGATAGATGTCTCGCATGCCGGACGGAGGACAGAAACTCCGGTTCGGTGGGTGAGACTGGTCCACACCCGAGAAGTAATGAGAAGCGAGGTCGGATGATGCGTACGCGTCCGCTGAAGGTGGCGCTGCTGGGCTGTGGAGTGGTCGGCTCAGAGGTGGCGCGCATCATGACGACGCACGCCGACGACCTCGCCGCGCGCATCGGCGCCCCGGTGGAGCTCGCCGGGGTCGCCGTGCGCCGGCCGTCCAAGGTGCGCGAGGGCATCGACCCGGCGCTCATCACCACGGACGCGACCGCGCTCGTCAAACGCGGCGACATCGACGTCGTCATCGAGGTCATCGGCGGCATCGAGCCGGCCCGCACCCTCATCACCACCGCGTTCGAGCACGGCGCCTCCGTGGTCTCCGCCAACAAGGCGCTGCTCGCCGAGGACGGCGCGACGCTGTACGCCGCAGCCGAGCAGCACGGCCGCGACCTGTACTTCGAGGCCGCCGTCGCCGGCGCGATCCCGCTGATCAGGCCGCTGCGCGAGTCCCTCGCCGGTGACAAGGTCAACCGCGTCCTCGGCATCGTCAACGGCACGACCAACTTCATCCTCGACAAGATGGACAGTTCGGGGGCGGGGTACTCGGAGGCGCTGGACGAGGCGACGGCCCTCGGATACGCCGAGGCCGACCCGACCGCCGATGTCGAGGGCTTCGACGCGGCCGCCAAGGCCGCCATCCTCGCCGGCATCGCCTTCCACACCCGGGTACGGCTCGACGACGTCTACCGCGAGGGCCTCACCGAGGTCACCGCCGCCGACATGGCCTCCGCCCGCCGCATGGGCTGCACCGTCAAGCTCCTCGCGATTTGCGAGCGGGCGGCGGACGGGCAGTCGGTGACGGCCCGCGTGCACCCCGCGATGATCCCGCTCAGCCACCCGCTGGCGTCGGTCCGCGAGGCGTACAACGCCGTCTTCGTCGAGGCCGAGGCCGCCGGGCAGCTGATGTTCTACGGCCCCGGCGCCGGCGGCTCGCCCACCGCGTCCGCCGTGCTCGGCGACCTCGTCGCCGTGTGCCGCAACAAGCTCGCCGAGGCAACGGGGCCCGGCGAGTCGGCGTACACCCAGCTGCCCGTGAGCCCCATGGGCGACGTGGTGACGCGCTACCACATCAGCCTCGACGTGGCCGACAAGCCGGGCGTTCTCGCCCAGGTCGCGACGGTCTTCGCCGAGCACGGCGTATCCATCGATACGGTGCGCCAGCAGGGCAAGGACGGCGAGGCGTCCCTCGTCGTCGTCACCCACCGCGCGCCCGACGCCGCCCTTTCCGGGACCGTCGAGGCGCTGCGCAAGCTCGACACCGTGCGCGGTGTCGCCAGCATCATGCGTGTTGAAGGGGAGTAAGGGACCCATGACCACCAACGGCACCCACCAGTGGCGCGGCATCATCGAGGAGTACCGGGACCGTCTTCCGGTCACGGACACGACGCCGGTCGTCACGCTCCGTGAGGGTGGTACGCCGCTCGTCCCGGCGCAGGTCCTCTCCGAGCGCACGGGCTGCGAGGTGCACCTCAAGGTCGAGGGCGCCAACCCCACCGGGTCCTTCAAGGACCGCGGTATGACGATGGCCATCACCCGGGCCAAGGAGGAGGGCGCGCAGGCCGTCATCTGCGCCTCCACCGGCAACACCTCCGCCTCCGCCGCCGCGTACGCGGTGCGTGCCGGGATGGTCTGCGCGGTCCTCGTGCCGCAGGGCAAGATCGCCCTCGGCAAGATGGGCCAGGCCCTGGTGTACGGGTCGAAGATCCTCCAGGTCGACGGCAACTTCGACGACTGCCTGAACCTGGCCCGCAGCCTCTCGGAGAACTACCCCGTGGCGCTGGTCAATTCGGTCAACCCGTACCGGATCGAGGGCCAGAAGACCGCTTCCTTCGAGATCGTCGACGCGCTCGGCGACGCCCCCGACATCCATGTGCTGCCCGTCGGCAACGCCGGCAACATCACGGCGTACTGGAAGGGGTACAAGGAGTACGCCGCGGACGCGATGGCCGGACACACCCCTCGAATGTGGGGTTTCCAGGCTTCGGGTTCCGCGCCGATCGTGCGGGGCGAGGTCGTGAAGGACCCGTCGACGATCGCCACCGCGATCCGGATCGGCAACCCCGCGTCCTGGACGCAGGCGATCGCCGCGCGCGACGAGTCGGGCGGCTTCATCGACGAGGTGACGGACCGTGAGATCCTGCGCGCCTACCGCCTGTTGGCGTCGCAGGAGGGTGTCTTCGTCGAGCCGGCGTCGGCCGCGTCCGTGGCCGGTCTGCTGAAGGCCGCCGAGCAGGGCAAGGTCGACCCGGGCCAGAAGATCGTGTGCACGGTCACCGGCAACGGTCTGAAGGACCCCGACTGGGCGGTCGCCGGAGCGCCCCAGCCGGTCACCGTCCCGGTCGACGCGGCCGCGGCGGCGGAACGCCTCGGGCTCGCGTAGCCGCCCGGCCCGCGGTATCTGGCGTGAACGGGGCGGCTCGCGGCCCTGATCCGGCCGGAGGACCGCTTGCGCCCGTCCAGTTGCCCTACTGGAAAGTATGGCAAGCCGGACAACGTCACACGTAGAGGCACAGGAGGCCCGCGACACGCATCGTGCGCCTCCTGTGCGCCCTATGTCGCAGGTGAACCTTCCTTCGATAGGCTGTACCCGAACCCGGCCCGCCGCATATGCGCGGTGTCGTTGCCGTCGCGGTGTTTCCACCGCCGAGGCCCACGGGTATTCCTGCCTCTCGAACCATTCGTGTACATCCCGCAGTTCAGAACCAAGGAGAGTCGTCGAGCGATGGCCGGTCCAGCGTTCCGCGCCGCCGCCGTCCGGGTGCGCGTCCCCGCAACCAGCGCCAATCTCGGTCCGGGCTTCGATGCCCTCGGGCTGTCGCTCGGTCTGTACGACGACGTGGTCGTCCGGGTCGCGGACTCCGGTCTGCACATCGACATCGCCGGTGAGGGCGCGTCGACCCTGCCCCGGGACGAGAACCACCTGCTGGTACGGGCCCTGCGCACGGCCTTCGACCTGCTCGGCGGTCAGCCGCGCGGCCTCGAGGTCGTCTGCGCCAACCGCATCCCGCACGGCCGCGGTCTCGGCTCCTCCTCGGCCGCGATCTGCGCCGGCATCGTCGCCGCCCGCGCCGTGACGATAGGGGGCGACGCGAAGCTCGACGACGTGGCGCTGCTCGAGCTCGCCACCGAGATCGAGGGCCACCCGGACAATGTCGCCGCCTGTCTCCTCGGCGGTTTCACCCTCGCCTGGACCGAATCGGGAGCGGCGCGCGCGATCAGGATGGATCCCGCCGATTCCGTCGTTCCGGTGGTTTTCGTTCCGTCCAAGCCGGTGCTCACGGAGACGGCCCGCGGGCTTCTCCCGCGCACCGTCCCGCATGTCGACGCCGCCGCGAACGCCGGCCGGGCCGCCCTCCTCGTCGAGGCCCTGACCAGGCGTCCTGAGCTGCTGCTCCCCGCCACGGAGGACCGTCTCCACCAGGAGTACCGGGCCCCGGCGATGCCGCAGAGCGTCGATCTGGTGAACCGACTGCGCGCCGACGGCGTCCCCGCAGTCATCTCCGGCGCGGGCCCCACGGTGCTCGCGCTGGCCGAGGACAGTGCGGCCGACAAGGTCGCACGGCTGGCGGGCGAAGGATGGGCGGCCAACCGGCTCGCCTTCGACGCCGCGGGTGCGAGCGTGCTGCCGCTCGCTCCCTAGGGACACACGATTGCCACACGATTGCCGGTGAGAGAGAGGGGGAATGTTTGTTGGAGCCGGTAGTGTTAACCTCAAGTCAGCGGCCGTCGTCCTACGACGCGGCGCTTTGCGTCCCTCATCGGGACCACCATTCTTCCGGGAGCCTCCCCAAACTGCCTGAGCAGCCTGCCTGAGCAGTTTCGAGCACGCTCCGGAACCGGCACGACACCCCTCGCTTTGTTCAGGAGTGGGCCGAGCAGGGGGACCTCGGGCCGGGCCTTGCACGTATGCATGTATCTCTCTCCGCCGTCAATTCTCCGGCGGGACCACCGCTCCGGCACGGACCACACCCAGGACCGCAGCCGGACAGCACAACCGGTCGCCGAGCCAGAAGGCCGACGTCCGCTCCAGGGAAGGACCCTTCGTGAGCGACACCACCGATCTGATGGGCGTGACTGCCGACAACAACGTCGACAACGCCGCGCCCGCCGCAGGTGCTGCCTCGGGCACCACCTCACGGCGCCGCCGCTCCGGCACCGGCCTCGAGGGCATGGTCCTGGCCGAGCTGCAGCAGGTCGCGTCCGGCCTCGGCATCAGGGGCACCGCGCGTATGCGCAAGAGCCAGCTGATCGAGGTCATCAAGGAGGCGCAGGCCGGAGGGACCTCCCCGGCGAAGAGCGCCGAGGCGGGCGCCGGTGAGGCCCCTGCCAAGCCCAAGCGCCGCGCCACGTCCAAGACCCGTACGGGTGACGAGGCCGCTGCCCCCGCCGCCGAGAAGGCGGAGAAGGCCGACAAGCCCGAGAAGGCTGTCGCCCAGCAGCAGATCGACATCCCGGGGCAGCCGGCCGGGGGCATCGCCCAGGCCGCAGGCTCCGCGGGAGACGACCAGCCGGCCGGTGAGCGCCGCCGCCGTCGCGCCACTGCGCAGGCGGGCAGCCCGGAGACCCGCACCGAGGCCCGCGGGGACACCGCCGTCGACGTCAAGACCGACGTCAAGACCGACGAGCGCCCCGAGGCCAAGGCCGACGCCGCCGTGGACACCGCCGAAGGCCGTCGTGACCGCCAGCGGGGCGACCGCGCCGAGCGTGGCGACCGGGGCGAGCGCGGGGACCGCGGCGAGCGCCGTGAGCGTCAGCGTGACCGCCGGGGCAAGGGCGACGACCAGCAGCAGGGCGGCCAGCGCCAGCAGCGCCAGGGCGGCCAGCAGAGCACCGGTCCCCAGGACGACTTCGACGACGAGGCGGGTGGCCGTCGCGGACGCCGCGGCCGCTACCGCGACCGCCGTGGCCGCCGTGGCCGTGACGACTTCCAGGCCGGCGAGCCGCAGGTCTCCGAGGACGACGTCCTGATCCCCGTCGCGGGCATCCTGGACATCCTCGACAACTACGCGTTCATCCGGACCTCCGGCTACCTGCCCGGCCCGAACGACGTGTACGTCTCCCTCGCCCAGGTCCGCAAGAACGGCCTGCGCAAGGGTGACCACGTCACCGGTGCGGTCCGTCAGCCCAAGGACGGCGAGCGCCGCGAGAAGTTCAACGCGCTCGTCCGCCTGGACTCGCAGAACGGCATGGCGCCCGAATCCGGGCGCGGCCGCCCCGAGTTCAACAAGCTGACGCCGCTCTACCCGCAGGACCGGCTCCGTCTGGAGACCGACCCGGGCGTGCTGACGACCCGGATCATCGACCTCGTCGCGCCGATCGGCAAGGGCCAGCGCGGTCTGATCGTGGCCCCGCCGAAGACCGGCAAGACCATGATCATGCAGGCGATCGCCAACGCGATCACGCACAACAACCCCGAGTGCCACCTGATGGTCGTCCTGGTCGACGAGCGTCCGGAAGAGGTCACCGACATGCAGCGGTCGGTGAAGGGCGAGGTCATCTCCTCGACCTTCGACCGCCCCGCGGAGGACCACACCACCGTCGCCGAGCTGGCCATCGAGCGCGCCAAGCGCCTCGTCGAGCTGGGTCACGACGTGGTCGTCCTGCTGGACTCGATCACCCGCCTGGGCCGTGCCTACAACCTGGCGGCCCCGGCCTCCGGACGCATCCTGTCCGGTGGTGTCGACTCGACCGCGCTGTACCCGCCGAAGCGCTTCTTCGGTGCCGCGCGCAACATCGAGGACGGCGGTTCGCTGACCATCCTGGCCACCGCGCTGGTCGACACCGGCTCGCGGATGGACGAGGTGATCTTCGAGGAGTTCAAGGGCACCGGCAACGCGGAGCTCAAGCTCGACCGGAAGCTCGCCGACAAGCGCATCTTCCCGGCGGTGGACGTCGACGCGTCCGGCACCCGTAAGGAAGAGATCCTGCTCGGCAGCGACGAGCTCGCCGTCACCTGGAAGCTGCGTCGGGTGCTGCACGCGCTCGACCAGCAGCAGGCGATCGAGCTGCTGCTCGACAAGATGAAGCAGACCAAGTCGAACGGCGAGTTCCTGCTTCAGATCCAGAAGACGACTCCGTCGGCCGGCAACGGCAACGACTGAGAGAGCTTCGCCACAGCCGCCGGGCCCGTCACGGGCCCGGCGCAGGACCACCCCTCCGCCTCCACCAGCGGCAGAAACCACTGGTGACAGCGCGGACCAGGGTCCTGGAGCTGTCCCTCGGGCCCACCGCGCACGGCGCGGTGGGCCCGAGGCGTTTCTCAGGGAGTTCTCACCGCGCCGTGCAACGCTTCTCGCTGCTCCGACGTCTGAGCAACCACGACAAACCGCGCCTGAACACCACCCCCGGGGGTAGCGGGAGCAGCGAGAGCCGAGGAGAGCATGAGCGAGCAGAGCCGCAGCGCCGGCCGAATACTCCCGCTACGTCCAGCGGGCGTGGGGAGACCCTCACGGGGCGGCAGCCGCCGCAAGCCGCCCACGAGGGCCCGCCGGACCTGGACGGTCGTGGCCTGGGTCGCCGCCGCCCTGGTACTCGTCGGCGGCTCCGGTCTCGGCCTTCTCTACGTCAAGCTCAACGGGAACCTCCAGGGCGTCGACATCAAGACGGCACTGGGCGAGGACCGCCCGAAGAACGTCGACAACGGCTCCATGGACATCCTGGTGCTCGGCTCCGACTCACGCTCCGGCGCGAACGCCCGGTACGGCGACGACGACGGCGCCGCCCGCTCCGACACCGCGATGGTCGTGCACGTCTACCAGGGCCACAAGACCGCGAGCGTCGTGTCCGTACCGCGCGACACCCTGGTGGGGCGGCCCGACTGCACCGGCCGTGACGGCACCGCCGTCCCCGGGCAGGAGCGGGCGATGTTCAACAGCGCCTACGAGATCGGCGGCCCCGCGTGCGCCGTGAAGACGGTCGAGGCGATGTCCGGCATCCGCATGGACCACTACATCGAGGTCGACTTCACGGGCTTCAAGAAGCTCATCGACGAGCTCGGCGGCGTCGACATCACCACCACGCAGCCGATCGACGACAGCAAGAGCCATCTGAGCCTCCCGCCCGGCACCCACAGCCTGGACGGGGAGCAGGCGCTCGGCCTCGTACGCACCCGCAAGAGCGTCGGCGACGGCAGCGACCTCGGCCGCATCCAGCTCCAGCAGGCTTTCATGAAGGCGTTCATCGACCAGGTCAAGGACGTCGGCGTGTTCAGCTCCCCGAAGAAGCTCCTGGACCTCGCCGACGCCGGCACCAAGGCGATCACGCCCGACTCGGAGCTGGACTCGGTGAACGAGCTGATGGGCTTCGCCAGGGGGCTCAGCGCCCTCGGCGCGGAGGACGTCGACATGATCACCATGCCGGTGGAGTACGACCCCGCCGACCCCAACCGCGTCGTCCCCGTCGAGACCGGCGCCCGGCAGGTGTGGACGGCGCTCAAGCAGGACAGGCCGATCCCGGCCTCCGCGGTGCGGGACTCGGCGGGCGACAAGGGCGACGCCGCCACCGTCGTGAGCAGCCCGTAATACCCACTTCGGCAGCCAGGAATACTTCAGCGACCACCCCGGTTTTGGGAGATACGGCCGGTCCTGGCAGACTGGTACGTCGGCCCCGGTTCACGTACGAGCATCCCCGCCCGTGCGACCCGGCGCCCTCCCGAACCTAGGAGACACCTTGAAGCGCGACATCCACCCCGAGTACGTCGAGACCCAGGTCAGCTGCACCTGCGGCGCGTCGTTCACCACCCGTAGCACGATCCAGAGCGGCAACATCCGCGCCGAGGTCTGCTCCGAGTGCCACCCGTTCTACACGGGCAAGCAGAAGATCCTCGACACCGGTGGCCGTGTGGCCCGCTTCGAGGCCCGCTTCGGCAAGGCTGCCGGCTCCGCCAAGAAGTAGCGAGCCACTGCGCCGGTCCTCGGCCGCCCCCTCCAGGGTGGCCGGGACCGGCGCTTTGTCCGTTCTGAGCAGCCACCGCAGCCACCCCTTCGTGTACGGAACCAGGAGCCATCGATGTTCGAAGCGGTCGAGGAACTGATCGGCGAGCACGCCGATCTCGAGAAGAAGCTCGCCGACCCTTCGGTCCACGCCGACCAGGCGAACGCGCGCAAGCTGAACAAGCGCTACGCCGAGCTGACGCCCATCGTCGGCACGTACCGCGCCTGGAAGCGGACCGGCGAGGACATCGGGACGGCCCGTGAACTGGCCCAGGACGACCCGGAGTTCGCCGCCGAGGTGAAGGACCTGGAGAAGGAGCGCGAGGCGCTCACCGAGAAGCTGCGGCTGCTGCTCGTCCCGCGCGACCCCAGCGACGACAAGGACGTCATCCTCGAGGTCAAGGCCGGCGCGGGCGGCGACGAGTCCGCCCTGTTCGCGGGCGACCTGCTGCGGATGTACCTGCGATACGCGGAGCGCGTCGGCTGGAAGACCGAGATCATCGACTCCACCGAGTCCGAGCTCGGCGGCTACAAGGACGTCCAGGTCGCCGTGAAGACCAAGGGCGGCCAGGGCGCGACCGAGCCGGGCCAGGGCGTCTGGGCGCGGCTGAAGTACGAGGGCGGGGTGCACCGCGTGCAGCGCGTGCCCGCCACCGAGTCCCAGGGCCGTATCCACACCTCCGCGGCCGGTGTGCTGGTCACGCCGGAGGCCGAGGAGATCGACGTCGAGATCCACGCCAACGACCTGCGCATCGACGTCTACCGCTCGTCCGGACCCGGCGGCCAGTCCGTCAACACGACCGACTCCGCCGTGCGCATCACGCACCTGCCGACCGGCATCGTCGCCTCCTGCCAGAACGAGAAGAGCCAGCTCCAGAACAAGGAGCAGGCCATGCGTATCCTGCGCTCCAGGCTGCTCGCCGCAGCCCAGGAGGAGGCCGAGAGCAAGGCCGCGGACGCCCGCCGCAGCCAGGTCCGAACGGTCGACCGGTCGGAGAAGATCCGTACGTACAACTTCCCGGAAAACCGGATCTCGGACCACCGCGTCGGCTTCAAGGCGTACAACTTGGACCAGGTGCTCGACGGTGACCTGGACGCGGTGATCCAGGCGTGCGTCGACGCCGACTCCGCCGCCAAGCTCGCGGCTGCCCAGTAGCCCGCGAACCGGCGCAGCCGGTGCAGTTCCCGTAGTCCCACAGGCCAGAGAATCGTCCGCACGAGCGTCACAGGAAGGGTAGGCACGTGAATCTGCTGCTTGCCGAGGTGGCCCAAGCCACCCAGCGGCTGGCCGACGCCGGCGTGCCGTCACCGCGGTTCGACGCGGAGGAGCTCGCCGCGTTCGTGCACGGCGTGAAGCGGGGAGAGCTCCACAACGTCAAGGACGCGGACTTCGACGCCCGCTACTGGGAGGCCGTCGCCCGCCGAGAGGCGCGCGAGCCGCTCCAGCACATCACCGGGCGCGCCTTCTTCCGCTACCTGGAGCTCCAGGTCGGCCCCGGGGTGTTCGTGCCGCGCCCCGAGACCGAGTCGGTCGTCGGCTGGGCGATAGAAGCCGTACGCGCGATGGACGTCGTCGAGCCGCTGATCGTCGACCTGTGCTCCGGCTCCGGCGCCATCGCCCTCGCGATGGCCCAGGAAGTGCCGCGTTCGCGCGTGCACGCCGTGGAGCTGTCGGAGGACGCCCTGAGGTGGACCCGCAAGAACGCGGAAGGATCCCGCGTCACCGTCCACCACGGCGACGCACTCACCGCGCTGCCCGAGCTCGACGGCCAGGTCGACCTGGTCATCTCCAACCCGCCGTACATCCCGCTCACCGAGTGGGAGTACGTCGCACCCGAGGCGCGCGACCACGACCCGCAGATGGCCCTGTTCTCCGGCGAGGACGGCCTGGACACCATCCGCGGCATCGAACGCACCGCGCACCGGCTGCTGCGGCCCGGCGGCCTCGTCGTCATCGAGCACGCCGACACCCAGGGCGGGCAGGTGCCGTGGATCTTCAACGAGGAATCCGGCTGGGCCGACGCAGCCGACCACCCCGACCTGAACAAGCGGCCGCGGTTCGCCACCGCCCGCAAGGCCATGCCATGACCAAGCACATGACCAAGCACGTGTACGAGGAGGCCCGCTGATGGCTCGGCGATACGACTGCAACGACGCGACGGATCGCACCACCGGCCTGCGCGAGGCCGCATCGGCCGTCCGCCGCGGAGAGCTCGTCGTGCTGCCCACCGACACCGTGTACGGCATCGGTGCGGACGCCTTCAGCGCCGAGGCCGTCGCCGACCTGCTCGAGGCCAAGGGGCGCGGCCGGAACATGCCCACCCCTGTCCTCATCGGCTCGCCCAACACCCTGCACGGACTCGTGACCGACTTCTCCGAGCAGGCATGGGAGCTCGTCGACGCCTACTGGCCCGGCGCGCTGACCCTGGTCACCAAGCACCAGCCGTCCCTCCAGTGGAACCTCGGGGACACCCGTGGCACCGTCGCGATCCGGATGCCGCTGCACCCCGTCGCGATCGAACTGCTCACCGAGGTCGGCCCGATGGCCGTCTCCAGCGCCAACCTCACGGGACACCCCTCGCCCGAGGACTGCGACGCCGCCCAGGGGATGCTCGGCGACTCCGTCTCCGTCTACCTCGACGGCGGCCCGACGCCCGGCATCGTGCCGTCGTCGATCGTCGACGTCACCGGCAAGGTGCCGGTCCTGCTGCGCGAGGGCGCCCTGTCCGCGGACGAGCTGCGCAAGGTCGTACCAGACCTCGAGGTGGCCAATTGACCGCCCCTGAGGGGCGTGGCATAGCGGAAACCAGCAGCACGGGCCAGGCCTTCCGCATCCTCCACGTCAGCACCGGCAACGTCTGCCGCTCGCCGATCACCGAGCGGCTGACCCGCCATGCCCTGAGCGACCGCCTCGGCGATCCCCTCACGGGCGGCCTGATCGTGGAGAGCGCGGGCACCTGGGGTCACGAGGGCGCGCCGATGGAGGCCAACGCCGAGATCGTCCTCGCGGACTTCGGAGCGGACGCGAGCGGGTTCGTCGGGCGTGAACTGCTCGACGAGCACGTCATCCGCGCGGACCTCGTCCTGACGGCCACGCGCGACCACCGCGCGCAGGTCATCTCGATGGGCCACTCGGCGGGCCTGCGGACCTTCACGCTCAAGGAGTTCACCCGCCTCGTACGCGCCATAGACCCGGCGACCCTTCCCGACCCTCGCGAGGACGGCGTCGTCGAGCGTGCGCGCGCGCTGGTGCGGGCGGCGGCGGCCCTGCGGGGATGGCTGCTGGCGCCGAGCCCGGACGCGGACGAGGTGTTCGATCCGTACGGGGCGCCGATCACGTTCTTCCGCTCGATCGGCGACGAGATCCATCAGGCGCTGGACCCGGTGGTCACGGCGCTGACGGGGGTCCGGGCGCGGTCCTGACGGGGCGCGTCGCGGGTGCGGGTGCGTGTCGCCTGCGGCGGGCTTGTTCCCCACCCCGCCCCTTCCCGAAACCGGGCTCCGCCCGGGCCCGGCACCGCGCTGCGCGCGGTGCTTCGGGGGCTCCTCCCCCTACGCCTGGCGGCGTGGGGGCACCCCCACCGGACCCCCGCGCCTCAAACGCCGGCGAGGCTGAAGTTGCCTCCGCAGTCGGCGAGGCTGGACGCCGCGCAGCGGCATTTCAGCCCGCCTGGGGCACCTCCCACGGCCGCCAGGCCGTAGGGGGAGATTGAGGGCACCGCGCGAAGCGCGGTACGCCGCCCGCAGGGCGGCACGGGGTCCGGGGCTGGCCCCGGTTCGGGAAGGGGCGGGTAGGGGAACAGCCCGCGCAGCGGTCACCCCGCCCGTCACCATGTCGCGCACGCACCGCGCGGCCACGCCCCGCCGGTTCTACATTGGATGTGCCGCAGCTCCCCCCGAGGCCCCGGAGCCGTCATGTCCGTCACCGATGAAGCCCGCGCAGTGCCTTCCGTGCCGTCACCGTCACCGTCCTCGTCGTTCGAGGCGCTGCGCCGCCAGGATCCCCAGATCGCGGACATCCTCTTCGGGGAGTCGCAGCGGCAGGCCACCACCCTCCAGCTCATCGCCGCGGAGAACTTCACCTCTCCCGCGGTGCTCGCCGCACTCGGGTCACCGCTCGCCAACAAGTACGCGGAGGGCTATCCGGGCGCCCGCCATCACGGCGGCTGCGAACTCGTCGACGCCGCCGAGCGCATCGCGATCGAGCGGGCGACGGCCCTCTTCGGCGCCGAGCACGCCAATGTGCAGCCCCACTCCGGCTCCTCCGCGGTCCTCGCGGCGTACGCGGCCCTGCTGCGGCCCGGTGACACGGTGCTCGCCATGGGGCTCCCGTACGGCGGGCACCTCACGCACGGTTCGCCGGCGAACTTCTCCGGCCGCTGGTTCGACTTCGTCGCCTACGGGGTGGACGCGGAGACCGGGCTCATCGACTACGACCAGGTGCGCCATCTGGCCCGGCAGCACCGGCCGAAGGCGATCGTCTGCGGGTCGATCTCCTATCCCCGCCATCCCGACTACGAGGCGTTCCGCGACATCGCGGACGAGGTCGGCGCCTATCTGATCGCGGACGCCGCGCATCCCATCGGTCTGGTCGCCGGCGGCGCGGCGCCGAATCCGGTGCCGTACGCGGACGTGGTGTGCGCCACCACCCACAAGGTCCTGCGCGGTCCGCGCGGCGGGATGATCCTGTGCGGCTCGGAGCTGGCGGAGCGCATCGACCGGGCCGTGTTCCCGTTCACGCAGGGCGGGGCCCAGATGCACACGATCGCGGCGAAGGCCGTGGCCTTCGGGGAGGCGGCGACGCCCGCGTTCACCGCGTACGCGCATCAGGTCGTCGCCAATGCGCGGGAGCTGGCCGGGGCGCTCGCCGCGGAGGGCCTCGCCGTGCTGACGGACGGCACGGACACGCACATCGTCGGCGCGGACCCGGCACCTCTCGGCATCGACGGCAGGGTGGCCCGTGGCCGGCTCGCCGCCGCCGGCATCGTCCTGGACACCTGCGCGCTGCCGTACGGGGACGGCCGGGGCATCCGGCTCGGCACGGCCGCCGTCACCACGCAGGGCATGGGCCGCAGGGAGATGGACCGGATCGCGACCCTGTTCACGGCGGCGCTGCGGGAGCAGGGCGAACCGCACGACATCCGGGGAAAGGTACAGGGTCTCGTCGCGGGATTCCCGCCGTTCGCGGGGTAGCAGCATTGCTGTGCCGTCTCCGTGCAACCATCACAGAGCCCCGCGTGTCCTCAAGCATGTGGCTACCACAGCTAAGGTGTGGGGCTGAGATGGCCAGCGATTCCTGTGGGGCAGCCCGTGCGTGATTACCTGCTGACGCTATGTGTCACGGCCGCGGTGACGTATCTGCTCACCGGGCCGGTGAGGAAGTTCGCCATCGCCACCGGCGCGATGCCGGAGATCCGTGCACGCGACGTCCACCGCGAGCCGACACCCCGGCTCGGCGGCATCGCCATGTTCTTCGGCCTGTGCGCCGGACTGCTGGTCGCCGACCACCTGGAGAACCTGAACAGCGTCTTCGAGCTGTCGAACGAACCACGCGCGCTGCTGTCCGGCGCCGCTCTGATCTGGATCATCGGCGTCCTGGACGACAAGTTCGAGATCGACGCCCTGATCAAACTGGGCGGCCAGATGATCGCCGCGGGCGTCATGGTCGTGCAGGGTCTGACGATCCTGTGGATCCCGGTCCCGGGCGTGGGAACCGTCTCGCTGACGAGCTGGCAGGGGACGCTGCTCACCGTCGCCCTCGTCGTCATCACCATCAACGCGGTGAACTTCGTCGACGGCCTCGACGGTCTCGCGGCCGGCATGGTGTGCATCGCGGCCGCGGCGTTCTTCCTCTACGCGTACCGGATCTGGTTCAGCTACGGCATCGAGGCGGCGTCCCCCGCCACTCTGTTCACCGCGATCCTGATGGGCATGTGCCTGGGCTTCCTGCCGCACAACATGCACCCCGCCAGGATCTTCATGGGCGACTCCGGCTCGATGCTGATCGGACTCGTCCTCGCGGCGGCCGCGATCTCCGTGACCGGGCAGGTGGACATGGACGCCCTGCGGATCTTCGAGGGCGGCACCCGCCAGGCCACGCACGCGGCGCTGCCGGTCTTCATCCCGCTGCTGCTGCCACTGACGATCATCGCGATCCCGGTCGCGGACCTGCTGCTGGCGATCGTCCGCCGCACGTGGAAGGGCCAGTCCCCGTTCGCGGCGGACCGCGGCCACCTCCACCACCGCCTCCTCGAGGTCGGCCACTCGCACAGCCGGGCCGTGCTGATCATGTACTTCTGGTCGGCGCTGATCGCCTTCGGCGTCGTCGCGTACTCCATCCACTCGAAGTCCATGTGGATCGTGCTGGCGGTGGTGGTGCTGAGCGCGATCGGCCTGGTCCTGTTGCTGCTGCCGCGCTTCACGCCGAGGGCCCCGCGTTGGGCGGAGGGCGTCGTCCCGCCGCGCTACCGCCGCCGCGCAAGGTCCGCGGCGGCCACGGCCGGCGCCACCGGACATCACGACAAGGCTGCTCCCGGGCCCGAGGAGGAGCAGCGCGTCCCGGTCGGTGTGGGTGTCAGCGGCGTCAACGGCGCGACGGCCGTGGGTCCCCGGGCCCGTTTCCCGGAGCGGGGCAGGGCGGACTCCACCCGCTGACCGGATTTAGTCCGTCCGGCCGTGAGGTTTACGAGGCACCAGCCGTTGATGGGCCTCTACAGCGCCGCCGCATGACGCTGTCTCTTGGGCCCCGGCGCGTCCGGGGACGGCCGGATCCTTGTACTCCTATGGAGGCATGTCCGCGGTCATGGGATGACGACTGAGGCGCAGACCGTTGCATTACCAGGCATACCGCCCAGTTGTCGTGCACACACGGGCGCGTTCACTCTCATGTGTGAGAGTTGGCACACGACTGGGTAAAGACCTCATCAAATAGTTTGTGATACCGTTCACGAGACCCGGAGACAGCGCCGAAGGACCGTAGTGCGACGGTTCGTTGGCCCCCGAGGCCCATCTCGGGACCGGGCCTACGCTCGTCCATGACGACACCACTTTGCCCCCACCAGCAAGCGGAGATGCCGCCATGCCGTCCAACGACGCACGCTCACTTCTTCTCACCGCCGTACCCACCGCTGCCGCCGGCGCGATCGCCGCTGTGATCAGCGGTGTGGTCGCCGGTGGCAAGGGGGCACTCGGCGCGGCCGTCGGTGCGCTGGTGGTCATCGTCTTCATGGGGATCGGCATCGTGGTCCTGCAGCGGACGGCCAAGCAGTTCCCGCAGCTCTTCCAGGCCATGGGTCTGATGCTGTACACGACACAGTTGCTGGTGCTCTTCGTCTTCGTCGCGGTGTTCAAGGACACGACGCTGTTCAACCCCAAGGCGTTCGCCGCGACGCTCGTCGCCGCCACCGTCGTCTGGGTGGCCGCACAGGCCCGTGCCCACATGAAGGCGAAGATCCTTTACGTCGAACCCGAACCGTCTGCTCCCCGTCAGGGCGAAAAGACAGGGTCGGCGACGTGAGGGGTAGGGCCGGTATAAATGCCCGTTCGAGACCCTGCTATCGTCCGGTGCCAACTGCGGCACTGCGGGCGCGGGCATCTGAGCTGACGCCTGCTCGACGCGAGGCTTCGATGCCTGATTGCCGCCCCCACATCCGAAACACCAGTCCGGTGCCGACTCGCGGCTGCGCGCCGCTCCGACACAACGAGGTTGCCGAACCCATGCGTCACGCCGAAGGAGCCCGCGGTGAGTGCTGAACAGACCACGCTCGCCTTTGACTGGAGCTGCCGCATCCTGGCCGACAACGGCTGTGGCTTTCCGGCACCGGGCCTGCACTCCTTCCTCTTCCAGCCGATCTTCACCGTCGGTGGCTTCGAGTTCAACAAGGTGATGCTGCTCGCGCTGCTCACCACGTTGGTTGTCGTCACCTTCTTCACGATGGCCTTCGGAAAGGCGAAGGTCGTTCCGGGCAAGCTGCAGATGATCGGTGAGGCGGGCTACGACTTCGTACGTCGCGGCATCGTCTACGAGACCCTCGGCAAGCGTGAGGGCGAGAAGTACGTCCCGCTCATGGTCTCGATCTTCTTCTTCGTCTGGATCATGAACATTTGGTCCGTGATCCCGCTGGCGCAGTTCCCGGTGTCGTCGATCATCGCGTACCCGATCGTCCTCGCCGTGATCGTCTACGTGATCTGGGTGTCGCTGACGTTCAAGCGCCACGGATTCGTCGGCGGCTGGAAGAACATCACCGGCTACGACGACTCGCTCGGTCCGATCAAGTGGCTCGTCTCGTTCATCGAGCTCTTCTCGAACCTGCTGGTCCGGCCGTTCACGCACGCCGTGCGACTGTTCGCCAACATGTTCGCCGGTCACCTGATGCTGGTGATGTTCACCGTCGCCTCCTGGTACCTGCTGAACAGCTACATGATCCCGGCCGCCGGCGTCTCCTTCGTGATGACGATGGTCATGATCCTGTTCGAGCTCTTCGTACAGGCCGTCCAGGCGTACGTCTTCGTGCTGCTGGCCTGCACCTACATTCAGGGCGCTCTCGCCGAGCACCACTGAGCCATCCCGCACAACCACCCATAGCTGTCCGGTGGCCAACCCCCACCGGTCCGTGAATGAAAAGGAAGAATCAGCATGGCTGCCACTGAGACCCTCGCCCAGGTCACTGGTTCGCTCGGCTCCATCGGCTACGGCCTCGCCGCGATCGGCCCCGGCATCGGCGTCGGCATCGTCTTCGGTAACGGCACCCAGGCTCTGGCCCGTCAGCCCGAGGCTGCCGGCCTGATCCGTGCCAACCAGATCCTGGGCTTCGCCTTCTGTGAGGCGCTCGCCCTGATCGGCATTGTTATGCCGTTCGTGTTCGGTAAGTAATCACTCCTTACTGACACATTTCGACGAAAGGCATTGATGTGATCGCCAACATCGTTCAGCTGGCGGCCACGGAGGAGCAGAGCCCGCTCGTTCCGCCCGGCCCCGAGCTGCTCGTCGGTCTGATCGCCTTCGCCATCGTCTTCTTCTTCTTCGCGAAGAAGCTCCTCCCGAACATCAACCGTGTTCTGGAAGAGCGTCGCGAGGCCATCGAAGGAGGCATGGAGAAGGCCGACGCGGCCAAGATCGAGGCCGAAAGCGTCCTGGAGCAGTACAAGGCTCAGCTCGCCGAGGCTCGTCACGAGGCCGCTCGGCTGCGCCAGGAGGCGACCGAGCAGGGCACCGCGATCATCCAGGAGATGAAGGCGGAAGGCCAGCGGCAGCGTGAGGAGATCATCGCGGCCGGCCACGCCCAGATCGAGGCCGACCGCAAGGCCGCGGCCGCGGCGCTGCGTCAGGACGTGGGCAAGCTCGCCACCGACCTGGCCGGCAAGCTGGTCGGTGAGTCCCTCGAGGACCACGCCCGCCAGAGCCGCACCATCGACCGCTTCCTCGACTCGCTCGAGGACGGCGCTTCGAAGGCAGAGGCCACCCGATGAACGGAGCCAGCCGCGAGGCGCTGGCCGCCGCGCACGAGTCGCTCGACGCGCTGACCGACAACACGTCGGTCGACGCGGCGAAGCTCGCCGGCGAGCTGGCCGCCGTCACCGCGCTGCTCGACCGAGAGGTGTCGCTGCGTCGGGTCCTCACCGACCCGGCGCAGGCCGCCGAGGCCAAGGCCGAGCTGGCCGGACGCATCCTCGCCGGTCAGGTCAGCGGCGAGACCGCCGACCTGGTCAAGGGCATGGTCCGGTCCCGCTGGTCGCAGTCCCGCGACCTGGTCGACTCGCTCGAGGAACTGGCGAGCACCGCCGACCTCACCGCGGCGCAGAAGACCGGTGTGCTCGACAACGTCGAGGACGAGCTGTTCCGCTTCGGCCGGATCCTTTCGTCCAGCAACGACCTGCGGTCGGCCCTGACCGACCGGTCGGGTACGCCGTCCGCCAAGGGCGAGCTGCTCAGCAGCCTGCTCGGCGGCAAGGCCGACCCGGTCACCGAGCGTCTGGTCGTCCGTCTCGCCACGCACCCGCGGGGACGTAGCCTGGAGTCGGGACTCGAGTCCCTGTCCAAGCTCGCCGCGGCGCGGCGGAACCGGATGGTCGCCGTCGTCACGTCGGCGGTGCCGCTGTCCGAGGCGCAGAAGCAGCGTCTCGGAGCGGGTCTGGCGCGGATGTACGGCCGTGACATGCACCTCAACCTCGAAGTGGACCCCACGGTCCTCGGCGGGATCTCGGTGCGGGTCGGTGACGAGATCATCAACGGCACCATCGCGGAGCGCCTCGAAGAGGCGACCCGTCGCATGGCCGGCTGACGGCGCAGCGCAGAACAGAACAGCAAGACCAGCGGCCCGGTTGGGCCGTGCAGAGATTGCAGAAGATTCCTGGGGGTCGGCCCCCAGACCCCCAAAGAAACTTCGGGCCCAACAAGGAGAGCAGGGAACCCAGATGGCGGAGCTCACGATCCGGCCGGAGGAGATCCGGGACGCGCTGGAGAACTATGTCCAGTCGTACCAGCCGGACGCGGCCTCGCGCGAGGAGGTCGGCACGGTCAGCCTGGCCGGCGACGGTATCGCGAAGGTCGAGGGTCTTCCCTCGGCCATGGCGAACGAGCTGCTGAAGTTCGAGGACGGCACCCTCGGTCTCGCCCTCAACCTCGAGGAGCGCGAGATCGGTGCGATCGTCCTCGGCGAGTTCAACGGTATCGAGGAGGGTCAGCCGGTCACCCGCACCGGTGAGGTCCTCTCGGTCGGTGTCGGCGAGGGCTACCTGGGCCGTGTCGTCGACCCGCTCGGCAACCCGATCGACGGCCTCGGCGAGATCGCGACCGAGGGCCGCCGTGCCCTTGAGCTGCAGGCCCCGGGCGTCATGGCCCGTAAGTCGGTGCACGAGCCGATGCAGACCGGCTACAAGGCCGTCGACGCGATGGTGCCGATCGGCCGCGGCCAGCGTCAGCTGATCATTGGTGACCGTCAGACCGGCAAGACCGCTCTGGCCGTCGACACGATCATCAACCAGCGTGACAACTGGCGTTCCGGCGACCCGAAGAAGCAGGTCCGCTGCATCTACGTCGCCATCGGCCAGAAGGGCTCGACCATCGCGTCCGTTCGCGGCGCCCTGGAAGAGGCCGGCGCGCTCGAGTACACGACGATCGTCGCCGCCCCGGCGTCCGACCCGGCCGGCTTCAAGTACCTGGCCCCGTACACCGGCTCGGCCATCGGCCAGCACTGGATGTACGACGGCAAGCACGTCCTCATCATCTTCGACGACCTCTCGAAGCAGGCCGACGCCTACCGCGCCGTGTCCCTGCTGCTGCGCCGCCCGCCGGGCCGTGAGGCCTACCCGGGTGACGTCTTCTACCTGCACTCGCGTCTGCTGGAGCGCTGCGCCAAGCTCTCCGACGACATGGGCGCCGGTTCGATGACCGGTCTGCCGATCGTCGAGACCAAGGCGAACGACGTGTCGGCGTTCATCCCGACCAACGTCATCTCCATCACCGACGGTCAGTGCTTCCTGGAGTCCGACCTGTTCAACGCCGGCCAGCGTCCGGCCCTGAACGTCGGTATCTCGGTCTCCCGTGTGGGTGGTTCCGCCCAGCACAAGGCCATGAAGCAGGTCTCCGGCCGTCTGCGTGTGGACCTCGCCCAGTACCGCGAGCTGGAGGCGTTCGCCGCCTTCGGTTCCGACCTGGACGCGGCCTCCAAGGCGCAGATGGAGCGCGGTAAGCGGATGGTCGAGCTGCTCAAGCAGGCTCAGTACCAGCCGATGCCCGTCGAGGAGCAGGTCGTCTCCGTCTGGGCCGGTACCACCGGCAAGATGGACGACGTCCCGGTCGCGGACATCCGTCGCTTCGAGGTAGAGCTGCTGGAGTACCTGCGCCGTGAGCGCAAGGAGCTCCTGACCAGCATCGCCGAGGGCGGCAAGATGTCGGACGACACCCTCCAGTCCGTCGCTGACGCCATCGCCGCGTTCAAGAAGCAGTTCGAGACCTCGGACGGCAAGCTTCTGGGCGAGGACGTTCCGGTCAGCACCGCCAAGTAGACGACGGAAGGGACCTGACTCATGGGAGCCCAGC
The DNA here is from genome assembly GCF_040677245.1 of Streptomyces kurssanovii. Classification (NCBI taxonomy): domain Bacteria; kingdom Bacillati; phylum Actinomycetota; class Actinomycetes; order Kitasatosporales; family Streptomycetaceae; genus Streptomyces; species Streptomyces kurssanovii. The sequence continues at coordinate 75,117 of NZ_JBFAQK010000023.1, forward strand.
TCCGGGTCTACAAGCGTCGCATCAAATCCGTCACCGCGACCAAGAAGATCACCAAGGCGATGGAGATGATCGCCGCCTCGCGCATCGTCAAGGCGCAGCGCCAGGTGGCGGCCTCCACGCCGTACGCGACCGAGCTCACCCGCGCGGTGACCGCGGTGGCGACGGGGTCGACGACGAACCACGCCCTGACCACAGAGGTGGACAGCCCGACCCGGGCCGCGATCCTGCTCATCACGAGCGACCGCGGTCTGGCCGGCGGCTACTCCGCCAACGCCCTCAAGGCGGCGGAGCAGCTCACCGAGCGGCTTCACGCCGAGGGCAAGGAGGTCGACGCGTACATCGTCGGCCGCAAGGGTGTGGCGTACTACGGCTTCCGTGAGCGCAAGGTCACGGAGTCGTGGACGGGCTTCACCGACAACCCGACGTACGCGGACGCCAAGATGGTCGCGGCCCCGCTGATCGCGGCGATCGAGAAGGACACGGCCGAGGGTGGTGTGGACGAGCTCCACATCGTCTTCACCGAGTTCATCTCGATGCTGACGCAGACGCCCGTTCAGAAGCGGCTGCTGCCTCTCAGCCTCGACAAGGCTCAGGAGGAGACGGCGACGAAGGGCGAGATCCTTCCGCTGTTCGACTTCGAGCCGTCGGCCGAGGACGTCCTCGACGCCCTGCTGCCGCGCTACGTCGAGAGCCGGATCTACAACGCGCTGCTCCAGGCGGCTGCCTCCAAGCACGCCGCCACCCGCCGCGCGATGAAGTCGGCGACCGACAACGCCGGAGAGCTCATCAAGAGTCTCGGCCGGCTTGCCAACGCGGCCCGCCAGGCCGAAATCACCCAGGAAATCAGCGAGATCGTCGGTGGCGCCAGCGCCCTGGCCGACGCGACCGCGGGGAGTGACAAGTAATGACGACGACAGTTGAGACGGCCGCTGCCACGGGCCGCGTCGCCCGGGTCATCGGCCCGGTCGTCGACGTGGAGTTCCCCGTCGACGCGATGCCGGAGATCTACAATGCGCTGACCGTTCAGGTCGCCGACCCGGCTCTGGAGGGCGCTCTCAAGACGCTGACCCTCGAGGTCGCCCAGCACCTGGGTGACGGCGTGGTCCGCGCGATCTCGATGCAGCCCACCGACGGCCTGGTCCGCCAGGCCCCGGTGACCGACACGGGCAACGGCATCACCGTTCCCGTCGGTGACTTCACCAAGGGCAAGGTGTTCAACACGCTCGGTGAGGTGCTGAACGTCCCCGAGGAGAACGGCAACGCCACCGAGCGCTGGCCGATCCACCGCAAGGCCCCGAGCTTCGACCAGCTCGAGTCCAAGACCGAGATGTTCGAGACCGGCGTCAAGGTCATCGACCTTCTCACCCCGTACGTCAAGGGTGGAAAGATCGGTCTGTTCGGTGGTGCCGGTGTCGGCAAGACCGTGCTGATCCAGGAAATGATCTACCGCGTCGCCAACCTCCACGAGGGTGTGTCGGTGTTCGCGGGCGTCGGTGAGCGTACCCGTGAGGGCAACGACCTCATCGAGGAGATGTCCGAGTCCGGCGTCATCGACAAGACCGCGCTGGTCTTCGGTCAGATGGACGAGCCCCCGGGCACCCGTCTCCGTGTCGCCCTGGCCGGTCTGACCATGGCGGAGTACTTCCGCGATGTGCAGAAGCAGGACGTGCTCTTCTTCATCGACAACATCTTCCGGTACACCCAGGCCGGCTCCGAGGTGTCCACCCTGCTCGGCCGTATGCCGTCCGCGGTGGGTTACCAGCCGAACCTGGCCGACGAGATGGGTCTGCTGCAGGAGCGCATCACCTCGACGCGTGGTCACTCGATCACGTCGATGCAGGCGATCTACGTCCCTGCGGACGACCTGACCGACCCGGCCCCGGCCACCACCTTCGCCCACCTCGACGCGACGACGGTTCTCTCCCGTCCGATCTCCGAGAAGGGCATCTACCCGGCCGTGGACCCGCTGGACTCCACGTCCCGGATCCTGGACCCGCGCTACATCGCGCAGGAGCACTACGACGCCGCCACGCGCGTCAAGGGGATCCTGCAGAAGTACAAGGACCTCCAGGACATCATCGCGATTCTCGGTATCGACGAGCTGGGCGAGGAGGACAAGCTGGTTGTCCACCGTGCCCGTCGCGTGGAGCGCTTCCTGTCCCAGAACACCCACGTCGCCAAGCAGTTCACCGGCGTGGACGGCTCGGACGTGCCGCTCGACGAGTCGATCGCCGCGTTCAACGCGATCTGCGACGGTGAGTACGACCACTTCCCCGAGCAGGCGTTCTTCATGTGCGGTGGCATCGAGGACCTCAAGGCCAACGCCAAGGAGCTCGGCGTCTCCTGAGTCGCATGACTCGCTGAAGGGGGCGGGCACGTCCCGCCCCCTTCTTCACGCCCCTTAGAATTGACCCAACACCCGGCATGACCGCCGGGTGGTGACCCGAGGAGCCAACCTTGGCTGCTGAGCTGCACGTCGAGCTGGTCGCCGCCGACCGTAGTGTCTGGTCCGGCGAGGCCACCCTGGTCGTCGCGCGCACCACGTCCGGCGACATCGGCGTCATGCCCGGTCACCAGCCGCTGCTGGGTGTGCTGGAATCGGGCCCGGTGACCATTCGCACGAGCGAGGGTGGGACCGTCGTCGCCGCGGTGCACGGTGGTTTCATCTCGTTCGCGGACAACAAGCTGTCGCTGCTGGCGGAGATCGCCGAGCTGGCGGACGAGATCGACGTCCAGCGTGCCGAGCGTGCGCTGGAGCGCGCCAAGTCGGACACGGACGCCGCCGCCGAGCGGCGCGCCGACGTCCGTCTGCGTGCGGTGGCGGTGCGCTAGTCGCGCCCCACGAGAAGTTCGACCCTCAGCCGCGGCCGGCCCGGATCTCCTTCGGGCCGTGCCGCGGCTGAGGCGATGCAGGTGCACGTGATATTCGGTTACGGGACGATGCGAGGAGGTCGGTGGAGATGTTCCTCGCTCTGCTTGTGAGCGGTTCTGTCGTCGCACTGGTGCTGATCGGACTGTTCGTCTTCGGTCTGCGCAGGAGGCTGATCCAGCGCTCCGGCGGTACGTTCGACTGCAGTCTGCGCTGGAACCTCGCGGAAGATCACGATGCTTCCGGCAAGGGGTGGGTGTACGGCGTCGCCCGGTACAGCGGTGACCGGATCGAGTGGTTCCGGATCTTCTCGTACGCGCCCCGGCCCCGCCGGGTGCTCGAGCGCTCCGCGATCGAGGTGCTGGCCCGCCGCACGCCGGAGGGCGAGGAGGAGCTGGCGCTCCTCTCCGATTCCGTCGTGCTCGCCTGCCGGCACCGCGGGACCCGGCTGGAGCTGTCGATGAGCGAGGACGCGCTGACCGGCTTCCTCGCCTGGCTGGAGGCGGCCCCGCCCGGCCAGCGGGTCAACGTCGCATAGCGATCGCCCGGCGCGTACGGATATGCGTCGTGGCGTCGTAGCGCATGACAAAGCCCGGGAGAGGTGACTCTCCCGGGCTTCTTCGTCATCGGACCGAGGTGCTATCCGAGGCCGCTGTTGATCGCGCCGACCAGCTCTCCGTTGCTCGTGTCACCGCTGAACTCCCAGAAGAACGCGCCGCCGAGGCCCTGGTTGTTCGCCCAGTTCATCTTGGAGGTGACGGTCGCCGGGGTGTCGTAGCTCCACCAGTTGGTGCCGCAGTGGGCGTACGCCGTGCCGGCGATCGTCCCGGTGGCCGGGCAGCTGCTCTTGAGGACCTTGTAGTCCTCGATGCCCTGCTCGTACGTGCCGGCCGCCGGCCCGGTGGCCGTGCCGCCCGGGGCGGACTGGGTCACGCCGGTCCAGCCGCGTCCGTAGAAGCCGATGCCCAGCAGCAGCTTCTTGGCCGGCACACCCTTCGCCTTGAACTTGGCGATCGCCTCGGCGGAGTTGAATCCGGCCTGCGGGATGCCCGGGTACGAGGTGAGCGGGGAGTGCGGGGCCGTGGGGCCCTTGGCCGCCCAGGCGCCGAAGAAGTCGTACGTCATCACGTTGTACCAGTCGAGGTACTGCGCGGCGCCGCCGTAGTCGGCCGCGTCGATCTTGCCGCCGGACGAGGCGTCGGCCGTGACCGCCGCGGTGACCAGGTTGTTCGCGCCGAACTTGGTGCGCATGGCCTGCATCATGTTCTTGAACGCGGCGGGGCCGCTGGTGTCGCAGGTCAGACCGCAGGCGTTCGGGTACTCCCAGTCGAGGTCGATGCCGTCGAAGACGTCCGCCCAGCGCGGGTCCTCGACCAGGTCGTAGCAGGACTGGGCGAAGGCGGCCGGGTTCTGCACGGCCTGGCCGAAGCCGCCGGACCAGGTCCAGCCGCCGAACGACCACAGAACCTTGATGTGCGGGTACTGGGCCTTCAGCTTGCGCAGCTGGTTGAAGTTGCCGCGCAGCGGCTGGTCCCAGGTGTCGGCCTTGCCGTCGACGGACTGGTCGGCGGTGTAGGCCTTGTCGTAGTCGGCGTAGGCGTCACCGATGGTGCACTTGCCGCCGCTGACGTTGCCGAAGGCGTAGTTGATGTGGGTGATCTTCGACGCGGAGCCGGAGGTCACCAGGTTCTTCACGTGGTAGTTGCGGCCGTAGACGCCCCAGTTGGTGAAGTAGCCCAGCTTGACCTTGTCGCCGGGGCCGGGCTCTCCGCCGCTGCCACCGGTGGTGCGGACGGCGACGGCACCGCTGACGGGGCCGGTCTGGTCGGCGCTGTCCCGCGCCTGGACCGAGTACGAGTAGTCCGTGCCGGCGGTCAGGCCGGTGTTGGTGTACGTGGTGCCGGTGACCGTGGCGATCTTGGCGCCGTCGCGCAGGACGTCGTAGTTCTTGATGCCCTTGTCGTCGGTGGCCGCGCTCCAGCTGAGGTTCACCGACGTGTCGGTGACGCCGGAGGCCGTGGGGGTGCCGGGGGCGGAGGGCGGGTTGTCACCGGGCACGCTGCCGCCGTCGCACGAGGCGCCGTTCAGCTTGCAGTTGGACGGCGAGCCCGGGCCGCTGCCGTTGAAGCCGAAGGAGACGGAGGCGCCCGGGGCGAGCGTGCCGTTCCAGCCGACGTTCTTGGCGGTCCAGTGGTCACCGGAGTTGGTGACGGTGGCGTCCCAGGCGGAGGTGACGCGGGTGCCGGAGGGGAAGTCCCACTCGACGGTCCAGGAGTTGATGGTCGTGGTGCCGGTGTTCTTCACCGTCCACTTGCCCTCGAAGCCGGTGCCCCAGTCGGAGGACTTGGCGTAGGTGGCCGTCGCCGAGGTGGCCGCTTCCGCGGGCGAGGCGAGTCCCACCATGGCGGCGAGGGGGAGGAGAAGGGCGGTCAGTCCCGCGGTGGCCCTGGCTCTGAACCGTGATCGCGGGCGTGGGGGCGCTTCGGTGCTCAAGGATGCTCCTCGAGTTGAGTGCGGACATGTCAGGGGTGGTCCGTGCACTGTGCACACCGCGGGGCTCACCGCAGTGTGCTCGGTGAGATTAGGGTGGTCTGGACCAATCGTCAATAGGTCCAGACCAAAGGTCCGCGCCCTGGCGTTCGGCTCCGGGTCAGACGCCCAACTCCTGTGCCAGGACGGCCGCTTGCACCCTGCTGCGCAGCTCCAGCTTCCCCAGCAACCTGCTGACGTGGGTCTTCACCGTGGCCTCCGCCATCGACAGCCGCACCGCGATCTCCGCGTTCGACATGCCCTCACCGAGGCACGAGAGCACCTCCCGCTCCCGCCTCGTCAATGTGTCCAGTACCGCGGGATCAGGCGCGTCCGCCGGCCGTACCGGCCCGGGCGCGGCGAACTCCGCGATCAGCCGCCGGGTGACCGCCGGCGCGATCATTCCCTCGCCGCGCGCCACGGTCCGCACCGCCTGGAGCAGATCGCCCGCCTCGGTGTTCTTCAGCAGAAAGCCGGCCGCCCCCGCCCGCAGCGCCCCGAAGACGTACTCGTCGAGATCGAACGTGGTCAGCACCAGCACATCGGCCAGCTTCTCCGCGACCACCTCCCGCGTCGCGGAGACCCCGTCCAGCCGGGGCATCTGCACATCCATCAGCACCACGTCCGGGCGCAGCTCGCGCGCGAGGCGCACCGCCTCCTCACCGTCCGCGGCCTCCCCGGCCACCTCGATGTCCGGCGCGCTGCGCAGGATCATGACGAGCCCCGCCCGTACCGCGCTCTGATCCTCCGCGACAAGGACCCGGATCGGGGCCCCGGTCCTCGAGTCGTCCGCCTGCGCCGTCATGCCGATGGCTCCTTGTCGTCCGTCACGGGCAGCACCGCCCGTACGCGCCAGATCTTGTCGGGCCCGCCGGCCGGGCCCTCCACCGGACCGGCCTCGAACGTCCCGTCGAGCAGCGCGACCCGTTCCTCCATCCCCACCAGGCCCGCACCGGAGCCGGGCGCCCGCGGTCCCGGCCGCCGGCCGAACGGGCTGGTCACGACCACCCGGAGCGCGTCGCCCGCCCCACCGGACACCTCGACACGCACCTCACCGGCCTCCGCGTGCTTGATGGCGTTGGTCAGCGACTCCTGGACGATGCGGTAACCGGCCAGCTCCACGGGCGCCGGCAGCCGGGTGCCCTTCTCCCGGTCGTCACGGAGCACGAAACGCAGTCCGCTCTGCCGGCCGTTCGTCCTCGCCTGCTGCACCAGGGCGTCCAGTCCGGCCATGGTGGGTGCGGCGGCCGGCTCCACGTCGCCGCTGCTGGCGCGCAGCAGTCCGATCAGCCGGCGCATCTCGGCCAGGCCCTCGACGCTGTTCTCGCGGATCACGGTCATCGCCTGCCTGGTCGTCGCCCCGTCGTCCAGCGACAGCGCCGCTGTGGAGTGGATCGCGATCGCGGAGAGGTGATTGGCGACCATGTCGTGCAGTTCCCGGGCCATCCGGGCGCGCTCCGCAGCGATCGCCTGCGTGCGGTCCATCTCCGCGAGCAGCGCGGTCTGTTCGGCCCGCAGCCGGGCGGCGTTCGCCGCCTCCCGGTGGTTGCGGACGATGGCGCCCGTCGCGGCGGGGAAGAACGCGACCAGGCCGGCGACGACGCCGACGAGCAGCGCGGCCGCGTCCCTGAACCAGGCCAGGAAGCCGATGGTCACCGCGATGGTGACCATCGCGGTGACCACCGGGATGCGCCGGGCGGAGGCCGGGGTGCCGTAGACGACCGCCGCATAGACGAGGTCCGCGAACATCAGGACCGTCGCGATGCTGCCGAGCGTGAACTGGTCGCCGATCACGGCGACCGTGCCCACGAGCAGCGCCGTACGGGGCATGGTCCGGCGCAGAAGCTCCAGGAAAGCCGTCACCACGAGCGGCACCAGGGTCACCCAGGCCGGCAGCGGCGTCCGGGACTCACCCTGACTGTGCAGCCCCAGCCGGTACAGCAGCAGGCCGCCGAGCAGACCGGCGGCCGCGGCGAGCACGTCGTCACGGTGGGGGCGGGGGAAGGTCACCCGTCCATCAAACACGGCACCAGCGCCCACGTGCCTCCGCGTACGGGGTGAGCCCTCGGTACATCGAAGGATGCAGTCGCGGTTCGTCACCGGCGACGACGAATCGGTGCCCGCCGGCGGCCACGCTGGGACCGTACGAAGGGAGAGCTGCCGTGATCGTCACGCTGATCGTGATCTGCGAGGTCGGCTTCTGGGTGCTGCTGGCCGCCGGACTGTCCGTCCGCTACCTGCTCAGGATGCCGCGCACCGGCGCCGCGCTGCTGCTGTGCGAACCACTGCTGGAGGTCCTGCTGCTGGTGGTGACCGCGATCGACCTGAAGAACGGCGCCGAGCCGGACTGGAAGCACGGCCTGGCCGCCCTCTACATCGGCTACACGGTCGGGCACGGCCACCGCACCGTCAAGTGGCTCGACGGCCACGCCGCGCACCGCCTCGCCGGCGGGCCGCCGCCGCCGAAGCCGCCGCGCTACGGCATGGCCCGCGCCCGGTACGAGGGCAGGATCTGGCTGGGCACGGCGGTGGGCGCGATCGTCGCGACCGCGCTGCTCCAGATCGCGATCTGGTACGTCGGCGACGCCGGGCAGAGCGAGTCACTGCGCAGCTGGATGTACGGCGCCTGGCGCGCGGCGGGCATCCACGGCCTGATCGCGCTCACCTACGTGGTCCTGCCGAAGAAGGCCCCGGCGGAGGAAAAGGAACGCCAACCGGTCCGGCGTTAGCGCTCTCCGCCCGGCACCCACAGCACGTCCCCGACCTCCTTGTTCGCCACCCTGGCGAGAATGAACAGGAGGTCGGAGAGGCGGTTGAGGTACGTCGCCGTCAGCGCGTTCATCGTCTCGCCGTGCACTTCCATCGCCGCCCACGTCGAGCGCTCCGCCCGCCGAACGACCGTGCAGGCCTGGTGCAGCAGTGCCGCGCCCGGGGTGCCGCCGGGAAGGATGAAGCTGCGCAGCTTCGACAGGTCCTCGAGGAAGCGGTCGCAGTCCGCCTCGAGCTTGTCGATGTACGACTGCTCCACCCGCAGCGGCGGGTACTTCGGATTCTCGACGACCGGCGTGGAGAGGTCCGCCCCCACGTCGAAGAGGTCGTTCTGGACCCGGACGAGGACCTTCACGACCTCCTCGTCCAGCTTCCCCAGGGCGACGGCCGTGCCGATGACCGCGTTGGCCTCGTTGGCGTCGGCGTACGCGGAGATGCGCAGATCGGTCTTGGCGGTGCGGCTCATGTCGCCGAGGGCGGTGGTGCCCTGGTCGCCGGTGCGGGTGTAGATGCGCGTCAGATTGACCATGTGGCCAGCCTAGTTAGGCGCCGGCCCGGCGGCAGACCCGTGTGCCCACCGTCACGGTCGGCGCCGCCCGGCCGGCGGCGGGGGAGACGCCCTGGAGCGCGGTCCGCGAAGCATGAGGGGCCGTCCCGGTGTGATGTCCGTCATCTGAGACGTGACGCGCATCTCTTCACGGTCACAGGGCCCCCTCACGACCGCTAATCTCCGGCAGAGAGCGCACATGTAAACAGTCGTTAAGGAGTGCCGCAGTGGCCAGGAAGCTCGCCGTCATCGGTGCCGGACTCATGGGTTCCGGAATCGCGCAGGTCTCTGCCCAGGCAGGCTGGGACGTCGTTCTGCGTGACGTCACCGACGAGGCACTGACCCGCGGCAGGGACGGCATCAAGGCGTCGTACGACAAGTTCGTCGCCAAGGGCAAGCTCGAAGCGGCCGACGCCGAAGCGGCGTTGGCGCGCATCACGACCACCACCGACCTCGACGCCGTCGCCGACGCGGACATCGTCGTCGAGGCCGTGTTCGAGAAGCTCGAGGTCAAGCACGAGATCTTCCGTGCGCTCGACAAGCTCGTACGGGACGACGCGGTCCTCGCCTCCAACACCTCCGCCATCCCGATCACCAAGATCGCGGCAGTGACGGAGCGCCCGGAGCGCGTCGTCGGCGCCCACTTCTTCTCACCCGTCCCGATGATGCAGCTGTGCGAGCTGGTGCGCGGCTACAAGACGAGCGACGAAACCCTCGCCACCACGCGCGAGTTCGCCGAGTCGGTCGGCAAGACCTGCATCGTCGTCAACCGCGACGTCGCCGGCTTCGTCACCACCCGCCTCATCTCGGCGCTCGTCGTCGAGGCCGCGAAGCTGTACGAATCGGGCGTGGCGAGCGCCGAGGACATCGACATCGCCTGCAAGCTCGGCTTCGGACACGCCATGGGGCCGCTCGCCACCGCCGACCTGACCGGCGTCGACATCCTGCTCCACGCGACGAGCAACATCTACACCGAGTCGCAGGACGAGAAGTTCGCGCCGCCGGAGCTGATGCGCCGGATGGTGGACGCCGGTGACATCGGCCGCAAGAGCGGGCAGGGCTTCTACAAGCACTGACGTCGCCGCAGGCGTTATCGACCGGTTCGACATCACCCGGTGGGGTGAATTCGGTATCGGTTCGCTTACAAGTAGCAACCCCTGCGCCTATGCGGCAGTCAGTTGTTGCAGGACAGAGAAGAACCGAAGAACAGTCAGCCGCACAGTCGACACGGGGCCAGCACGGGGCACTGTAAGCACACTCGGGGAGCGCATATGCACATCAGGGGCGACCACGCCGAGCTGGTCGTCGGGGGCCGCCTCGACGTCCGCAGCGCGGCGGACGCCCGTACGGTCCTGCACTCGGCCGTCGACGACGGAGCCGGCGACCTGGTGCTCGACCTGACCCACCTCGATTCCTGGGACGCCACCGGGCTCGGGGTCATCATGGGGGCGCACCGGCGGGCCGGCAGATGCGGCCGTCGGCTGGTGCTCCGCGGTGTGCCGCCGCAGATGCAGCGACTGCTCGTGGCGACACGGCTGCACCGCATCCTCGCCATCGAGGGCGGCCTCGCTGCGGAATCGCTTCCTCGGGTGTGATCCCCGCCGTCGACGGTGACCGGCGAGCGCGCGGCCGACCACGACGGCGGCGGCGGGGTGGGTGCGGGTACGGCGACGCGGCCGCGCGGCCGGCGATCAGGGCCGCCACGGAGGAATCGCCCCGTCATGTGTGACGGGGGCACGAACGGGGCGAGCGGCCCAATCCTCCTGAGACTGTGACGTCCGGGACGCACGGCACCCCGAAGGTTTCGCGATGCGCGGCGAACGTCTAGGGTTCGATCGCCTGCCCTTTCGACGGACCCCATGAGGCGGGCTCCGGACCGAGGCGACACGGCGTGCAGGAAGGCCGGGAGGCACCGCACGCGGCATTCGACACCAAGACAGTGATCTTGGCGGCGACAAGGCCGGGCGAACCTGATCTGGGAGCTTTGACCATGGACAACGACAGCTTCGGCGAGGGCGCCGGACCGGTGCGACCGCCGCGCGACGCCATCACGCCCGGACAGTCGACGCCCACGCCCCGGCGCACGGTCCAGCTCGTCTCCGGCGACTTCCTGCTCACGATCAATCCGGTCGACGGCAGCGAGATCGAACCCTGCCCGCCCGGAGGACCCGTCCTGGCCGACGGCCAAGGGGAAGAGCGGACCGGCCGGCCGACCCGCCGGAGCGCCGCGCAACGCGCGGAGCTCCTCCGCGCCGCGCAGCCGCCCGTGCCCCCCGGCCCCGCCGCTCCCCGCCCGCCGCTGCTGGAGCGCGACGAGGAACTGGCGCGGCTCGTACGACTCCTCGGCAGCGGCCGGTCCGTCCGGCTGACCGGCCCGGCGGGATCCGGCCGCACCTCCCTGCTCGACGCCGTCGCCGCGAAGTGCGGCGCCTTCGCGCCCGACGGGGTCGTACGTCTCAACGGCCACCGCCGCACACCCGCGGAGCTGCTCCAGGATCTCTTCACGGTCGTCTACGACTCGCCAGGACTGCGCCCCGACCGGAACGCGCTCGCCGGCTTCGTGCGCGACATCGGAGCCGTCGTCGTCCTGGACGACCTCGAGTTCGGCGGCGCGTCCCTCGACGAGCTTCTCGACGCCGCACCGGAATGCGCGTTCCTCGTCGCTGCCACCCCGGACGTCGCCGCGCCCGGCGCGGGCTCGCACCTCGAAGAGGTCTTCCTCAGCGGCCTCGGCCGCGCCGCCGCGCTCGAACTGCTGCGCAAGGCCGTGGACCGGCCGCTGACCGAGGAGGAGTCCAACTGGGCGGGCGACCTCTGGTTCGAGTCGGAGGGCCTGCCCCTGCGGTTCGTCCAGGCCGCCGCCCTGCTGCGCCAGTGCGACGAGCTTCGGGCCGACCCGGAGGCCTTCGAGGAGTTCGCCCCCTTCGCGGCCGCCGGCGGCAAGGACGTACCCCTGCCGTCGCTCGGCGAGGGCGCCGCGCCCGCCTCGCTGCTCGCCTCACGGCTCAGCGAGTCGGCCAGGCAGACCCTGCGCTTCGCGGTCGCCCTCGGCGGCGAGGTACCGCACCAGGCCCACCTGCCGGCCCTCATCGGGGACACCCACGCCGACGCCGCCCTCGGCGAACTGATGAACTGTGGACTGCTCTCCCCGGCCGGCCCGCGCTACCGGCTGGCGGCCGGTGTGCTCGCCCAGCTCCGCGAGAAGGGCTACGACGAGGACGCCGTCGGCCACGCGCACACCGCCGCCCAGCACTACGCCTGGTGGGCCGGGCACCCCTCCGTCACCCCCGAGCGGGCCGTGGCCGAGGCGGACGCCGTGCTGGCCGCGCTGGGCGCCCTGGTGCCCGGCCGGGACGCCGGGCACCCCAGCACGGCCGTGCTGCTCGCCCGCAGCGCCGCGCCGGCGTTCGCCGCCGGACGGCAGTGGGCCGCATGGGAGCGGGCCCTGCGGATGGGCTCCGAGGCCGCCCGCATCGCCGGTGAGGTCGCGGAAGAGGCCTACTTCCACCACGAGTTGGGCGTGCTCGCGCTGTGCACCGGGAACGTGGACCGGGCCAGGGCCGAGCTCGAGGCGTCGATCGGCATGCGCGGCGCGCTCGCCGACAAGAGCGGCACGGTCGCCGGACGCCGGGCGCTCGCGCTCGTCGCCGACCGCGAGTCCGGGCCGGTACCCGTGGCGCCCGCCGCCACGGGCGAGGCGGGAACCGGGTCGCCCGCGAGGGGCGTGACCGGTTCGGCGCTGACGAAGCGGCTGCCGCGGATCGGGTCCCAGGACCGCGGCGCCGCCGCGGTGGCGGGCCACCAGCAGGAGACCCCGGCGGACGGTTCCGACCGTCCTGCCGGCCGGCGCGCGGCGATCCTCATGGGCGCCCGCCGCAACCTCGTCGCCACGGGAGCGGGCGCGCTGCTCGCGGTGGTCCTCGGCACGGTGGTCACCCTGGGGATGACCTCCGACCAGGAGGAGCCGCCCGGGAGCGACGTACGCAACGGCCAGCCGGTGAACGAGGACGACGTCGACGACGACTGGACCGCGGAGGACCCGACGGCCGACGTCTCCGACGTCTCCGACGATCCGTCGGACGACAAGGACGACGCCAAGCCGACGGGGTCGTCCACATCGGCCACGACCCCCGCGTCGACGGGCCGCCCGCCGGCACCGGGGGAGACCCCGTCGCCGAGCTCGTCGCGGCCGGAGAGTCCTTCGGACACGCGGCCGCCGTCGAGTCCGAAGCCACCGTCGAGCCCCAAGCCTCCGACGGCCTCGAAGCCCCCCTCGACCTCGCCGTCGGAGCCGACGACCCCGCCGCCGTCTCCGTCGACCTCCGAAACGTCCACGGCCCCGGCCGGAAGCGCGTCCGCGAGCGAGCCGGGCGAAGCGACGATGACGAGCGGCGGGGCGGCTTCCGCGTCCCCGTCGATCATCTGACGCGACACGACGGCGCGGCACGGGCAACTTCCCCCACCCCGCCCCTCCCCGAAACCCTGACGGGGCCGGGCTGCGCCGGGGAACGGCCCCTGACAGTGCCGGGGCCGCCCCGAAGCGGGACCGGGCTGCGCGCGGAGCCTTGTCGGGACTGAGGCGGTGCCTGGAGACGGGTCAGGGCCCCGAAGCCCCGACCGGGCTGCCCGAAACGGGGCGGGGCTGCGGCCCGAGGCCCTGACGGGCCGGGCTGCATGGTGGTGTGCGGCTGTCTTGTTGCGGCGCTCGGCCCCGCGAGGGCAAGGCGCGTGCCCGGCCCGGTCGGGTCCGCTGCGGCCGGGGGCGTCAGAACAGGCGGAGCTTGTCGTCCTCGATGCCGCGCATCGCGTCGTAGTCCAGGACCACGCAGCCGATGCCGCGGTCCGTCGCCAGGACGCGGGCCTGGGGCTTGATCTCCTGGGCCGCGAAGACGCCCTTCACGGGCGCCAGGTGCGGGTCGCGGTTGAGGAGTTCGAGGTAGCGGGTGAGCTGCTCGACGCCGTCGATCTCGCCGCGGCGCTTGATCTCCACCGCCACCGTCGCGCCGTCGGCGTCGCGGCAGAGGATGTCCACCGGGCCGATGGCCGTGGGGTATTCACGCCGGATGAGGCTGTACCCCTCGCCAAGTGTCTCGATCCGGTCGGCGAGGAGCTCCTGGAGGTGCGCTTCCACGCCGTCCTTGATGAGGCCGGGGTCGACGCCGAGCTCGTGCGACGAGTCGTGGAGGATTTCCTCCATCGTAATGATCAGTTTCTCGCCCGCTTTGTTCACGACGGTCCAGACGCTGTCGTCGCCCTCCTTCAATGTGCAGGGAGGGGACATCCAGTTCAGCGGTTTGTACGCCCTGTCGTCGGCGTGGATGGAGACACTGCCGTCCGCCTTGACCAGGATCAAACGGGGGGCGGAGGGCAGGTGGGCGGTGAGCCGGCCGGCGTAGTCCACGGAGCAGCGGGCGATGACGAGACGCATGGTCCGCAACGCTACTCGACGGACGCCGCGCTGCGCGATTCGCCCCGGAAGCGCCCTTCGTTATTTGGCCGGTTGTGTGCCCAATCTCCTGGTGCGCTCAAGTCGGCGCACTTACCGTGGAAGACGGGAGGTCGTCGGCCGTGCACTCTGCGTCGCCGTACAGCATTGGTATGCCGTCGTTCGGTCCACTTCCTCCTTCCCTGCCCGTAAGGCCCCGTTATGCGGGGTCGCGAGAGGAGAACCCATGTCGCTCGACGTCTCACCGGCGCTGTTGGAACAGGCCGAGCGAGGCGAGGTCGACGAAGCAGCTTTCGTCGACTGCGTCCGGACCTCCCTGCCCTACGCATGGGAGATGATCAGTTCTCTGGTGGCTCAGCTGAAGGTGGACGGCGGCGAGTTCGCCGACAACCAGACGCCTCCGCCGGACGAGCAGGCACGTGGTCAGCTGCTGCGCGCGCTCGCGAGTGACGCGATTCGCGGCGCGCTCCAGCGGCACTTCGGAGTGCGACTGGCATTCCAGAACTGCCACCGCGTCGCGGTGTTCCCGCTGGACCCCTCGGTCGACGAGCGGCTCGCCCGCTTCACCTCGATCCGGGGCCAGTTGCTCAATCAGTCGCCCGAACTGCGCGACTGCTGAAGTCTTCTGCTGCCGCTCCGCATCATTGGAGGTGCACAGATGTCGGAGCGGCGGCACCGTCGGACCCGGAACCTCGCAACCATGGACACGGTGGAGCGTCAGTCGAGCAGGGGCAGCACTTCCGTGCCCAGCCGCCGGACGTTCTCCTCGGTGGTGGCGAGGTCGCCGGAGCCCTCCGCGAGCAGCGCGAAGCGTGTGATGCCGGTGCGCTCCGCGGTCGCCGCCAGGCGGTCCGCGGCCAGGCGCGGCGGCCCCACCGGATGCAAGGAACAGAGCAGCTCCGTGTACGCGACGGGGTCGCGCATCGCGCGGTGCCGTCCGTCGACCGTCACATGCGCGTCCAGGCCCTGCTTGAGCCAGCCGGGCATCGCCTTGACGAGGGTCTCCGCCGCCTCGTCCGCGCGGTCGGCGATCTGGACGACGCCGGCCGACACATGCCCGGCCGCCGCGACGTGCTCGGCCGGGTGTCCCGCGGAAAGGGCGTGCGTACGCCACAGGGCGACCATGTCCGCCTTCTCCTGGTCGCCGCAGTGCATGCCGAGCAGCATCGGCAGGCCTCGCTCCGCCGCGAGCCTGACGCTCTGCGGGGACGTGCACGCGACGACCACCTCGGGTCCTTCCGGCGGCCCGTCGATCAGCTCGTCGGGGCGGGGGACGACCGCGACCTCCCGGAAGTCGAACCGTTCGCCCCGCGCGCCGACGCGGGGCTCGCGCAGCCAGCGCAGCAGCAGGTCCAGGGATTCGGGGAAGCCGTGTTCGTACGCCGCGAGGCCGGCGCCGAACACCTCCAGGTCGACCCACGGCCCGCCGCGTCCCACCCCGAGGGTGAACCGCCCCCCGGACGTGAGGTGCAGCAGCGCGGCCTGCTCGCCCAGCGCCACGGGATGCGCGGTCGGCAGCACACTCACCGCCGTGCCCACACGGATCCGGCGGGTGCGGCCGAGCAGCAGCGCCGCGAGGGTCACGGCGGACGGGCACACCCCGTACGGTACGAAGTGGTGCTCGGCCAGCCACACGGCGTCGAGGCCCGCTTCCTCCGCCACCTCGGCGGAACGCACCGCCCGGTGCAGTGCCTCCCCCTGTCCTTGGCCCGGGAACTGGGCCGCCAGTACGAACGTTCCAACGCGCATCGCCTTCTGCCTCCTTGCGGCCGACGCGTCACTCCCCCTACTGGCAACAACGCCTGACACGTGCCAAAGGCACGGGCAGGCGGGAAGTTGTTGCGATTTTCCGGTAACTGGCCCTGTTGCAGGACGCGCGCGCACCCGTGGGAGGGACAGGCGCCGGGGCCAGGGCCCGTACGCTGTACGGGCAACTGTCCTGACTTGCCCCGTGAGGTGTCACGTGTCCCCGCGCCGCAACCGCCCCCGAGGCGGCGAGAAGCCCACCGAGCGAGCGAGCGACCCAGGCCGGTACGGCGGTTTCGGCGGCAGCGAGTCCTGGCAGGGCGAGGAGTGGTCGGTGCGCCACGTCGCGGGTGCGAGTGCCGCCGGCAAGAGATATCGCTGCCCGGGATGCGACCAGGAGATCGCCTCCGGCATGCCCCACGTGGTGGCCTGGCCCGAGCACGGCGGCGTGGACGACCGCCGCCACTGGCACAAGGCGTGCTGGAACGCGAAGGACCGCCGCACCTCGAAGGTGCAGCGGTCCAGGAACGCGCCGAGGTACTGACCGCGCGGTCAGACGTCCCGGCTGCTCATCGTCGCGTACGCCCCGCCGAGCGCCACGACCGAGAGGCCGAGCATGATCCACACCGGCTCCCAGCCGAGGGGACCGGAGGAGCCGCCCGACGCCGCCTCGCCGTAGATGCCGATGAGCTGGCTCGGGATGGCCCACTCCAGCAAGAACTTCTGCAGGTCCTGGAGCGACTCGGAGAACATGAACATGGCCGCCACCAGCGGCAGCAGCATCACGCCGATCATGGTGGTGATGGCACCGGCCGAGTGCCGGATCATGGCGCCCACGGCCAGCGACAACAGCCCGAGCGAGGCGGTGTAGACGCCCACGCCGACGGAGGCGCGCAGCCATTCGTCACCGGTGGGCTCGACCGCCTCCACCATCGCGTTCTGTATGACGGCGACGAGGCCCGCGACCAGGGTCGTGATCGTGAGGACCAGAAGGAAGAAGACGGCGGCCTTGGCCGCCAGGACCCGGCCGCGGCTCGGGCAGGCCGTCAGCGTCGTACGGATCATGCCGGTGCTGTACTCGGACGCGATGGTGAGCACGCCCAGCGTCATCACACAGATCGAGCCGGGCAGGACGCCGAAGAAGCCCATGCCGAGCGCGGACGAGTCGCCGAGGCCGGCCGATTCGCCGGCCGCGGACACGAGCGCGGCGACCCCGAGACCGATGCCGAGCATCAGCACGATCATCACGCCCAGCGTCCACATCGTGGAGCGCACGGAACGGATCTTCGTCCACTCGGACAGGAGCGCGTCACCGAGGCTGGCCCCGCGCACCGGGATCGGGGAGGCGTACGAGCCGGGCTGCTGGTAGGGAGTGGTCATCGTGCGTCCTCGGGCTTGGTCAGGTCGGCGGGGGCGGCCGCCGGGGGAGCGGGGGCCTCGGCCGGGGCGGCGGCGGGCGGTGCGGCCGGCACCGGAGCCGCGTACGGGTTCTGGCCGGGGTGGGGCGGCGGCGGGGCGTAGAACCCCTGCTGCGGCACCTCGGGGATGTGCGGCTGCGGCGGGACGTGTCCCATCGGCGGCTGCTGCATGAGCCCGGACTTCTCGTCCGCCGTCGAGCGGTAGTCCACCGCCCCCTGCGTCATCCGCATGTACGCCTCCTCCAGGGAGGCCTGGTGCGGCGACAGCTCCCACAGCCGTACGTCCGCGTCGTGTGCCAGGTCGCTGATGCGGGGCAGCGGCAGGCCCGTCACCCGCAGCGCGCCGTCCGGCTCCGGCATCACCTGGCCGCCCGCCTCGGTCAGGGCGGCGAGGAGCTTCTCCCGCTGCTCGGGCTCCGTCTGCGGTGTACGGACCCGGGCGAAGTCCGCCGAGTTGTGGGAGATGAAGTCCTTCACGCTCATGTCCGCCATGAGCTGACCGCGTCCGATCACGATCAGGTGGTCGGCCGTGAGGGCCATCTCGCTCATCAGGTGCGAGGAGACGAAGACCGTACGGCCCTCGGCGGCCAGCTGCTTCATCAGGTTGCGCACCCAGAGGATGCCCTCGGGGTCGAGGCCGTTGACCGGCTCGTCGAAGAGCAGCACCTGAGGGTCGCCCAGCAGCGCGGCGGCGATGCCGAGCCGCTGCCCCATGCCGAGCGAGAAGCCCTTGGAACGCCGCTTCGCCACGCCCTGGAGGCCCACGACGCCGAGCACCTCGTCGACCCGGCGGTCCGGGATGCCGGAGAGCTGCGCGAGCGACAGCAGGTGGTTGCGGGCGGTTCGGCCGCCGTGCACCGCCTTGGCGTCGAGCAGCGCGCCGACCTGGCGGGGTGCGTTCGGCAGCTGCCGGAACGGCAGGCCGCCGATGGTGACCTGGCCCGACGTCGGCCGGTCGAGGCCGAGGATCATGCGCATCGTCGTGGACTTGCCCGCGCCGTTGGGGCCGAGGAATCCGGTGACGGCGCCCGGCCGCACCTGGAAGGAAAGGTTGTACACGGCCGTCTTGGCGCCATAGCGCTTCGTCAGGCCGACTGCCTCGATCATTCTCCAGCCCCATCGACTTTCGGGTCGTCGGGGCACAGGCGGTGCAGCCGTACGCCCCCGTAAGTGCTAGGAGGATAGCCGGGCCCTGATGGTTCCGCCCAAGCAGATACGGCTACGGGCCCGTCAGGCGTCCCGTTTCCTCAGCACGAGGAAGCCGCCGAGGAGCGCCGCGGCCACCCACAGCAACATGATGCCCAGGCCGCCCCAAGGGCCGTAAGGGGATTCCCCGCTGTTCATGGCGTTCGGGACCACCTGCATGATCTTGGCGCCGGCCTGGTCGGGGAAGTAGCGCGCGACGTCCTTGGCGCCCGGTACCGCGGAGAGGATCTGGGAGACCAGGAAGAAGAACGGCATCAGGATGCCCAGCGAGAGCATCGAGCTGCGCAGCATCGTGGCGACGCCCATCGAGAAGACCGCGATCAGACCCATGTAGATGCCGCCGCCGACGACGGCCCGCAGCACGTTCTCCTCGCCGATCGTGGTGCGGTGCTCGCCGAGCAGCGCCTGGCCGATGAAGAACGTGAGGAAGCTGGTCGCCATCCCGACCGCGAGCGCCAGCAGCCCGGCCACCGCGATCTTGCTGAAGATGAACGTGCCGCGCTGCGGCACGGCGGCGAGCGAGGTGCGGATCATGCCCGAGCTGTACTCGGTGCCGACGACGAGGACGCCGAAGACGACCATCGCGAGCTGACCGAGCACCATCCCGGAGAAGCTGATGAGGGTCGGGTCGAACGTCAGCCGCTCGGCGTCGGGCAGGTCGTCGAACGTGGCGTTCATCAGGGCGCACAGGGCCGCGCCCATCGCGACGGTCACGGCGAGCGCGCTGATCAGCGTCCAGCGGGTGGAGGAGACCGTACGGATCTTGGTCCACTCGGACTGGAGGACGGCGGGTACGGATGCCATCGGTCAGGCTCCCTCTTTGCGCGGGGCCCACTGCGGGGCGCCGTGGCCGGACGGCGGGGCTTCGGGGCCGGGCGGTGGTGGCGCGCCCGCGCCGGTGGAGTGCGCGTGGTACTCCACGGAGCCGGCGGTCATCTGCATGAACGCCTCCTCGAGCGAGGCGCGTTGGGCACTGAGCTCATGGAGCACGATGCGGTGCTCGGCCGCGAGCTCGCCGAGCTGCTCGGTGCTCGCGCCGTCGACCTCCAGCGTGCCGTTGTCCGTCTCGACGACCGTCATGCCCGCCCGGTGCACGGCGTCCCGCAGCTCTTCCTGCTGGGGGGAGCGGAGCCGCACATAACTGCGCGAGTTCTGCTGGATGAAATCGGCCATCGAGGTGTCGGCCAGCAGCTTGCCCTGTCCGATCACGATCAAGTGATCGGCGGTCAGGGCCATTTCACTCATGAGATGAGAAGAAACGAAGATCGTCCGGCCCTCTTGCGCGAGGGCTTTCATCAGATTGCGGATCCAGTGAATTCCCTCGGGGTCCAGACCATTGACCGGTTCGTCGAACATCAGGATCTCGGGATCACCGAGCAGCGCGGACGCGATTCCGAGCCGCTGGCCCATACCCATGGAGAAGCCCTTCGACTTCTTCCTGGCGACCGGCGTCAGCCCCACGACGTCGAGGACCTCGGCGACCCGGCTCCGCGGGATGCGGTTCGCCTGGGCCAGACAGAGCAGGTTGTTGTACGCGCTGCGGCCGCCGTGCATCGCCTTGGCGTCGAGCAGCGCCCCGATGTACTTCAGCGGCTCCTCGAGCTCGCGGTAGTGCCGGCCGTCGATCCTGACGGTGCCGCTGGTGGGATTGTCGAGATCGAGCATCATCCGCATCGTCGTCGACTTGCCCGCCCCGTTGGGGCCGAGGAATCCGGTCACCACCCCCGGGCGCACCTTGAAGGAGAGATGGTCGACCGCGACCTTGCTGCCGAAGTGTTTGGTGAGACCCTCGAGCTCGATCATGCGTTCACGCTACGGGCGCCGGGAAGCGTCCGCCACCGGGTTCCGGGAAGGGAAGGAGTCCCTTCCGCATCGGGGTGACACCGACGGGCAACAGGGTGACGGGGACGGGCCGGACGCACAGGTGCCCGGTGCCTGAACGGCACCGGGCACCTGTGGAGAACCGCCGGAGGGAGCGTCAGCGGGACTGCTGCGCCGGGACTCCACGGGAGATCGGCTCGTCGTCGGCGGGCGTGCCCGCCGCGGCGACCGCGGCACCGGTCAGCGTGGCCAGCATCTCGCGGACGTTGGTCAGCTGGGCGTTGATCGAGTCGCGGCGGTTGGTGAGCGCCGCCAGCTCGCGCTCCGATTCGCTGCGGATACGGTCGGCCTTGGCGTTCGCGTCGGCCACGATGTCCTCGGCCTGGCGCTGCGCGGTCTCCACCGTCTGACGGGCACGGCGCTCCGCGTCCGTACGCAGCTTCTCCGCCTCGAGGCGCAGCTGCTCGGCGCGGTGCTCGATCTCCGCGAGACGCTTCTCCGCCTTCGCCTGACGGGACGCCAGGTCCCGCTCCGACTGCTCGCGGCGCTTGGCGAGGTTGGTCTCGAAGTCCGCGGCGGCCTGGGCGGCCTTGGCGCGGGTCTCCTCGAAGAGCGCGTCCGCCTCCTCCCGCTTGGACTGCGCGTCCTTCTGGGCCTCACTGCGCAGCGTCTGGGCGTCGCCCTTCGCCTTCTCGACGATGCGGATGCCCTCGTCCTCCGCCTTCGCCTTCCGCTCGGAGGCGAACGACTCGGCGTCGTTGCGCACCTGCTGGGCCGCGGACTCGGCGAGCTCACGGTGCTGCTCGGCGGCGCGACGGGCCTCCTCGCGCAGGTCCTTCGCCTCCTCCTCGGCGAGGCGGAGGATCTTCTCGACACGCGCACCGAGACCCGCGTACGACGGCTCGGCGTCGTTGACCTGGGCCTGGGCGTTCTGCGTCTCGAGGTGGAGCTCCTCGATGCGCTTTTCCAGAGAGGTGATTCGGGCCAGAGCACTATCACGGTCGGCGACGAGTTTGGTAATGCGGTCGTCCACCTGACCGCGGTCGTAACCACGCCGCACGAGCTCGAAGCCGAAGGGGGAGGAAGTGTCGCTCATGGGGTTCCTGTCAATGAGACCGGTGAGGTGTTAGAGGGAATCCTAGGGGCCCGAGCGGCGTGTCATCGAGCGGATGCCGGTTTGATCTGGAGAATGTCCAGCCTTTTGAGTGGCTAGCCGTCGGATGACTTGCCACTCGAACGGGTAACCCCTGCTGACGCACCGGCCTTGACGCCGCCGCCGGAGCCGCCTCCCGACGCCGACTTTCCGGCGGACGGGGCCTCGAACGACTCCAACGCCTCGAGCACGTCCTGGACACGGGAGATCTCCGCCTGGATGTCCTCGCGCCTGCGCACCAGTACGTCCAGCTCCCGCTTGCCCTCGTCGACCGTCCGCCCGGCCTCCCGGTCGGCCTCCGCCTTGGCGCGCTCGCCCTCGCGGATCAGCTCGGCCTTCTTCTGCTCGGCCTCCTTGAGGAGCCCCTCCGCCTTCTTCACGGCGGCGATCCTGACCTTGCTCGCCTCCGAATTGGCCTCGGCGAGAAGCTCCTTGGCCTTCGCCTCCGCCTCCGCTCGCTGCTCCTCCGCGGCCTTGACCAGATTGTCGACACGCTCACCGGCGGTCTTCATCTGCTCCGCCGTCTCCCGGCGGGCCCGCTCGTGCAGCTCCTCGATCTCGCTCTCCACCCGGGCCCGCAGCTCCTCGCCGCGTTCCCTTATGGCGGTCGCGTCCCGGCGGGCGCCGACAAGGAGCTCGTCGGCGTCCGTACGGGCCTTCTCCACCAGCGAGTTGCCCTCGACCGTGGCCTCGGAGACCAGCCGCTCCGCCTCGTTGCGGGCCGCGCCCACCATCGCGTCGGCCTGCGCCTCGGCCTCGGTGGCCGCGCGCAGCGCCTCCTCCTGGGCCTTGCCGATGAGCTGGTCGGCCTGCTCGGCGGCGTCCGCACGGCGCTTCGCGGCAGCCTCGCGTGCCTCGTCGAGCAGCTGGTCGGCCTCCGCGCGGGCCTCGGCCCGCAGCCGCTCGGCCGCCGCCTCCGTCTCCGCCCGGAAACGCTCGGCCTCCGCCCGGATCCGCTCCGCCGCCTGCTGCGCGGAACCGACCGTCTCCGCGGCCTCCGCACGCAGCCGCTCGGCGTCGCTGTTCGCCTCCGCCCGCAGGCGCTCCGTCTCCGCGGCGGTCTCCGCCGTGATCCGCTCGGCCTCGCCCCTGGCCTCGCCGATGAGCTGGTCGGCCTGGGCGGCGGCGTCGGCCCGCCGCTTGTCGGCGGCCTTCCTCGCCTCGTCCAGGACCTGCTCGCGGTCGGCCCGTACGGCCGCCCGCATCTGCTCGATCTCGGCCTCGCCGTCGACCTTGATCTGCTCGGCCTCCGTCAGCAGCCGCGTCGCCTCGGCGTCCGCCGACGCGCGCAGTTCCGCGGCCTCGGTGCGCAGCCGCTCGCTCTCGCTCGTCGCCTCGTTGATCAGCAGGTCGGCCTGTGCGGCCGCCTCCGAACGGATGCGGTTGGCGTCCTCACGGGCCTCCGCGCGGGTCCGTGCCGCGTCCTGCTCGGCCGTGGCGACGGCGTCCGACGCCTCCGTGCGCATCCGCTGTACGTACTCGGCGGTGTCCGCCCGCAGCCGGTCCGCCTCCGCGATGGCCTCGGCGACGGTCCGCTCGGCGAGCGCCTGCGCGGCCTCCGTCTCCTCCTGGGCCCTGGACCGCAGCCGGCCGGCGTCCTCCGCCGCCCGCTCCCGCTCCGCGTACGCGTCGGCGCGGACCCGGTCCGCCTCCTCCTGCGCCTCTGTCCTGGTGCGCTCCGCCGAGTGCTCGGCGGCGCTGCGCAGGCCGGCGATCTCCTGCTCGGCCTGCTCCTGGAGCCCGCTGACGGCGTCCCGGACCTGCTGGGCCGTCTGCTCCGCGGAGGACACCATCTCGGTGGCACGCCGGTCGGCCTCCTCGACCAGCCGGTGCGCCTCGGTCTGCGCCTCTTCGACCCGGTTGCGGGCGGACGCGAGGAGTTCCTCGCTCTGCTCGCGGGCCCTCTCGCGCTCCTGGCCGGCCTCGGCGCGTGCGGAGCCGAGGATCTCCTCCGCCTCGCGACGGCGGCGTACCGCCTCCTCCTGCGCGGCCGCCAGTGCCTCCGCGGCCTCCGTGCCCACGCGCTCGGCGGCGGCCGCCGCCTCCGCGCGCACCCGGTCGGCGGTCTCCTGGGCCTCTGTCCGCAGCCGCTCGGCCTCCGCGGCGGCGTCGCTCTGCAGCCGTACGGCGAGGGCCTCGGCCTCCGCGCGGGACGCGGAGGCGTCGGACGCGGCCTCGGTGCGCAGCCGCTCCGCCTCCGTCTCCGCCTGCTCCTGGAGCGCGCGCAGCCGCTCGCCGGCCTCGGCGCGCAGCCGCTCCGTCTCCTCCGCCGCCTCGCGGCGGATCCGCTCACCCTCGGCGCGGGCCTCGGCCAGCCGCTCCTCCGCGGCGGCGAGCCGTGCCTCCGCCTCGGTGTGAAGGCGGGTCAGCTCCTCCGCCGCCTCCGCCTGGCGGGCCGCTATGCCGCGTTCGGTCTCCTCGCGCAGTTCGGCCGCGGCGGCCTCCGCCGCCGTCCTTACGCCGTCGGCCTGCTCCTCCGCCTCCGCGCGCAGCCGCTCGGCCTCCGCGCGGGTGCGCTCGAGCGTCTCCTCGGCCTGCTTGCGCAGCGTCGTGGCGCGCTCGATGGCCTCGGTACGGACCTTCTCGCTGTCGGTGCTCGCCCGGGAGCGCAGTTCGTCGGCGTCGGTGCGCGCCTTGGTCAGCAGCTCCTCGGCGGTGCTGGCCGCCTCCTCGATCTGCTGGACGGCCTCGCGGCGCGCCTCGCCGCGGATCCGCTCGCCCTCGGCGACGGCCTCGGCGCGCAGCTGCTCGGCCTCCCCGCGCAGCCGGCGGGCCTCCTCCTGGAGCTCGACCGTCTTGGCGCGGTACTCCTTGGTGTCGTCCTTGGCGGCGCCCTTGAGCTGGTCGGCCTGCTCCGCGGCCTCGCCGCGCAGCCGGTCGGCCTCCGCCTCGGCCTCGCGCCTGATCCGCTCGGCCTCCTCGCTCGCCGCGCGGGTGGTGGCCTTGGCGTCCTCCGACGCCTTGGTCAGCACCTCCTCGGCGGTGCGGGCGGCCTTGGCGAGCGCGGCGGCCGAGTCCTCCGCGACGGCCGCACGGGCCTTCTCCGCCGCGGCCTCGACAAGCTTCTCCGCCTCGGCACGGGCGTCGGCGAGCGCCTGCTCCGCCTCCGACTTGAGGGTCTCCGACTCCTTGGTCGCCTCTTCGACGAGCCGGGCGATCTGGGCCTTGGCGGTGCGGGTGCGCTGCTCGTTGACCGATTCGGCCGACGACAGCTGCTTGGCGGCGGATTCCTTCGCCTCCGAGAGCAGCTTCTCAGACTCGGCACGGGCCTCGCGGAGCTTCTCCTCCGCCTCCTGGAGCCGCTGCTCGGCGGCGCGGCTGAGCTCCGCGGCCTGCTGGCGGGCCTGGTCGGACTCGGCGGTGGTGGACGAGCGCAGCCGCTCGGCGTGGGTGGTGGCCTCGTGCGCCTGGCTGGACGCGGCGTTCAGCAGCCGCTCGGCGTCCTTGCGGGCGCGCAGCAGGATCGCCTCGGCCTCGGCGCGTGCGGTCTCCGCCTCGCTGCCGAGCCGCCTGCGGGCCTCCTCGGCGATGCGGGCGGCCTCGGCACGCGCGGCGGCCAGTGACTGCTCCGCCTCGGCGCGGGACTCCTCGAGCAGCCGGTGCGCCTGCGACTCGGTGCGGGCGCGCAGCTGCTCGGCCCATGCGACGTTCTCGTTGACGTGCGACTCGACGGTCTGGCGGCGCTCGGCCAGCTCCTGGTCGAGACGCTGCCTGCGCTGGACGGCCTCGGCGTGCAGTTCCGCCTGGAGCCTGGCCTGGTGCTCCGCGTGCTCCTGAAGGATGCGCTGGGTCTGCGCGCGGGCCTCGCGCAGCTCGCGCTCGGCGTCCTGCCGGAGCTGGTCGGCCTGGATCTGCGCGTTCCGCAGCAACTGCTCGGCCTGGTAGCCGATGTCGGCGCTGTCGTAGGCCGGACGGGAGGCGAGATTGCGCCGCGCCTCGTGGAGTTTGGCGCGCAATACCTCGACCTGGTAGCCGAGGTCCTCGGCATGCTGGACGGCCTTCTCCCGGTCGGTCTTCAGCCGGTCCATCTCGGCTTCGAACCGCGAGAGGTGGTCGTCGTCAGCTCGGTGGCTCTCCTGGCGTTCGTAGCCCCGCACTGCGCGGTCCCATCCGTCCCCTGGTCGCAACTGTCTCCAAACGAGCACCGTTCGCCGGCGAACGGCCCCCCGGGGAATGGTGACAGATCAACGACGGAGACGCGGCACGGCCCCGACCCGGCCCCGGCCCGGAACGGCCCACTCTACCGGGCCGGGAATCCTTAGGGTCAGTGCTCCGTTGCAGACGTGACGAGTTCGGTGAGTACGCCGTGGCAGTCCTTGGGGTGGAGGAAGGTGATACGCGAGCCCATCGAGCCGATACGCGGTTCGTCGTACAGCACCCGCACGCCCTTGTCGCGGATGTCCTGCGCGTCCGCGTCCACGTCGGCCGTTCCGAATGCGATGTGGTGAACGCCTTCGCCGTTCTTGGCCAGCCACTTCCCGACCGCGGAGTCCTCCCGGGTCGGCTCCAGGAGCTGGAGGTAGGAGGCGCCGCCGTCGGACGTCTCATTGATCTTGAGCATGGCTTCCCGTACGCCCTGCTCCTCGTTGACCTCGGAGTGGAACACCTCGAAGCCGTACGTGGCCCGGTAGAACTCGACGGTCTTGTCGAGGTCGAAGCAGGCGATCCCGATGTGGTCGATTCGCGTCAGCATTCGACCAGTGCAGCGCCCCGCCGCCGGTTACGCAACGTGCGCGCGATCACACCGGCGGCACGGTGACCCGGAGCCGTACCGCTCAGTACATTTGAGTAAACCCTCGTTCACTCCTCAGCCGCGGCTGAAAGGGGATCGTCCTCATGTCAGGAACGACCGCTCACACCTCCGTGATCGTCGCGGGAGCCCGCACGCCCATGGGCCGCCTGCTCGGCTCGCTCAAGTCCTTCTCCGGCGCCGACCTCGGCGGCTTCGCCATCAAGGCCGCGCTCGACCGGGCGGGTATCGGCGGCGACCAGGTGCAGTACGTGATCATGGGGCAGGTGCTCCAGGCCGGTGCGGGCCAGATCCCGGCGCGCCAGGCCGCCGTCAAGGCGGGCATCCCGATGAACGTCCCCGCGCTCACCATCAACAAGGTCTGTCTGTCCGGCCTCGACGCCATCGCGCTCGCCGACCAGCTGATCCGCGCCGGCGAGTTCGACATCGTCGTCGCCGGTGGCCAGGAGTCCATGACCAACGCGCCGCACCTGCTGCCGAAGTCCCGTGAGGGCTACAAGTACGGCGCGATCGAGATGCTCGACTCGATGGCGCACGACGGTCTGACCGACTCCTTCGAGAATGTCGCCATGGGCGAATCGACGGAGAAGCACAACACCCGCCTGGGCATCCCGCGCGGAGTGCAGGACGAGATCGCCGCGCTCTCCCACCAGCGGGCCGCGGCCGCCCAGAAGAACGGCCTCTTCGAGGCGGAGATCACGCCCGTCGAGATCCCGCAGCGCAAGGGCGACCCGGTCCTGTTCTCCAAGGACGAGGGCATCCGCCCGGAGACGACGGCAGAGTCGCTCGGCCGGCTGCGCCCCGCGTTCGCCAAGGACGGCACGATCACCGCCGGTACGTCCTCGCAGATCTCGGACGGCGCCGCCGCCGTCGTCGTGATGAGCAAGGCCAAGGCCGAGGAGCTGGGCCTGGAGTGGATCGCGGAGATCGGCGCCCACGGCAACGTGGCGGGCCCCGACAACTCGCTGCAGTCCCAGCCGTCCAACGCCATCAGGCACGCCCTGAAGAAGGAGGGCCTGGACGTCTCCGACCTGGACCTCATCGAGATCAACGAGGCGTTCGCGGCCGTCGCCCACCAGTCAATGAAGGACCTCGGCGTCACCCCGGAAAAGGTGAACGTGAACGGTGGCGCGATCGCGCTCGGCCACCCGATCGGCATGTCCGGCGCCCGTGTGGTGCTCCACCTGGCGCTGGAGCTCAAGCGCCGCGGCGGCGGCGTCGGTGCGGCGGCGCTGTGCGGCGGCGGCGGCCAGGGCGACGCTCTCATCGTCCGCGTCCCCGCCAAGTAAGTACGCGTAGCAGCAACCTGGGCGCCGAAGCCCGTACGCGCAGAACGATCGGAGCAGCACGATGGTGGACGTACCCCAGCTGGTCGCCCAGGCGAGAGAGGGCCGGCCGCGTGCCGTGGCCCGGCTGATCTCACTCGTGGAGGGGGCGTCGCCGCAGCTCCGTGAGGTCATGGCGGCGCTAGCCCCGCTGACCGGCGGCGCGTACGTGGTGGGCCTGACGGGCTCGCCGGGCGTCGGCAAGTCCACGTCCACCTCGGCGCTCGTCTCCGCCTACCGGAAGGCCGGGAAGCGGGTCGGCGTCCTTGCCGTCGACCCGTCCTCGCCCTTCTCGGGCGGGGCGCTGCTCGGGGACCGCGTCCGCATGTCGGAGCACGCCTCCGATCCCGGCGTGTACATCCGCTCCATGGCCACCCGGGGCCACCTGGGTGGCCTCGCGTGGGCGGCGCCGCAGGCGATCCGCGTCCTGGACGCGGCCGGCTGCGACGTCGTCCTGGTCGAGACGGTCGGCGTCGGCCAGTCGGAGGTGGAGATCGCCTCCCAGGCCGACACGTCGGTGGTGCTCCTCGCACCCGGCATGGGCGACGGCATCCAGGCCGCCAAGGCGGGCATCCTCGAGATCGGCGACGTCTACGTCGTCAACAAGGCGGACCGCGACGGGGCCGACGCCACGGCCCGCGAGCTCAACCACATGCTGGGCCTCGGCGAGTCCCGGGGACCGGGGGACTGGCGCCCGCCGATCGTGAAGACGGTCGCCGCGCGGGGCGAGGGCATCGACGAGGTCGTCGAGGCGCTGGAGAAGCACCGGGCCTGGATGGAGGAGCACGGCGTCCTCTCCGAGCGCCGCGCCCGGCGGGCGGCGACGGAGGTCGAGACGATCGCCGTCACGGCGCTGCGGGAACGCATCGGCGACCTGCACGGCGACCGGCGCCTGGGCGCGCTGGCGGAGCGCATCGTCGCGGGCGAGCTGGACCCGTACCGGGCGGCGGACGAACTGGTGGCGGGCCTGACGCAGTCGTAACGGGGGTTTTCCGGGGCCGCGCGCGGCGCGACCTGGCTCCGCCCGGCCCGGCCCGGTTTTTCGGTCTCGGTCCGCGTGGCCCGGCATCGGTCCTGGGAGTGCTGACTCTGCCCGTGGTCCGGCGGGCGGGGTGGCCGCTGCGCGGGCTCTGTCCCCTCCCCGCCCCTTCCCGAAACCGGGGCAAGCCCCGGACCCCGTACCGCCCTGCGGGCGGCGTACCGCGCTTCGCGCGGTGCCCTCAATCGCCGGGCGGGCTGGATTTCGCTGCGCGAAATCAGCC